>NZ_JACBZD010000002.1:10000-310000 GCF_013407765.1 Allostreptomyces psammosilenae
CCATGGTTAAGGAACTCGGCAAAATGCCCCCGTAACTTCGGGAGAAGGGGGGCCGCTGCTGGTGAAGGGACTTGCTCCTGGAGCTGGTGGTGGCCGCAGAGACCAGCGAGAAGCGACTGTTTACTAAAAACACAGGTCCGTGCGAAGCCGTAAGGCGATGTATACGGACTGACGCCTGCCCGGTGCTGGAACGTTAAGGGGACCGGTTAGTCGACTCTTCGGGGTTGGCGAAGCTGAGAACTTAAGCGCCAGTAAACGGCGGTGGTAACTATAACCATCCTAAGGTAGCGAAATTCCTTGTCGGGTAAGTTCCGACCTGCACGAATGGCGTAACGACTTCTCGACTGTCTCAACCATGGGCCCGGTGAAATTGCATTACGAGTAAAGATGCTCGTTTCGCGCAGCAGGACGGAAAGACCCCGGGACCTTTACTATAGCTTGATATTGGTGTTCGGTTCGGCTTGTGTAGGATAGGTGGGAGCCGGTGAAGCCGCGTCGCTAGGCGTGGTGGAGGCGTTGTTGAAATACCACTCTGGTCGTGCTGGATGTCTAACCTGGGTCCGTGATCCGGATCAGGGACAGTGTCTGGTGGGTAGTTTAACTGGGGCGGTTGCCTCCTAAAGGGTAACGGAGGCGCCCAAAGGTTCCCTCAGCCTGGTTGGCAATCAGGTGTTGAGTGTAAGTGCACAAGGGAGCTTGACTGTGAGACTGACGGGTCGAGCAGGTGCGAAAGCAGGGACTAGTGATCCGGCGGTGGCTTGTGGAAGCGCCGTCGCTCAACGGATAAAAGGTACCCCGGGGATAACAGGCTGATCTTCCCCAAGAGTCCATATCGACGGGATGGTTTGGCACCTCGATGTCGGCTCGTCGCATCCTGGGGCTGGAGTTGGTCCCAAGGGTTGGGCTGTTCGCCCATTAAAGCGGTACGCGAGCTGGGTTTAGAACGTCGTGAGACAGTTCGGTCCCTATCCGCTGTGCGCGTAGGAGTCTTGAGAAGGGCTGTCCCTAGTACGAGAGGACCGGGACGGACGAACCTCTGGTGTGCCAGTTGTTCTGCCAAGGGCATGGCTGGTTGGCTACGTTCGGGAGGGATAACCGCTGAAAGCATCTAAGCGGGAAGCTTGCTTCGAGATGAGGACTCCCACCCACGTGATGGGTTAAGGCTCCCGGTAGACGACCGGGTTGATAGGCCGGGTGTGGAAGCACTGTGAGGTGTGGAGCTGACCGGTACTAATAGGCCGAGGGCTTGTCCATAGGTGCTACGCGTCCACTGTGTGGTTCTGGAACAATGACCAGGACCAGTGTTAAGTGAATAATTTGCTGGTTGCCTTGTGTTCCCAAGGTTTCCGGTGGTCATAGCGTGAGGGAAACGCCCGGTTACATTCCGAACCCGGAAGCTAAGCCTTACAGCGCCGATGGTACTGCATGCGGGAGTGTGTGGGAGAGTAGGACGCCGCCGGAATATTTGTGAAGGGGTGTGGCCCCGACCGATTTGGTTCGGTCGGGGCCACACCTCTTTTTCGCGTTCCCGCGGCGCCTCTGGTGGGCCGGGCCGTCCGGAGGATGGCCGTTCGGCGATGCCGCGGACAGCCCGACCACGACGGCAGAGATCTACCCGCTTTGTCGCGGTTTTACTCACCCAAACGGCCACGAACCGGCTGTTGTGGACGAAGTGTCATCCGTCTCGTCCTCATCCGCGAGTTCCGCGTCCCAGATCTCCTCGTGCAGCAGCTGGGCGGTCGCGGAACGCGCCGAACGGGAGTCGGTCGGGTCGCCGCCCACGGCCACGGAGGAGCCCGCACGGCCACGGCCCGGCGCCGGCGGCGTGGACAGCCGGCGGCGTTCGACCGCCTGGGCGGCCTCCTCGGTCATCGCCCGGTCGGTGTAGACCAGGGGCCGCTCGGCCTCGGTCACGATGTGCTTGACGACCTGTACGTTGCCGTTGACGTCCCAGACCGCGATGCCCGGGGTCAGCGTGGGGATGATCTCCACCGCCCAGCGCGGCAGGCCGAGCACCTGGCCGGTGGCCCGCGCCTCGTCCGCCTTCTGGGCGTATATCGTCCGCGTGGAGGCCATCTTCAGGATCGCCGCGGCCTCCCGGGCGGCCGCCCCGTCCACCACGTCCGAGAGGTGGTGGACCACGGCCACGAACGACAGGCCGAGCCGGCGCCCGAACTTCAGCAGCCGCTGGAACAGCTGGGCGACGAAGGGGCTGTTGATGATGTGCCAGGCCTCTTCGACCAGGAAGATCCGCTTCATACGGTCGGGGCGGATCCAGGTGTGCTCCAGCCACACGCCGACGATCGCCATCAGGATGGGCATGGCGATCGAGTTCCGGTCGATGTGCGACAGGTCGAAGATGATCAGCGGCGCGTCGAGGTCGATCCCGGCCGTGGTGGGCCCGTCGAACATGCCCCGCAGGTCACCGTCGACCAGTCGGTCCAGCACCAGGGCGACGTCCAGGCCCCAGGAGCGGACGTCCTCCACGTCCACGCTGAGGGCCTCCACGGCCGCCTGGGTGGGGTGGCGGAGCACGTCGACGATGTCGCCCAGCACCGGCTGCCGGTCGGTCACGGTGGCCCGCACGTGGGCGTGTGCGGCCTTCAGGGCGAAGCCGGCGCGCTCCTCCAGGCCGCGGCCCATGGCGACCTCGACGATGGTCCGCAGCAGGGCCAGCTGGCCGGTGGAGGTGATGGCGGGGTCCAGCGGGTTCAGCCGGATGCCGCCGTCGCGAGCCGCCATCGGGTCGAGCCGGATCGGGGTGATGCCCAGCGCCTCGGCGATCAGGTTCCACTCCCCGACGCCGTCCTCGCCCTGCGCGTCCAGCACCACCACCTGGCGGTCCCGGAAGCGCAGTTGGCGCAGCACGTAGGTCTTCTCCAGGCTGGACTTGCCGTTGCCGGACTCGCCGAGCACCAGCCAGTGCGGCGCGGGGAGCTGCTGCCCGTACAGCTGGAAGGGGTCGTAGATGTAGCCCTTGCCGGAGTAGACCTCGCGTCCGATGATCACGCCGGAGTCGCCGAGGCCCGGGGCGGCCGTGGGCAGGTAGACGGCCTGGGCCTGTCCGGTGGAGGTGCGGACCGGGAGCCGGGTGGTCTCGACCCGGCCGAAGAGCATCCCGGTGAAGGCGTCGACGATCGCGTCCATCGGGTTCGGCATGTCGACCTCCTGGTCCGTTGGTCCGCTTGTCGTTGATCAGCCTGCTGGTCCGCCGTCGGTTCCGCGCGCGCTGCCCGCCCCCGGGTCCGCCGTTCGGGTCCGCGGTTCGGGCCGCTACCGGCGGATGCCGGTGGCGAACGGGAGGGTGTTGACGAACGCCCGGTGGTGTTCGCGGTCGCACCACTCCAGCTTGAGGTAGCTCTTCCCCGCGGAGGCGCGGATGGTGCGCTTGTCGCGGGCGAGCTGCTCGGGGCTGCGGGAGGAGACCGTGATGTAGCCGACCAGGTTGACGCCGGCGGCGCCGCTGGCCAGGTCCTCGCCGCGCTGGTCCACGCGGCCGGTCTGGGCGATGTCGCGCGGGTCCACCACCCGGTTCATCCGGGCGGCGCGGGAGGCCTCGGCGTCGTCGTTGGTCTTCTCGGTGAGCATCCGCTCGATCGCCACGTCGGTGGGCTCCAGGTCCATGGTGACGGCGACGGTGCGGATCACGTCCGGGGTGTGCACCAGCAGCGGGGCGAGGAAGTTCACCCCGACCGGGGTGAGCGGCCACTCCTTGATCCAGGCGGTGGCGTGGCACCAGTAGTCGCGGGTCGCCGACTCGCGGGTCTTGGCCTGGAGGAACTGCGGCTGGGTGGCGTCCAGCTCGGCCGGCCAGGCGTTGCGCCGGCTCATCGCCTGGATGTGGTCGATGGGGTGGTCGGGGTCGTACATGGAGTGGATCAGCGAGGACAGCCGGGCCTGGCCGAGCGGCTGGCGGACCCGGATGTCGGCCTCGGTGAGCCGGGCGCAGATGTCGGCCAGCTCGCGGGCCATCACCACGGCCAGGCCGTCGTCGCCCTTGAGCATGGCGGAGGCCTCGGCGGCGAGTTCGCGGCTGTAGTGCATGCAGGCGACCAGGTAGGCGCGGTGCTGCTCGCTGGAGGTGGAGACCATGGAGGCGAGCTGGTCGTAGGACTCCTTCAGCCAGCGGGGCGCGTCCTCGGCGCCGCGGCGCTCGACGTCCTTGGCGTGGGCGTCCGGGTCGGCGGGGAGGGTGCGGGCCAGCATCTGCAGGCGGGTGACGAAGCCGTCGCCGTTGGCCACGTGCTTGAGCAGGGTGCCGAACCGATCGACCAGCGCCTCCTGGTCCTCGGCGTCCCGCAGGCCCACGCCGGGGCCCTCGATCTCGATGGCGGCGGTGACGGTGCGGCGCTCGACGTGCAGCAGCACGGCCACCTCGTCGGGGCCGAACGGAGCGCTGAGCCAGCGCAGCCGGCCGATCCCGGGCGGGGCGCCGACCTCGACCTCCCGGCCGTCCAGCCGGGTGCCGGCCTCCATGGCGGAGGAGCGGTAGACGCCGCCGCGGCGGGCGATCCGGCGGTAGGAGCGGTCGATCTCCAGCCAGCGGTAGAGGGTGCGGCCGCGGTAGGGCATGTAGACGACGGCGAGGGCGAGCGCGGGCAGGCCCACCAGTCCGGCCAGGCGCAGCGCGAGCGGCGGGATGAGCAGGCCGGACATCATGCCGAGGAAGGCGCCGAGGACGATGACGGCCAGCTCGCCGTTCTCCCGGTTGCGGCCGATGATGGCGTTGGGGCGGGAGCGGCCGATGAGGTAGGTGCGGCGTTGGTGGTGGCCGACGGGCTGGGTGGTCACCTGTCTCCCCCTGGGTTCGCGCCGCGGGGCTGGTCACCGGCGCGGCCGGTGAGGCCGGGCGGGGCGGGCGGCGGTGGTGCGGTGCGGCCGGTGCCGCGGCTGCTGTGGGCGGCGATTCCCGGGGTGACCGCGCTGGCGGCGCTCGGGGCGGCGCCGGAGCGCTGGGGGCCCGGGCGGGCCTCGGCGGTGCCGCGGCTGCCGTGGGTGCTGATGCCCTGTTTGACGAAGTTCGCGGTGCCGTTGATGGCCGCGCGGCCGCCGGAGACGGCCTGGCGGCGGGCGCTGTGCAGGGCGACCATGTCGTCGCCGAAGCCGGGCACGAAGCGGTAGATGGCGACCGAGGCGAAGATCGACAGGGCGAGGATGGCCAGTCCGGAGAGGATGGCGGAGAAGGCGTCGGGTTCGTCGCCGCCGACGGAGACGGCTCCCGCCAGGCCGAGCACGATGATGATGACCGGCTTGATCAGGTCGATGGCGAGCATCAGGCCGGCCCAGCGGCGGACGTGCCGCCACAGGGAGCGGTCGACCAGGCCGGAGTAGACGATGGTGCCGAGCAGCGCGCCGACGTAGAGCATGGCGGCGCGGATCAGCAGTTCCAGCCAGAGCACGGCGGCGGCGAGCACGGAAAGCAGGGAGACCAGGATCAGCACGATCGGGCCGCCGCCGATGTCGTTGGCCGGGTCGAGTGCCTCGGCGAAGCCGCCGAGGAAGCGGTCGGTGCCGTCCTGGGTGCCGCTGGCGATGACCTCGGTGAGCGAGTCGGTGACGGCGACCAGGGTGTAGAGGATCAGCGGGGTGAAGGCGGAGGCGAGGACGGTCAGCCAGAGGTAGCCGATCGCCTCGCTGAAGGCCTGTCCCATGGGGACGCCGCGCACCGCCCGCTTGGCGATGGCGAGCAGCCACAGCACGAGGGTGAGGACGGTGGAGGCGGCGAAGACGACGGCGTACTGGCGCAGGAAGCCGGCGTTGGTGAAGTCGACCTGGGTGGTGTCGACGATGGCGTCGGAGAGCCGGGTGATGACCCAGGAGGCGGCCTCGGCGCAGCCGGCGGCGAGGGAGCCGAGGGGGTCGACGACCTCGCTGCCGGGCAGCTGGGGGACGGTGCCGGTGCCCTGCTGGCAGCCGGCCTGGGCGGCGCCGGGGACGAGTTCGCAGGAGTCGAAGGAGGCGGAGGGGCTGGGGGAGGGAGTGGGCGAGGGGCTTCTAACGGGCATAGCTGAATCCCCCGAACTCCGAGATCGCCTCGGCGATCTCCTCGGCTCCGGAGGCGGGCTGGATTCCGCTGATCGGGACCGGCCCCTCCTCCTGGCGCTGGTCGCTGATCAGCCAGTCCCCGCCCTGCCACTCCAGGGTGAGGGTGGTGGTGGCCCAGGACTCGGTGACCGGCTGGGTGGAGCCCTCGCCGGCCAGGCCGATCAGGCCGGTGTTCCAGACCGAGACGACGGCGCGTTCGGGGGTGTACTCCTCGACGCGGGTGCCCACGGGGATGGTGCGGCAGACGAAGGTGAGGTCCTCGTCGGTGGAGGCGCCCTGGTCGTCGAGGCCGTACTGGGAGGCGAGGGCGGCGTAGGTGTCGTCGAGGCGGGCCTGCCAGTCGTCGACCTGTTCGGGTGCGGTGAGGGCGACGACGATGGCGTGCCGGGTGTCGGTGGCGAACATGCGGTCCGAGCCGAGGGCCACGACGTAGTTGGCGGCGGCGGACTGGGCGCCCTGCTCGGTCTGCGGGTGGCCGACCGCGATGCCGTCGGCGCCGGCGGCGACGGGCGCGGTGCCGGTGGGGGCGGTCGGGTTGGTGGCGGGCGTGCCGGAACCGTCGCCGTCGGCGGAGGCGGGGGTGTCGCCGCCCTGGCCGTCGAGCCGGCCGGCGACCGCGACGGCCCCGAGCAGCAGGACGACGACGCCGATGACGGTCAGGAGGGAGCGCACCGGGTGCGCGCGCGGGGGGACCGCGGGCGCACCCGGTTCGGCGGGCAGCCGGGTGCGCGTGTTCGGCTGGTCGTCGGTCACAGGCATCGCGATCTTCCCTCGGGCGTACGACCCGGTTCACGGTGGGTGTCGTCGTAGCGTCCCGCGGGGGCAGTTACGTCCATTCGGGGCGGCGCGGGTCAGATGGCCATGCCGTAGACGATCGTGAAGAGCGTCCCCAGCGAGCCGATGATGAACACGCCGGTGAGCCCGGCGATGATCAGGCCCTTGCCCTGTTCCGCGCTGAAGGTGTCGCGCAGCGCGGTGGCGCCGATGCGCTGCCGGGCGGCCCCCCATATGGCGATGGCCAGGCACAGCAGCAGGGCCGCCGCCATGATCACCTCGATCATGACCCGGGCCTCGGCCCCCAGCTCGGCGAACGGCCCCCAGTCCGGGGCGATGCCGCCGATGAGGGTGTCGATGCCAGCGCCCTCCTCCGTCTGGGGCGCCGGGCTCTCTTCCGCACTCAGATACATAGGTCTCACCACCCTCTTGGGCATTTAAGCCGCTCGCCCGACGCTGGCGAGAAGTCGGTTCCCATCTTGGCCGAAAGCTAGGCCGACTTGGCTGATTGGCGACGAGTGTCCGGTGGGGCGTCCGGCCCGTGGCCGGGCCGGGCGGATGCCCGGCGGTCCGGGCCCCGAGCCCCGCTCCACCAGATCGCCGCGGCCTCGGCCAGGCGTCGACACCAGGTTAGACGGTGAACGGGTGACACGGGGGTGGGCGAGTCGTCATATTGGTGGACCGTCAGTGGCGGGCCGGCGCACGTGGGTTGGCGGCGGGGCGACGGGGCCCCGGCGGCACCCCCGTCGCGGTCGTCGCGCCCGGCGGCCGGGCGGTTGCTGTCATGGGAACCGGTGCGGCTGGGCATCACCGAGGTGTGCGTGGGTTGGTCGCCGGCGGCGGCGCGGCGGGGCGTGGCAGTGCGCCCGGCCGGGTGGCGGGTCGTGGCGGCCCGAGGGAGGGAGTGGCCGAGTGGGCCGCAGGGGCTGGACCGTGGTCGGCTTGGCCGTCACGCTGCCGTTCGCGCTGCTCGCGCTCCTGGTGGCCGGGGTGTTCGTGGCGGCCGGGGGCGGGACGTCGTCGAACGGCGCCGGGGGGTCGGGACGGTTGGCGGCGGGGACGGTGCCGGCGGAGTACGCGGCGCTGATCCAGGAGTGGGGCAACCTCTGCCCGGCCCTGAGTCCGGCGATCCTGGCGGCGCAGCTGTACCAGGAGTCGGGGTTCAACCCGCGGGCGGTGAGCCCGGTGGGGGCCAGCGGGATAGGCCAGTTCATGCCGGGCACCTGGGAGACCCACGGCATGGACGCCAACGGTGACGGCGTGCGCAACGTCTGGGATCCGCAGGACGCCATTCCGTCGGCGGCCTCGTACGACTGCGCGGTGGCCTCCTACGTGGCCGAGGTGCCGGGGGATCCGAGCGAGCTGATGCTGGCGGCGTACAACGCCGGGCCGTACGCGGTGATCCGGTACTCGGGGATTCCGCCGTACGAGGAGACCCGGGGGTACGTGGAGCGGATCACCTCCCTGGTGCCGAGTTTCGAGGCGCCGGAGCAGGTGGTGGCGTACTCGGGGCAGGCGGCGGGCGCGATCTACTACGCGCAGTCGAAGCTGGGTGTGGAGTACCTGTGGGGTGGTGAGGGGCGGCCCGAGGAGGGGGGCCGGTTCGACTGCTCGGGGTTGACCCAGGCGGCGTACGCGAGCGTCGGCATCGCCCTGCCGCGGGTGGCCAACGACCAGTGGTACGCGGGCAGCCATCCGTCGCGTGACCAGCTGCTGCCGGGGGACCTGGTGTTCTTCGCGCACGATCTGAACGATCCGCGGAGCATCTACCACGTGGGGCTGTACGTCGGCGGCGGGAAGATGATCAACGCGCCGTACACGGGCGCGGTGATCCGCTACGACGACATCGACAAGCCGGACTACATCGGCGCGACCCGGGTGACCACGGACGCCGCGGCGGCGCTGCCGGAGCGCGACGAGCAGGGCCAGGTGGTCGGGCCGGCCCGTCCCCGGGAGACGGCGCTCGCCCAGGAGTAGGCCGCTCCTGCAACCGCTCCGCTGTGTGCGCCGTCCACTACTGCGCGGGGTCGATGCGCCAACTCCCTTGCGGCTTGGTAGCGTTCCGTTCATCCGGAGTTGCCGGAACGTTTGATTCCGGTGGGTGGGCGGGCTGTGTCGTCGCGCCGGTGCCCGGGTGCGGCCGGGGGAGACGGAGGCGGTTGTGAGCGTGCTGGTGGCCGCGGAGGACCTCGGTCCGGACGTCGCGTTGCTGCGCGGCGTCAACGACGTGGCGCGGGCGACGGAGTGGGCGCACGGCCCGATGGCGTTCCTCGGCGAGTACGGCCTGCCGGCCGTGCTGTTCGGCCTGGCGCTGTACGCGTGGTGGCGGGCGCGCACGTCGGCGGATCCGGTGCGGGCGGTCGCCGCGGTGCTGTGGGCCCCGCTGGCGGCGGGGGTGGCGCTGGTGGTGAACGTGCCCATCCGGGAGGTGGTGCAGCGTCCGCGGCCGTTCGTGACCCATCCGGACCTGACGGTGCTGGTACACGGCAAGGAGGACTACACCTTCGTCAGCGACCACTCCACGCTGGTGATGGCCATCGCGGTGGGTCTGCTGCTGGTGGACCGGCGGATCGGCGTGCTGGCCGTGCTGGTCGCCGCCTTCCAGGGCTTCGGCCGGCTGTACGTGGGGGTGCACTACCCGACCGACGTGCTCGGCGGGTTCGCGCTGGGCACCGCGGTGGTGCTGCTGCTCGCGACGCCGGGGCACGCGCTGTGCGCCGTGGTGGTGCGGGCGCTCCTGGGCACGCCGCTGCGGCCCCTGGTGGCGGCCGGCGGCGGGTCGCGGCGGCCGGGGCGGCGGGGCGGCCCGGACCGCTCCGGGGACGACCTGAACCGGCCCCAGGGCGTGGCGGGGCCGTCCGTCAGCCGGCCGCGGGTCCCGGCGGCGGGTGGTGGCACTGGCCCGCTCGGCGTAACCGGCGGGGGCGGGCGTCGTTCTCCTGTCGGGGTGTCGCCGGCGGGCCAGCCGGGCGCGCCGCGTCTGGAGCAGGAGCCGGTCGCCCCGCGCAGTTGACGTCGCGTGGATCGCACCGGGGCCGGGCCGGCCTCGTCGAGGGCTGGTGTCTGGCATGAGCTATCCGTTGTCGCAGGACCGTACCGCCCGCGGGGCCGCGCCCTCGGCAGGGCGCCTGGCGGCCGTGGCGCTGTGGGCGCTGCTCGGTCTCGGGGCCGCCGGCTGTGCGGGGGGCGCGGAGGCGGGTTCCGGACCGCAGGAGGCGGAGACCGGGACGCCGGGACGGCTGGATCCGGATCCGCTGGTGGCGGTGCGGGCGGCGGCGCAGAACACCGCGGCGGCCGGCTCGGCGGTCACCTCCACCGAGCTGGTGATGAACTCCGGTGGCGAGGAGGTCACCGTCACCGGTGAGGGGGAGTACGACTTCGAGCGCCGGCTCGGCGACCTGACGGTGGTCGTGCCGGAGGGCGCGTCGGCGATCGGCGGCGGCGAGGCGGCCGCCGGGGCGGGGGCGCAGGGCGCCAGCCGGACGATGGCCGAGTTGTTCGCGCCGGACGCGCTGTACATGCAGGGCGGCGCGGACGTCCCGGAGGGGCACTGGGTCCGGGTGAACGTGCTCCAGCTGAGCGACGGCAACCTGATCAGCGGCGGCGGGACGGACCCGTACACGGCGGCGCAGGTGCTGCTCGGGGTGCAGGAGGCGGAGCTGGTCGGCACCGAGACGCTGGGCGGCGTGCGGGTGCACCACTTCAAGGGGGTCAGCGACCTGGCCCGGGCCGCGGAGATCGCCGACGCGCCGACGTCGGACGCGCTGCGGCAGGCGTCGCTGAACCTGTCCTCGGCGCGGATCCCCTTCGACGTCTACCTGGACGACCAGGGGCGGATGCACAAGGTGGTGCAGCGGCTGGCCTTCGCGGCGGCGCCGGCGGAGGACGGGCAGGAGCCGGCGGACACCGAGGTCGAGGTCACCACCACCACGCTGCTGAGCGAGTTCGGCGCGCCGGTGGACGTCGCCATGCCGGCCTCCGACCTGATCCACGAGCCGGGCGCGGTCGAGTAGCCGTGCTCATACCCCGGGCGTGCCCCGCGTCGGCCGGGTCGGCCGCGTCCTCGCAGCGCCCCTGCCGCTCCCGGCCGGCCCGCTCGTTCCGGGCGGACGGCGCCTTCCGGGCGGAGGCCTGGGACGCGGCGGAGGACGGGCAGACCGCGGTGGCGCTCGCCGAGATCGAGCTGTGCGCGGAGCTGATCATCGCGGCGTCGGCGTGTGACGGACCGATGGAGATGGCCCGCGTCGACGAGGTGCTCCGGGTGGCCCGCGGTGGCCGGAAAGAATCGGTCGGGAGTGCGCCGCGGCTGCTTCCCCTGCCGCGGGGCGGCTGATCGGGTGGCGCGTCGGCGGTGTGCTCAAGCGCACACCGCGCCCGATCGCCCGCTGTCCGTAGGGATCTTCGCCCTTCGACGGCTCCGGACGCGGGTACAAGGTGCTTGTTGTCCTCCCCTGGCTTGCGCGTTTCCGGTCAGGACGACCTAGCATCAACAAGACCGCCCGCCTGCACATCGGAGACCTGAAGTGCGCTTTCGTCTGACCCCCAGGGAGACGAGCTTCTACGACATGTTCGCCGCGTCGGCGGAGAACCTCGTCACCGGTTCGAGGATCCTGACCGAGCTGCTCGGGGCCGAGCCGAGCGCGCGGGGTGACATCGCCGATCGGATGCGGGCGGCCGAGCACGCCGGCGACGACGCCACCCACGCGATCTTCCACCAGCTGAACTCGTCGTTCGTCACGCCGTTCGACCGCGAGGACATCTACTCGCTGGCCTCGGCGCTCGACGACGTGATGGACGCCATGGAGGCGGCGGTCGACCTGGTCGTGCTGTACCAGGTGCACGACCTGCCCAAGGGCATCGAGTACCAGATCGAGGTGCTGGTGCGGGCGGCCGAGCTGACCGCGGAGGCGATGCCGCGGCTGCGCACCATGGAGAACCTGACGGAGTACTGGATCGAGGTGAACCGCCTGGAGAACCAGGCGGACCAGGTCCACCGCAAGCTCCTGGCGCAGTTGTTCAACGGGAGCTACGAGGCCATCGAGGTGCTCAAGCTCAAGGAGATCGTGGACTCGCTCGAGGAGGCGGCCGACGCGTTCGAGCGGGTGGCCAACACGATCGAGACGATCGTGGTCAAGGAGTCCTGACCGCGTGGAGTTCTTCGCACTGATCGTGGTGATCGCGGTCGCCCTGGCGTTCAACTACACCAACGGCTTCCACGACGCGGCGAACGCGATCGCCACCTCCGTCTCGACCCGGGCGCTCACCCCGCGCGCCGCTCTGGTCATGGCCGCGGTCATGAACCTGATCGGCGCGTTCCTCGGGGAGGGCGTCGCCCGGACGGTGGGAGAGGGGATCATCGACCCGCCGCAGGGGCTGGACGGACTGCGGATCGTGCTGGCGGCCCTGCTGGGCGCGATCATCTGGAACCTGGTGACCTGGTACTTCGGGCTGCCCTCGTCGTCCTCGCACGCCCTGATCGGCGGCATGGTGGGCGCGGCGATGGCCGCGTCCAGCACCGTCCACTGGGACGGGGTGCTGGACCGGGTGGTGCTGCCGATGTTCCTGTCGCCGCTGGTCGGCATGGTGCTCGGGTACCTGGTGATGTGCGCGATCCTGTGGATCTTCCGCGGCTCGCACCCGGGCCGGACCAAGCGCGGCTTCCGGATCGCGCAGACCGTCTCGGCGGCGGCCATGGCGCTGGGGCACGGCCTGCAGGACGCCCAGAAGACGATGGGCATCATGGTGCTGGCGTTGACCGTGACCGGACACCACACCGGGGACGGGGTGCCGGTGTGGGTGGTGGTGAGCAGCGCCCTGGTGCTGTCGCTGGGCACCTACGCGGGCGGCTGGCGGATCATGCGCACGCTGGGCCGGAAGATCATCGAGCTGGACCCGCCGCGTGGCTTCGCCGCGGAGGCGACCGCCTCGACGGTGCTGTACGTGACGGCGTTCATCTACCACGCGCCGATCTCCACCACCCACACCATCACCTCGGCGATCATGGGCGTGGGCGCCACCCGCCGGCTGTCGGCGGTGCGCTGGGGGGTCGCCGGGAACATCGTGGTGGCCTGGGTGGTGACCATCCCGGCGGCGGCGGCGGTGGCCGCGCTCAGCTACGCGGCGCTGACCCTGGTCTGAACGCGGGACCCGGTCCGAACGCGGGACCCGGTCCGAACGCGGGACCCGGTCCGAACGCGGGACCCGGTCCGAACGCGGGACCCGGTCCGAACGCGGGACCCGGTCCGAACGCGGGCACGGCTCCGGACACAGGCCGGCCCCCGCTGTCCTGCCGGGGCAGCGGGGGCCGGCTGTCGGTTTCCTGGTGGCACCGCCACGCGCACCGGGAAACCCGTCTGGGGGGGAGGCCGTCCGGGGGCGGCGGCCGGTGGGATCAGCCGAAGCGGCCGGTGATGTAGTCCTCGGTGGCCTGGACCGACGGGTTGGAGAAGATCTTCTCCGTGGCGTCGATCTCGATCAGCCGGCCGGGCATGCCGATGCCGGCCAGGTTGAAGAAGGCGGTGCGGTCGCTGACCCGGGCGGCCTGCTGCATGTTGTGGGTCACGATGACGATGGTGAACCGCTCCTTCAGCTCCCCGATCAGGTCCTCGATGGCGACCGTGGAGATCGGGTCGAGCGCCGAGCAGGGCTCGTCCATCAGCAGCACCTCGGGCTCGACCGCGATGGCGCGGGCGATGCACAGCCGCTGCTGCTGGCCGCCGGACAGGCCGGCGCCGGGCCGGTTCAGCCGGTCCTTGACCTCGGCCCACAGGTTGGCGCCGCGCAGCGAGCGCTCCACCACCTCGTCCAGCTGGCTCTTGCGCAGCCGGCCGTTGTTCAGCCGCAGGCCGGCGGCGACGTTCTCGTAGATGGACATGGTGGGGAAGGGGTTCGGCCGCTGGAACACCATGCCGACGGTGCGGCGGACGGCGACCGGGTCGACGCCGTCGCCGTAGAGGTCCTGGTCGTCCAGGAGGACCTTGCCCTCGACCCGGCCGCCGGGCAGCACCTCGTGCATGCGGTTGAGGGTGCGCAGGAAGGTGGACTTGCCGCAGCCGGAGGGGCCGATGAAGGCGGTGACGGATCGCGGCTCGATGGTCATCGAGATGTCCTCGATGGCGCGGAAGGAGCCGTAGTAGGCGTTGAGTCCGCTGACGTCGATGCGCTTGGCCATGGTTCTTCGCTCTCGTTCTCGTCCGTGAAGTCTGTTCGTCTCGACGGTGGGGGCTCCGGCCGGGGGTGTGGCCGGGGACGGCCGGGTCAGTGCCCGCCCTTGGGTGCCCTCCACCTCGCGATCAGCCGCGCGGCCAGGTTCAGCGCCATCACGATGATGATCAGCAGCAGCGCCGCCGCCCACGCCCGCTCCTGGGCGAAGTCGTTGGGCTCGCCGTACTGGCTGTAGACGAACAGCGGCAGCGAGGACTGCGCGCCGTCGAACGGGTTCATGTTGATGCTGGGGGTGCCGAAGACCAGCAGCATGACCGGGGCGGTCTCGCCGGTGACGCGGGCGACGGCCAGCATCACGCCGGTGACCAGGCCGCCCATGGCGGTGGGCAGCACGACCCGCAGGATGGTGCGCCACTTCGGCACGCCGAGGGCGAGGCTGGCCTCGCGCAGCTCGTTGGGCACCAGGCGCAGCATCTCCTCGGCCGAGCGGACCACGGTGGGGATCATCAGGATGGTCAGGGCCAGGGAGCCGGCGAAGCCGGACGGGCCCATCTCCAGCATGAGGATCCAGAAGGAGAGCACGAACAGACCGGCGACGATCGAGGGGATGCCGGTCATCACGTCGACGAAGAAGGTGACGGCCCGGGCGAGGGTGCCGCGCCCGTACTCGACGAGGTAGATCGCGGTGAGGATGCCGATCGGCACGGCGATCAGGGTGGCGATGCCGACCTGCTGCAGGGTGCCGACGAGGGCGTGGTAGACGCCGCCGCTGTCGTCGCGGGCGCCGACGCCGTTCATGGAGTGCGTCAGGAAGTACGGGGTGAGCCCGCCGATGCCCTCGATGACGGTGTAGGAGAGCACGCCGACCAGCGGCAGCAGGGCCAGCGCGAAGGCGCCGGTGACCAGGGTGGTGGCGAAGCGGTCGCGGGCCTTGCGGGCGCCTTCGACGCGGGCGGAGACGCCGATCAGCACGGCGGCGTAGAGCACCGCGCCGATCACCACGGCGCCGGCGTGGCCGCCGAAGGTGCCGGGGTCGGCGCCCAGGATCACCAGGTTGAGCAGGTAGCCGGCGGCCAGGCCGCCGACCAGGATGGCCCGGGGGGCCCAGTTGGGCAGTCGGCCGGCGGTGAGGTCCAGGCGGCTGCCCGGGCCCTGGGTGGTGGTGATGGTGCTCATGCGTTGGCCCCCGAGAACTCCTTGCGGCGGGCGATGATCATTCGCGCGGCGCCGTTGACCAGCAGGGTGATGACGAACAGCACCAGGCCGGTGGCGATCAGGGCACCGACGCCGTAGCCGCTGGCCTCGCCGAAGGCGTTGGCGATGTTGGCGGCGATGGTGGAGCCGCCCGGGTCGACGATGGACCAGGAGAGCCGGAAGCTGGTGGAGAGCACCACGGCCACGGCGATGGTCTCGCCGAGGGCGCGGCCGAGGCCGAGCATGGAGGCGCTGATCACGCCGGGGCGGCCGAAGGGCAGCACGGCGGTGCGGATCATCTCCCAGCGGGTGGCGCCCAGGGCCAGGGCGGCCTCCTCGTGGGCGCGCGGAACCTGGAGGAAGACCTCGCGGGAGACCGCCGTGATGATCGGCAGGATCATGATGGCGAGGATCACGCCGGCGGTCAGCAGGGTGCGGGCGCCGGGGGAGCTCTTGTCGAAGATCGGGATCCAGCCGAGGTAGGCGTCCAGCCAGTCGTGCAGCGGCGTCATCCGCGGCACCATGAAGGACGCGCCCCACAGGCCGTAGATCACCGAGGGGACCGCGGCCAGCAGGTCGATGACGTAGCCGAGCAGCTGGGCCATCCGGCGTGGCGCGTAGTGCGAGATGAACAGCGCGACGCCGATGGCGACCGGCACGGCCAGCACCATGGCGATGATCGAGCTGACGAGGGTTCCGATCACCAGCACGATGACGCCGAAGACCGGCGGGTTGCTGTTGGCGTCCCACTCGACGGTGGTGAGGAAGTTGCCCTCGTTGGCGGCCAGCGCGTCGATCGCGCGGACCACCAGGAAGACGGCGATCGCCCCCATGATGACCAGCACGGCGATGCCGGCGCCGCGGGAGGCGCCGCTGAAGAGGCGGTCGCCGAGGCGGACGGCGCTGCGCGGGGCGTCGGCGGCCAGCGGCGGCGGGGTGTCGGTGCCCCGGGCGGCGAGGCCGGAGGCGGCGACGGTGGGGCTGGCCACGGCGGTGGCGCTGGCCGCGGCGGAGACGGCGTCGGCCGGCCGGCCGAGGGCCAGGGTGTCCTGCGCCACCGTGTCGTCGTGGTGGGCGTCCTGAGGGGTCTTCTGCGGGACGACGGTGCTCGGACGGGTGTCCTGCGGGCGGCCGTCGGTGGTCGTGGCGGATCCGGGGGTGGCCCGGTCCGCGCCCGGGTCCCGGTCGGCGGGGCCCTGCGGCGAGGAGGTGTTCATGCTCTCTCCGGTCTCGCGCCCACCGTGGGCGGGCGCTGCGTGGCGGTGCACCGGATGTCGGTAGCGGACATGTGTGCGGGGCTGTCGCGGTGGCCGTTCCCGGGACCGGCGGGGCGGTGCCGGGGGTGGCCGTCAGCGGTCGGCGGAGGAGCGCGCCCGGTCGGTCCCCGAATTCCCCCCGAGAATCCGGGGAAACCGACTGGGCGTGATCACCTCCGCCGACCGCTGGTCCGGTCGGCCCGGGTCAGGACAGCGAGTCGATGGTGGTGCGCACCTGCTCGGCGACCTCGGTCGGCAGCGCGGCGTAGCCGTTGTCCGGGAGCAGGCCCTGGCCGGCCTCGCTGGCGGTGTAGTTGAGGAAGGCCTTCAGGTCGTCCAGCTTCTCCGCGTCGTTGCCGGTGCTGCAGACGATCTCGTAGGTGATCAGCGCGATCGGGTAGGCGCCGTCCTCGGTGGTCGCGTAGTTCAGCGACATGGTGAGGTCACCGTCGGTGCCGGTGATCTCGGAGCCGGCGATGGTGGTGGAGACGGCCTCCGGGGTGACCGCGACCGGCTCGGCAGCGCCGGTGGCGATCCGCGCGGTGGACAGGCCGGAGTTCTCCGCGAAGGAGACCTCGACGTAGGTGATGGCGCCCGGGGTCTCCTCGACGCCCTTGGTGACGCCCTCGCTGCCCTTGGCGCTCTGGGCGCCGGTGGCGTCCGCCGGGCCGCTCCAGTCGGAGCCGGTGCCGTAGGTCCAGGCGTCGGGGGCGGCGGCCTCGAGGAACTTGGTGAAGTTGTCGGTGGTGCCGGAGCCGTCCGAGCGGTGGTAGGCCTGGATGTCGGTGTCGGGCAGCTCGACGCCCTCGTTGAGGGCGGCGATCTCCGGGGCGTTCCACTTGGTGATGGAGCCGTCGAAGATGCCGGCGATGGTCGGCGCGTCCAGGACCAGGTCCTCGACGCCCTCCAGGTTGTAGGCGATGGCGATCGGGCCGGCGAGCATCGGCAGGTTCAGGGCCCGGCCGCCCTCGCAGCGCTGCTCGGACTGGGTCAGCTCGTCCTCCTTGATGGCGGAGTCGGAACCGGCGAAGTCCGTGGTGCCCTCGAGGAACTGGGTGCGGCCGGAGGAGGAGCCGACGGACTGGTAGTTCACGGACGCGCCCTCGCAGGCGGCCTGGTAGGCCTTGACCCACTCGTCCATGGCGTTCTTCTGGGCGCTGGAGCCGGAGGCCATCAGCTCGGTCGGGCTCTCCGGGCAGGCGACGGCGCCCGTCGTCGCAGAGGTGTCGGAGCCGCCGCTGTCGCCGCCGGTGTTGTCGTCGGAGCCGCAGGCGACCAGCGTGAGGGAGCTGACGACCGCGGCGGTGCCGATCGCGAGGCCCTTGAGACGGCCGTTCCGGTTGAGCTTCACCTGAAGTGGTCCCTTCCTGGGATGTCAATCCAACCGGGGCCGTCTGATCCCGATGACCACCGGTGACTGCGAACGTAAGCAGGGCAGGTGAAGCTCCCCGGGGCGTTGGGTGAACAGGGGATGAACCTATGGGGTCCAGGTGGAGTACTGAAATTGATCAATCCATGGACTGGCTGTGAACGCCCGGTGACTTCGTTACCTGACGGCGCCAGCTTCGTTGGCAGATGTCCGGATTGTCCAGGGTGGATGGGGTCAACCGTTCTGTGACCGAGTGGTGATCCGCGCGCCCCTCGGCGCGGTGGCGCACCGTACGCGGCGCGCCGTACGCGGCACCGGGTACGACGCACGGCACCCGGCGGAGGCTCCCGGCGGAGGGGTACCGGCACGCGGCGCAGGGCAGGCGGCACCCGGCGCACCCCAGGGGGCCGGTCAGCGCCGGGTGGCGTCCGGGAACTCCCAGTGCAGCCAGTCGGCCGCCGCGACGTCCGGCCACAGCAGCCCGAACGCGTAGCGCGCCCGCTCCACGTCCCGGCGCTGGTCCGCGTGGAGCACCCCGAGCGCGTAGGCGGTCTCCGGGGTGATCCGCGGCGCCCGGGCGGCCAGCGCGGCCGCCTCCGCGGCGTCCACCGCCTGCCGGTGCAGCTCCAGCAGCCGGGTGAGCGCGCCCAGGGCCCGGCACAGGTCGGCCAGGCTCCCGCCGAACGCCGGCCGGCACGCCTCCGCGGCGTCCAGGCAGCGCTCCGCCAGCAGGTGGGTGCGCCGCCAGTCGGCGTCCTGGTGCGCCGGGGTCAGTCCCTGCCCGTTGTACGGCGTCGCCGCGTCCCCCAGCGGCAGCAGGCCCACCTGCGCCACCAGCTTGCGGTGCGCCTCGGCGATCAGCGGCAGCAGCGCGGAGCGCGCCGGCAGGTCCGCGGCCGGGGTGAACGGCACGTCCGTGGTCAGCATCGCCATCCGGTCGGCCAGCGCGTGGAAGCGCTCGGAGTGCATCAGCCGCAGCGAGTCGGTGTGCGCCCGCTCCCGGGTCACCCCCGAACGCCGGGTCAGCAGGATCCGGGCCTTGGGAACCCCCGGGTGGTCCGCGAGGCCGACCACCGGGCCGCCCTGCGACGGCTCCGGCGCCGTGCCGGCCCGCCGCCCCGACCGGCGGGCCGCCGGAACCAGCGGCGCCGTCGCCCCGCCCCGTTCCCCCCACGCGCCCCGCCCCCCGCTGTCGACCGGCTCGCCGACCAGGGCAACGCCGTCCAGGCCGGCGGCGGCCGAGCCGTGCCCCGGGTGGCCGGCGTGCCGCTGGTCGGCGCCGACCGGGACGGTGCCGGAGAGCCGGTCCAGGCCCTGCAGCAGCCGCCCCAGCCGGGACGCCGTTCGCTCCTCCTGGCTCAGCGCCGCGGACATCTCGTCCAGCTCGTCCCGCAGCCCCTGCGCCCACAGGTGGTCGAAGAGCGCCGAGAACGCCGTCAGGCAGGAGTCGATCCGCCGCATGGTGACGAGCATCGCGGCGAGCCCGGCCGGCTCCTCCCGCAGCCGCGGCAGCCGCCGCAGGAACTCCGCCGCCTGCGCGGTGAGGTACTCGTGGAGCAGCGCGCCGGACGGCACCGCGTCCGCGCCGGGCAGCGACCGCCGCCCCGGCGGTCCGTCGTCGTGCATCGGTGGCCCCCCGGGGCGCTGGCTGGGGTCGGGACGCGGTGTGGGGCCGGGACGGCCGACGGCCCCGGTGGCCGCCGCCGCACGGGGCCCGTCAGAGCTTCGAGCTGACACGCCTGCGCTTCCGAGCGTCGATCAACAGCTCCTGCACGTGCGGCAGCGGGCGCCCCTCGGCGTCCGTGGTGTGCCGCGTCCAGGTGCCGTCCGGTCCCAGGTGCCAGGAGGTCACGCCGTCCGAGGTACCCAGTTCCACGAAGTGGTCGAGGGTCGCGCGGTGGGCCGGGTCGACCACCCGGACCAGCGCCTCGATCCTCCGGTCCAGGTTGCGGTGCATCATGTCCGCGCTGCCGATCCAGACCTCCGGATCCCCGCCGTTGCCGAAGACGAACACCCGGGAGTGCTCCAGGAAGCGGCCCACCACGCTGCGCACCCGGATGTTCTCCGACAGCCCGGGCACCCCGGGCCGCAGCGCGCAGATGCCCCGCACCCACAGGTCCACCGGCACCCCGGCCCGGGACGCCCGGTACAGGGAGTCGATGATGGCCTCGTCCACCATCGAGTTCACCTTGATCCGGACGAACGCCGGGCGGCCGGCGCGGTGGTGCGCGATCTCCTCCTCGACCCGGGCGATCAGGCCGTCGCGCAGCGACACCGGCGCCACCAGCAGCCGCCGGTAGGTCTCCCGCAGGGAGTAGCCGGAGAGCCGGTTGAACAGGTCCGACAGGTCGGCGCCGACCTGCGGGTCGGCGGTGAGCAGGCCGAGGTCCTCGTACAGGCGGGCCGTCTTGGGGTGGTAGTTGCCCGTGCCGATGTGCGAGTAGCGGCGGATCGTGCCGCCCTCCTGCCGCACCACCAGCGACAGCTTGCAGTGGGTCTTCA
Organism: Allostreptomyces psammosilenae; assembly: GCF_013407765.1. Taxonomy (GTDB): domain Bacteria; phylum Actinomycetota; class Actinomycetes; order Streptomycetales; family Streptomycetaceae; genus Allostreptomyces; species Allostreptomyces psammosilenae. The sequence goes on from NZ_JACBZD010000002.1 coordinate 30,305, forward strand.
GCCCCACCAGGCCGTAGACCACGTGGCAGCCGGCCTCCTCAAGCTTCCGCGCCCAGGCGATGTTCGCCTGCTCGTCGAAGCGGGCCTTGATCTCCACCAGCACCAGCACCTGCTTGCCGGCGTCGGCGGCGTCGATCAGGGCGTCCACGATCGGCGAGTCGCCGCTGGTGCGGTAGAGCGTCTGCTTGATCGCCAGCACGTCCGGGTCGGCGGCGGCCTGTTCGATGAACCGCTGCACGGAGGTGGAGAAGGAGTCGTAGGGGTGGTGCAGCAGCACGTCGCGCTCGCGCAGCGCCTCGAAGATGTTCGGCGCGGAGGCCGTCTCCACCTCGGCGAGGTCCCGGTGGGTGCCGCCCACGAACGGCCGGTACTTCAGCTCCGGGCGGTCCAGCGAGGCGATCGCGAACAGGCCGGAGAGGTCCAGCGGGCCGGGGAGCGGGTAGACCTCCTCCTCGCGGATCTTCAGCTCGCGCACCAGCAGGTCCAGCACGTGCGGGTCGATGGACTCCTCGACCTCCAGGCGCACCGGCGGGCCGAACCGGCGGCGCTGGAGCTCCTTCTCCAGCGCCTTGAGCAGGTTCTCGGTGTCGTCCTCCTCCACGTCCAGGTCCTCGTTGCGGGTGACCCGGAAGGCGTGGTGGCCGAGCACCTCCATGCCGGGGAAGAGCTGGTCCAGGTTGGCCGCGATCACGTCCTCCAGCGGCACGAACCGCTGCGGGGACGCCTCCACGAAGCGCGGCAGCACCGGCGGCACCTTGACCCGGGCGAAGTGCCGCTTGCGGCTGGTGGGGTTGCGGACGATCACCGCGAGGTTCAGCGACAGCCCGGAGATGTACGGGAAGGGGTGCGCCGGGTCGACCGCCAGCGGCGTCAGCACCGGGAATATCTGCCGCAGGAAGAGCGACAGCAGCTTGGTCTGCTCCGGCTCGGTCAGCTCCTCCCAGCGCACCACGTCTATCCCCTCGGCGGCCAGCGCCGGGTTGACGTCGTTGTGGAAGGCGGCGGCGTGCCGGGCCATCAGCTCGCGGCTGCGCCGCCAGATCAGCTCGCGGACCTCGCGCGGCTGCATGCCGGAGGCCGAGCGCACGGCGACGCCGGTGGCGATGCGGCGGCTCAGGCCGGCCACCCGCACCATGAAGAACTCGTCCAGGTTGCTGGCGAAGATGGCCAGGAACTTGGCGCGTTCCAGCAACGGCGTGTCCGGGTCCTCGGCGAGCTCCAGGACGCGCTCGTTGAACGCCAGCCAGCTGCGCTCGCGCTCCAGGAAGCGGCCCGGGGGCAGCTCTTCCTCCTCCTCGGGCGCGGCGGGGGCGACCGGGGCGCGCGGGCCGGTGAGCGTCGCGGTGGTGCCGTCGGCGGGATCCTCGAAGGCCATGTCCTCGACGACGGGGGTGTAGCCGTCGTCGTCGCCGTCGGTCAGTCCGGCGGCGTCGGCGCGGTCCCCCACGGGGGTCTCCATGGCGGCGCCCGGGTCGGCCGGCCCGGCGGCCGGGTCGGCGGCCTGCTCGTCCACCGCCGCTCCGGGCGGTGGGACGTCACTCGGGGTAGCGGTCAGGCGCGCTCGATCGGGCGCCCCCTCGGAGGTGAGCCTTCCGTTGGGGGTGGAATTCATGCCGTCCATGAGACGCAGCTCCTCGTCCGCAGTGGTTCCCGCCCCCGGAGCGCCCGCGCGGCGTGCGCGCAGCTCCGTGGGGCTCTCACCATTGTCGGCCATGTCGATCAGCTGTTCCTCTGGCGCGCGGAGACCCCACGGCGACGCCGGTCGGAAGCCCTCGACGGGGCGCGGTTCGGCATCGACTGGGTCACGGTCACCGGGGAATCGTGGCAACCGATGGTGAACCAGAGGTGACGTGCGCATGGACAACAGGGGGCGGCGTGGCGTACACGGAGCGGCACGCACCGTGCACACCACGCGCGCGGGCGCCCCCGGCGCGGCGGGTCGCCGGCACGCGCACGGGGGTCGCGGAGCGGTGCGGGAGCGGGGCCAGGAGCGGGTCCGGAGGGCGGGGCCGGGCGGTACGGAGCGGCCCGGGAGCGGCCCGGGGCGGGGTCAGGCCCGGCGGTACATGGTGTCCACGGCGTCCACGGCGAAGCCGAGCCGCTCGTACACCCGCACGGCCGGGGCGTTGTCCGCGTCCACGTAGAGGATCACCGCAGGCAGCCCGAGGCCGGCCAGGTGGCGCAGGCCGGTCATGGTGAGCGCGCGGCCCAGGCCGCCGCCCTGCTCGGCCGGGTCGACGCCGACCACGTACACCTCGCCGACCGGATCCGGCCCCTGGTCGGCGCCGGCCGGGTGCACCTTCGTCCAGTGGAAGCCGACCAGCCGCTGTGAGCCGTCGGGGGCCGTGCGCACCGCGAGGAAGAAGCCGGCCGGGTCGAACCACGGCTCGGCGAGGCGCGCCGCCAGGTCGTCGGCCGTCCACGCGCCCTGCTCGGGGTGGTGGGCGAACGCGGCGGCGTTGAGCGCCAGCCAGGCCGGGCCGTCGCCGGTGCCGCCGTCGGGGCCCGGGCCGGGTTCGAAGGTCCGCAGCTGCACCCCGGACGGCAGCGTCGGGCGGGGCAGCTCGGCGTCGATGGCGGCGCGGTCGGCGGGCAGCGGGCGGCGCATCCGGCGCAGCTCGCGCACCTGGCGCAGGCCGAGCGTGGCGGCCAGGCCGCGGGCGGCGGGGGTGTCGCCGTGCGCCCAGACGGCGACCCGGGGCCCGCCGACCTCCAGCAGGGTGGACAGCAGCCGGTGGCCGTGGCCCAGCCGGCGGTGCGCGGGGGCGACCACCAGCTCGGCGGAGGGGCCCTCCGGGCCGTCGTGGTCCTCGTGGCCGTCGCGGTCGTCCGGGGCGGGCGCGGCGCCGGCGGGCTCGGACGGTTCGGGGGCGACGAGTTGGGCGTAGCCGGCGACCTCTCCGCGCAGGTCGTAACGGAGCAGGTGGCGGACGCCGGCGCGGGGCCGGTCCAGGTTCAGCATGCCCTGCTCGGAGAGCGGCGAGACGCCGTCCGCCTGCCGGGCGCGCTCGATCAGGCCGGCCACGGCCGCCGCCTGCCCGGGCGGCAGCCGGTCCAGCACGGCCGTTCCGTCGGGTTCGTCCTCGAACAGTCGCTCGTCGCCGGAGGTCATGTCCGGAAGGGTATCCCTCCGAGGTGGCCGCCGGCTCGGGCCGGCTCCGGCCGGCCCCCGGCCGGTGGGCGGGGCGGTCAGGCGCAGCCGCAGGAGCGGCGCACCACCAGGCGGGAGGGGAAGCTGCGCACCCGCTCGACGTTCTGCCGGCGCACCAGCAGCGCCTCGTCGAGCAGCAGTTCCACGGCGGCCCGGGCCATCGCCTCCCGGTCGCTGGCCACGGTGGTCAGCGGCGGGTCGGAGTAGGCGGCCTCGGCGAGGTCGTCGAAGCCGGCCACCGCGAGGTCCTCGGGCACCCGCAGGCCGACCTCCCGGGCGGCGCGCAGCACGCCGAGGGCCTGGTCGTCGGTGGAGCAGTACACGGCGGTGGGCCGGTCCGGGGAGAGCAGCAGGTCCAGGGCCACGTGGTAGGCGCCGTAGCGGTTGAACGGGGCCTGCACGACGCGGCCGTCCACCTGGTCGCCGGTGGAGGACTCGTTGTGCTCGTCGAGGGCCTGGCGCCAGCCGCGTATGTGCTCCTGCACCGGGTCGCTGTCGTCCGGGGTGGAGGCCGGGCCGCCGATGCAGTCCACCCGGCGGTGGCCGTGCTGGAGCAGGTGACGGGTGGCCAGCTGGGCGCCCACCCGGTCGTCGGTGATCACGGCGACGTCGTCGATGGCCTCGGGGCGGCGGTGCAGCAGCACCACGCGCGCGTCCCGCACCGCGATCTCGGCGGCGGCCTGCTCGGACACGCCCTGGCTGACCAGGATCAGCCCGGCCACCCGCATGCCGAGGAACTCGCGGACGTAGTGCACCTCGCGGTCGTCCACGTAGTCGGAGTTGCCGATCAGCACGAGCTTGCCGCGCTCGGAGGCGGCGCGCTCCACGGCGTGCGCCAGCTCCGCGAAGAACGGCTGGCGGGCGTCCGGCACCACCATGCCGATCAGGTTGGTGCGCCGGCTGGCCATGGCCTGCGCCACGCTGTCCGGCCGGTAGCCGAGTTGCTCGATGGCGTCGAGGACGCGCTGCCGGGTCGCGGGCGCGACCGGGCGCGGACCGTTGTTGATGACGTAGCTGACGACCGCGGTCGAGGTCCCTGCCAGCCTTGCCACGTCGTCGCGCGTCACCTTGGGCACGCGTCGATTCTATGCGCGTTCACCAGGAGCGTCCGAGGGCGATGGGATCCGGCCGGTCGGGGCGGGCGGTGGAGGTGACCGAAAACCGTCCCCGCGGACGGCCGGTGGGCGTGGACGGGCGGGGGCCGCGGGGCGCCGGGGCGCCCCCGGGGGACCCGCGCGGAGGCGGGGCGCCGGGCGCGGCGGCGGCCGGCCGCAGGGGTTGGGACCCCGGGCGTGTCGTAGCTGGCGCGGGTGGGCGGCGGAGGCCGGGGCGCGGCGCCGGGCGGGCGCCCGGCGGCCGGCTAGATGCCGGCGGTGGCGTGCGAGAGCGGGAGCGGGCCGCGTTCACCGTCGGGGTCGCCGTCGCCCTCCTTCTCCCCGGCGGCGCCGGAGGCCGCCGGGCGGTCGGCGGCCTCCCGGGAGCCCGCGCGGGGTCCCGATGAGTCGCCGCCGGCCCGCTCGTTCTCCATGGCGACGAAGCGGTAGCCGACGTTGCGCACCGTGCCGATCAGCGACTCGTGTTCCGGGCCCAGCTTCGCCCGCAGCCGCCGGACGTGGACGTCCACCGTGCGGGTGCCGCCGAAGTAGTCGTAGCCCCACACCTCCTGAAGGAGTTGCGCGCGGGAGAAGACCCGTCCGGGGTGCTGGGCGAGGTATTTCAGCAGCTCGAATTCCTTGAACGTCAGGTCGAGCGCGCGTCCCCGGAGCTTGGCGCTGTAGGCCGCCTCGTCGATGGACAGGTCGCCGTTGCGGATCTCCGGCGGAATGTCGTCCGCGCCGGTGCGGCTGCGGCGGCCGATGGCCAAGCGCAGGCGGGCCTCCACCTCCGCGGGGCCGGCGGTGTCGAGCACCACGTCGTCGAATCCCCACTCGGCGGTGAGCGCGGTCAGGCCGCCCTCGGTGACCACCAGCAGCAGCGGGCTGCCGGTGCCGGTGGAGCGCAGCACCTGGCACAGGCTGCGCACCTGGGGGAGGTCGCGGCGGCCGTCGACCAGGATGACGTCGGCGGACGGCGCGTCCAGCAGCGCCGACGCCTCCGCGGGGGCGACGCGCACGCTGTGCAGCAGCAATCCGAGTGCGGGCAGGACTTCCGTTGAGGGCTGGAGTGCGTTGGTCAACAACAGCAGGGAACTCATACGACTTCCGCCCCTCTCCGGTCCGTGTCGGCCGGCGGCTGTCCTCGTAGAAAACGACAAAGGACCCGCAAGCGGCTCCGCCAGCCCGGCCCACCGCCGATCTCCGGTGTGCCCCGCCCGGCTTCATCGCCCGGATCCTTACATCGTCGAGAATAGCGGACGGTGCGGCGGCTGATCAGGGTTCGCGCAGTCGATCTCGTTGCCGCTTGATTTCCCCCGCGTTAACCGAACGGGCATCCAGGACGAATTCCGGCAGGCGGTGGCGGACGGTGACCCCTCTAATGCCGCCGCGCGGCGGCCGGGTAACACGGCGGAGGACGGCAGGTGAACAGCGTCACACCGGCCGGCCGGCGGGTGAGGTGGCGCCGCACACCGGCGCGGTCGCAACGCGTCACTTTCTCGCCCGAACTGGTGTCCGGGTGCTGGGCCGAACGGCGGCGCCCGAGGCCCGCCGACCGCCGGCGGCGCTCCGCGGGGGTGGCGCGGCGGTGGCGCGGCAGCGCCCGGCGCCCGCGTGCGGCGGGAACGGTCCCGGCGTGGTGGCCCGGCCCCGAGGCGGCTCACGGGCCGCGGACCGGCCATCATGGGGGGATGGAGAGTACTGCGACCGGCGGGCAGCGGGAGACGGTCGGTGCGGGCACACCGCCCGTCGGCACCCTGCGGTACTGGGCCGCCGCCAAGGCGGCGGCCGGGACGGCCGAGGAGCCCTACCGCGCGGCCACCCTCGCCGAGGCCCTGGCCGAGGCCCGGCGCGCCCGGCCCGACGACCACCGCTTCGCCGAGGTGCTGCGGCGCTCCTCCTTCCTGGTGGACGGCGACCCGGTGGGGGCCCGCGACCACCACGAGGTGCGACTGCGGGAGGGCGGCACGGTGGAGGTCCTGCCGCCCTTCGCCGGCGGCTGACCGACCGGGAACGGGTGCCGAGCCGGTCCGGCCCGTCGGCTCCGCCACCCCCCCGGCGTCACCGGGCCACAGGAACCCGCCCGCGGGCGGGCCGGCGGACAGCCGGAACACGTGCGACACGTGAGACAGCGGATCAGCCCCGGGGCGGGACGGCGACCGTCCCCCGCCGGCTCCTCCCGGTGAGGCGCGCGGCGGGGAGCGCGGGTGAACGGCAGGCCGCCGCGACGGCGTGAGGCGCGGACACGGTCCGAGGGAAAAAGGGTGAAGGCATGAGTGGCTGGGACGGAGGGCGCGCGGCGTCCGGTTGGCCGCGGCCGGAGGACGGCGGCCCAGCCGCCGCCGGCGACGAACGGTCGCGCCCGCCGGCCGGGGGACACCCCGCCGCCCAGGGGGCCGGCGGCTGGCCACCGGTCTCGGGGCCGTACCCGGAGCAGGCGCCGGCGAACCCGGCCGGTCAGGGGAGCTCCGTGAATCCCGTGAATCCGTTGGACTCCATGGCTCCCGCGAACCACGGGAGCCATGCGAACCACGGGAGCCATGCGAACCACGGGAGCCATGCGAACCACGGGAGGAGCCACGTGGACCCGATGAACCACGGGAGCGTGGGCCCGGTGGCCGCCGCGGCCCCCACCGCGGCGCCGGGCGCCTGGGGAACGCCGCCCGAGAGCGTCGGCCACGGCACCCACGCGCGCCGCCCCGTGGCCGCCCCGCCCCCGCCGTCCGCCCCACCCGCCCCGATGGCCGCGCCGTCGACGGACGAGACGATGATGCTCGCCCTCCCGCTGGCCCAGCGCCCCGCCGCGGACCCCCCCGCCGAGCCGGGCGCGGGCGCGAATCCCGGTCCGGGCGTGCCCGCCTCGGGGCCGGGCGGACGCCCGGGCCGCGCCGGCCGCCGCGCCGCGCACGCCGGCCAGCCCGGGGGCGGTCACACCGCGGGGGGCGTCGCCGGAGGAGCCACCGGAGGTGCCGCCGGCTCGGACGGCGCCCCGTCCGGAGCCCACCCGTGGCCCGCCGCCGGGGACGCCGCCGCGCCGTCGCCCGCCGGCGCGACCCGCACCGGCTCGCCGATCGTCCCGCCCGGGACCCGCCCGGCGCTGCTCACCGCCGCGTTCGCCGTCCTCCTCCTGCTCGCCGCGCTGCTCGGCATGTGGACGCTGGTGCCGGTCGTGATGCTGCTCCAGGTGCTCACCGCCGCCGGTTGGTTCCGGCTGAACGGCATGTGGCCGGCGCGCCAGGGCATCGCGCTGGCCGCGCTCTCGGCGCTCGTGGCCGACGTGGCGCTGTTGGTGGTCGGCCCCGACGGCTCCGGGATGGGCCGGGCGGGAGCGCTCGCCGGGGTGCTCGGTGCCGTGTGGCTGCTGCCGCTGGCCCAGCAGATGGCGCGCCGGGGCGGCCGTGAGGAACTGATCCCGGCGGTCACCGTGACCGCCTCGGCCACGGTGGTCTCGGTGATGGCAGGGACGTTCCTGCCGGCGCTGCGGGCCGCCCAGGACGCGGCGGAGGGCGCCGTCGGGTGGCCGGCGTCGGCACCGATCGTGCTGGGCGTGAGCGCGGTGGCGGTGGCCGTGCTCGCCGCCGCGGCGCCGGCCGCCCGGCTGCCGGGGCCGCTGCGCAACCCCGGCCTGCGCGCTGGTGCCGGCCTCGCGCTGGCCGCCGGCGTCGGCGCGGTGCTCGGCGGAGCCCTCGGCGTGGGCGCGCTGGCCGGCCTGGTGCTGGCGGCGGTGGCGGGCGTGCTCGGGCTGGCCGGGCGCCGGGTGGCCTCCTACGACTTCCCGTCCGCGTTCGTGCACCACACCGCCGGGGTGGCGCTGCCGCTCGCCCTGGCGGCCCCGGGAGTCTGGCTGGCCGCCGTGATCCTCGCCTAGGGCGAGCCGTCCCAGGGCGCACGCCGGGCCCGCCGAGCCCGCGGGGCTCGGCGGGGTCCTGCGCGCTGTCGAGTGCTTCGGGGGGGCGCCCCTGGCGAAGCCCGGGGCGCCCCCCAAAAAAGAGCAGCACACTCTGCCGTCGGGCCGGGGCGCGCGGGGCCCATGGGCGGGGATCCGATCGCCTCGGAGCGGAACGGCCGGTAGGGGGGCCGGGTGGGTCCCCCCGATTTCCACGGTCTCATGGGGGTGGTCGGGGGCGGCAGTCCCTCTTTCGGGGCTGTGGATGACTCGGGCCGGCGGCTGGGGGGAAACGGGGCCGGGCGGGGAAGGGGAAGGCGTCTCGGTGGGCGTTTCTCCTCGTGGATTGGGTGCACCGCTCGCCGGGGCGGGGGACGCGCATCGCGAGGCTCGCCGAGGCGGGGCGGGGCGGGGCGGGGCCGCGGGCACGGCACCACTCGCCGGGGCGGGGCGGGGCGGGGGAGGCGCACGGCACGCCTCGACGGGGGCAGGGCTGCGTACACGGCTCGTCGGGGTGGGGCGGGGGAGGCGCACGGCACGACTTGCGGAGGCGGGGCTGCACACGGCACGGCTCGCCGGGGTGGGCCGTGGTGGCGGGGTGGATCCGCGGGCGGCTCGCCCGCGTCCTTGTGCACACGGCCGTCCACTCGCCGACGACCCGCCGATGACCACCGCCGAGGGTGGCAGCGCCGGGTACGTGCCGATTGGATGGACGCGCACAGCCACGAAGGGGAGATGGGATCGGGGATGGCACGACGAGGTCTGAAGATCGGAATCGGCGTGCTCGTCGTGCTCGGCGGCCTGACGGTGGCGGCGGACCGGGTGGCGGTGGGCTTCGCGGAGGACCGCATCGCCGAGGCGGTGCGCTCGCGGATGGACCTGGCGCGGACGCCCGAGGTGCGGGTGGACGGCTTCCCCTTCCTGACCCAGGTGGTCGGCCGGGACCTGGAGGAGGTCTCGGTGACGGCGGAGGACGTCACCAGCACGGCCTCCACCGACGGCGGGGCCGCCGACCTGACCGTGGACCGGCTGGAGACCACCCTGCGCGGGGTCCGGCTGGACGCCGACTTCTCCGGGGGGACGGCCGCCGAGGCCGAGGCGACGCTCACCCTCTCCTACGAGGACCTCTCCGCCGCGATCGGCAACGGCGTGACCCTCAGCCCCGCGGGGGACACCGACGTGGAGGGCGGCAACGTCCGGGTCGCCGGCCGTTACGAGCTGTTCGGGCAGACCCTGGAGCTGGCCTACATCGGCCGGGTCGAGGTCGCCGGGGACGACACGCTGCGGCTGGAACTGCTCCAGGCGGAGGGCGGCGGGGCCCTGCCGTCCGCCCTGGAGGCCCTGGTGCGGCAGGCGGCGGGGGCGGGCGAACGGCGGGTGGCCCAGCTGCCCGAGGGCGTGGCGCTGGAGTCCCTGCGGACCACGCCCGACGCCGTGGTGGTGCACGCCACCGGCACCGACGTCCCGCTGTAGTCGCGCGGCCCGCGCGGACGGCGTGGCCCAACCCGGCTCGCCCTGCTCACCCTGGTCGCCCCGGCTCACCCTCGCCCGGCGTCCGCCTGGTGGACTCCGCCGGGCCGGCGTGGCGTCTCATCATTCGGGCGGGTGTGCGACACGTCGGCCCGGAACCGGGTGAAACCGGGCCGTCGGGGTAGGGATGGCGCGAGCGGGGCCGATGGGACGTCTTCCATGTCCCGGCATTCGAGCCTTTTCGTCTCATATCGCGAAACATGAATGACATCCCGTGTCGCCCGTCCTTAATATCGGGCCCCATGGAGCGACAGGCGGACCTCACCCAGCGGCGGGCCGTCGACCTGTGCCGCGTCGCCGCCGCGCTGTGTCGAATGCTCTGACGGGACGGCACTTCCCGGTCAGCCGACATGCCGTCCTCGCCTCCTCCCCGGGTCACCCGGCGAGGAGGAGGCCGCGGCCCTGGACGCCGCACCCTCCCGGCCCGGCCGGCGCACGGGAGTGGAGCCAGGCCCAGGGGCGCGTCCCCGCGCCGCGGCGCCCCCGGCCCCCGCGACGCACACGGGAGCCTGGGCACCGCCCGGCCACGCCAGCCCGACCCAACGCCCGCAGCGGAAACCAGCCGCACCTGCCCCCGGAGGGGAACTCATGGCACGCAGTGACGTACTCGTCGACGCCGACTGGGTGATCGCCCACCAGGACGACCCCAAGGTCGTCCTGGTCGAGGTGGACGAGGACACCAGCGCCTACGACAAGAACCACATCCGCAACGCGGTGAAGATCGACTGGAAGAAGGACCTCCAGGACCCGGTCCGCCGCGACTTCGTGGACCGTGAGGGCTTCTCCAAGCTGCTGTCCGAGCGCGGCATCGCCAACGACGACACCGTGGTGCTCTACGGCGGCAACAACAACTGGTTCGCCGCCTACGCCTACTGGTACTTCAAGCTCTACGGCCACGAGGACGTGCGCCTGCTCGACGGCGGCCGCAAGAAGTGGGAGCTGGACTCCCGCGAGCTGGTCGCCGAGGTGCCGCAGCGCGCGGCCACCGAGTACCAGGCCAAGGAGCCCGACCTGTCGATTCGCGCCTTCCGCGACGACGTCGTGGCCGCCATCGGCAACCTCAACCTGGTCGACGTGCGCTCCCCCGACGAGTTCACCGGCAAGCTGCTCGCCCCGGCCCACCTGCCGCAGGAGCAGTCGCAGCGCGCCGGTCACGTCCCGACCGCCCGCAACATCCCGTGGTCGAAGTCCGCCAAGGACGACGGCACCTTCCGCAGCGACGAGGAGCTGCGGCAGATCTACACCGAGGCCGGTGTCGACCTGGACCGCGACACCATCGCCTACTGCCGCATCGGTGAGCGCTCCGCGCACACCTGGTTCGTGCTGCACGAGCTGCTGGGCCAGGAGAACGTCAAGAACTACGACGGCTCCTGGACCGAGTACGGCTCCCTGGTGGGCGTGCCGATCGAGCTCGGCACCGGCGAGGAGTGAGGTGGTGGGGGCGCGGGCCCGGCGACGGCCCGCGCCCCCGCCGTCCCCCCCCGCCACCGATCCCCGACCGAACCCCCGACCGATCCGATGTCCGGCGCCGAACCGGACGCCCCGCCTCGTCAACGGAAGGAAGCGCAGGACATGTGTGGTGCCAAGGCCGGTGGGCCTGACCTGAAGGGCGTCGACACCGACGGCCAGACCATCATCCAGGGATCCGTGGTCCGCGACGGCGAGCCCGTCAACGGCTACGTCCGTCTGCTGGACGCCGACGGCGAGTTCACCGCCGAGGTCCCCACCTCGGCCACCGGCCAGTTCCGGTTCTTCGCCGCCCCCGGCACCTGGACGCTGCGGGCCCTGGTGCCCGGTGCCACGGTGGACCGCACCGTGGTGGCCCAGCAGGGCTCCCCGGCCGAGGTGGCCATCGTCGTCTGAGTCCGGACGGCGCACACCCCACGCGCACGTCCCGCGCGCCCTCGTGGGCCCGCGCCGCTGCCCCGGCGCGGGCCCACGGCGTTGTCCGTCGATCGCCGAGACGGCCGCCGGGGCGGCGTCAGTAGACCAGCGCCCGGACGCCCTCGGCCATCGCCTCCGCGACGAACACCTGGGCGCCGGCGATGCGCACGCCCTCCAGGACGTCCTCCGCGGTGATGTCGCGGCGTGCCGCGCACTGCGTGCACAGGGTGACCGAGCCGCCGGCGAGGACCGCGTCCAGCAGGTCCGGCAGCGGAGCGGAGTGCGGCAGCTCGAACTCGGCCGCCCGCCCGGGCAGCGCGAACCAGGCGGACTCGCCGGTCAGCCACAGGGACACCTCGACCCCGCTGGCCACCGCCACCGCCGCCACGGTGAACGCCTGGGAGCAGCGCTCCGGAGAGTCGCTGCCCGCGGTTACCTTGATCACCAGCTTGTCGGCCACGCCACCACCCTATGCTCCCGGCCTCCCGCAGGCCGCGCCCGGTGCCCCCTCGACTAGACTCGGCCCGAAGGACCGACGTCTTGCCGTCCCGTGTCTCGTGGGGAGCGACCGCAATGCTGCACTACTTCTTCACCACCCTGATGGTCGTCGTGTTCGTCGCGGTCGTCTGGTTCGCCGCCTTCGTGCTGCTGCGGCTGTACCGCGGCCAGAACTGAGCACCGACCTCCCCCCGCCTGCTCGCTCCCAGCCAACCGAAGAGACCATGATCGAGATCCCCTCCGACCTCCACCCCGACCTCGTTCCCTACGCCTTCCTGCTCGGCAGTTGGAAGGGCCTGGGGGTCGGCCAGGATCCGCACGTCACGGACGCGGCCCCGGCCCGGCCGGTCACCGAGGGCGCTCCCACCCCGGAGCCCGGCTCGTTCAACTTCAGCCAGGAGGTCGTCTTCGGCCACGAGGGCGCGGGCCGCTTCCTCAGCTACCGCTCCCGGGTGTGGCTGCTGGACGCGGACGGCAAGGAGGGCCGGCTGCTGACCGCCGAGTCCGGCTACTGGCGTCCCGGCCCGGACCGCCAGGTCGAGGTGCTGCTGGCCCACGACGAGGGGTTCGTCGAGGTCTGGGTGGGCGAGCGCGACGCCGACCGGCCGAAGATCGAGATCGTCACGGACGCGGTGGCCCGCACCGCCACCGCCATCGACTACAGCGGCGGCCACCGGCTGTACGGGCTGGTCAACGGCGACCTGCTGTGGGCCTTCGACCGGGCCGCGCACGGCGAGCCGCTGAAGTCGTACCTGTCCGCGACACTGAAGAAGCAGGCGCCGCAGGACGGCATCGTCTTCGACATCGGGGGCGACGCCACCGGCGCCGGCTGAGCCCACCGGCCCGCGGCCGGGCCGGTGCGCGAGCCGGGCGGCTCTCAGGAGGCTTCGACGGCGAGGAGGCGCGGCGGAGTGAGCACCGACTGGAAGGCCGACCTGCGGCGGCGCGGCTACCGGCTGACGCCGCAGCGCCAGCTCGTGCTGGAGGCCGTGGACGCGCTGGACCACGCCACGCCGGACGCCATCCTCACCGAGGTGCGCCGGACCGCCAGCGGGGTCAACATCTCCACGGTCTACCGCACCCTGGAGCTGCTGGAGGAGCTGGGCCTGGTCTCGCACGCCCACCTCGGGCACGGTGCGCCCACCTACCACATCGCCTCCCGGCACCAGCACCTGCACCTGGTGTGCCGGGACTGCGACCGGGTGATCGAGACGGAGACCTCGGTGGCGCAGCCGCTGACCGACTGCCTCCGCGAGCGCTACGGCTTCGAGACCGACATGAAGCACTTCGCGATCTTCGGGCGCTGCGCGGAGTGCGTGGCGCGGAACGCGGCCGCGGCCGGCCAGCGCTCCGCCGCCTCCGCCCACCCCGCCGACTGAACCCGCGGCGCGGACGACCGCTCCCGCCGGGCGGGCCGGGGGAGCGGCCGGCGGGAACCGCGCGGGGACGGCCTACGCTGGGGGACATGAGGAGTCCCCTGCTGAACCTGCCAGGTGCCGTGCCCGCCGAGGGCGCGGACGAGGGCGTCGCCGCGCACTACGGCGACCTGTTCCGCGAGCAGCGGGCGCTCGCCCGGGGGGAGGGCTTCGTCGACCTCTCGCACCGCGGCGTGCTCCGGGTGACCGGCGAGGACCGGCTGCCCTGGCTGCACCTGCTGGTCAGCCAGCACGTGGAGCGGCTGGAGCCGAACACCGCCGTCGACGCGCTGATCCTGGACGCCAACGGACGGGTGGAGCACCACCTCCAGATGGTCGACGACGGCACCGCCACCTGGATGCACGTGGAGCCGGGCACCACCGGCGCGCTGCTGGAGTACCTGGAGAAGATGCGCTTCTTCTACCGGGTGGAGCCGCAGGACGTCACCGACGCGACCGCCGTGCTGTTCCTGCCGGCGGGCTCGGTGGCCGAGGTGCCCGAGGCGGTGGCGGTCCGCGAGACGGCCTGGGGCCGGGACGTGCTGGTGCCGCGGGACGCGCTGGAGACGATGGCGGGCCGGCTGGGCAGCCCGGCCGGCTCGTGGGCCTTCGAGGCGCTGCGCATCGAGGACCACCGGCCGCGCCTCGGCTTCGAGACCGACCACAAGACCATCCCGCACGAGGTGGGCTGGATCGGCCAGGCCGTGCACCTGGACAAGGGGTGCTACCGGGGGCAGGAGACCGTCGCCCGGGTGCACAACCTGGGCCGGCCGCCGCGGCGCCTGGTCTTCCTGCACCTGGACGGCACCGAGGAGGTGCTGCCCGGCCACGGCACGCCGGTGCGGCTGGCCGCGGACGGCCCGGAGGGGCGGCCGGTGGGTTTCGTGACGTCGTCGGCGCGCCACCACGAGATGGGGCCGATCGCCCTGGCACTGGTGAAGCGGAACACCCCGGCCGACGCCACCCTGCTGGCGGGCACCGTTCCGGCCGGCCAGGAGGTCGTGGTCGAGGCGTGACCCGCGCCGGGACGGGGCTGCTCAGACCTCCAGCAGGAGGGTCACCGGGCCGTCGTTGGTGAGCGAGACCTTCATGTCGGCGCCGAACCGGCCGGTGGCCACGGTCGCGCCCAGCTCCCGCAGCCGCTCCACCACGGCGGCCACCAGCGGCTCGGCCACCGGCCCGGGGGCGGCGGCGTTCCAGGTCGGGCGCCGCCCCTTGCGGGCGTCGCCGTAGAGCGTGAACTGACTGATCACCAGCAGCGGCGCGCCGATGTCCGAGCAGGACTTCTCGCCGTCGAGGACGCGCAGCGACCACAGCTTGCGCGCCAGCCGCTCGGCGTGCGCCGGCGTGTCGTCGTGGGTGACGCCCACCAGCACGCACAGCCCGGGGCCGGCGATCTCGCCGACCACCTCGCCGTCCACCCGGACGGCCGCCTCCGTCACCACCTGCACCACCGCTCGCATGCGGCCATTGTGGCAGGGCCCGGCGTACACCCGGACGGAGGGAACATGGTTCGAACACGGCGCCAAAGCAGGGCCGTTCGGGTGCCTGCGGCGGCCCGGCGGCTCCGCGCGGTGGCACGATGCACGGGGTGGTCGCGTACGCCTCCCCCGGTTCTCCGCCACCCGGTCCGCCGCCGCGTCGGCGGGCACCTCGGGGAACACCGCGCGGGGTGCGGAGCACACGGGTCGGGCGCCACGGGGTGAGCGGCCGGCCAGCACATTCGGGGGCGAAGAGCGCTAACGGCGCCGCCACGGCGCCGGGAAGGGTGGGAGCGTGGTCGGTGAGGACATGGAGGCGGGCACGCCGGAGGATCCGGTGGAGCGGCTGACGACCAGCGTTCACCCGCTGGAGGCCACGGTCGGCGAGGACCGCGAACTGCGGGCCATGGCGCTCGGCGAGCTGCGGGCGGCCCGCCGGCACCTGCAGCAGCAGGAGGCGGACCTGTCCTATCTGCGCCGGCTGCTCCAGGGGCGGATCGACATCCTGCGGGCCGAGCTGGCCGACCGCCGGCAGGCCCAGGAGGCCGCCGCGCGGCAGGCGGCGGCCCAGCAGGCGGCCGGTGGAGCGGGAGAGCGGGCCGAGTCGGGGCCCGGGGGCCCGGGAGAGCAGCGCGCCGGCTACGGCCCGACCCGCAGCGGGACCGGCGACGTGCTGTTCGGCGACCACGTGCTGCGCCGGCTGCCGCAGATCCTGGCCGACGCGCCGTCCCCGGTGCGCAGCTCGGCGCGCCACGTGACGCTGCGCACGCCCGGCGACGGGGAGTACCTGGACCGGCTGCACGCCGTGCTCGGGGACGTGGCGCTGTCGGACCTGCACGCGCGGAGCGAGGCGGAGCTGGGCCGTGCCCTGGAGCGGCTGGCGGCCCAGGAGCACCGGGTGTCGACGCGCCGCCAGCAGTTGCAGCGGATGGTGGACGGGTGCAGCCGGGAGATCACCCGGCGCTACCGGGACGGCGAGGCGCGCGTGGAGGACCTGCTCGCCCCGGGCTGATCCGGCCGGCCCGCGCCCCCGGCGGGCCACCGGGTCCGGGGCCGCCCCGGCGACGACCCCCGCGGTGGCCCCCGCGGCGGGAAAAACGGATGTGGTCCGGGCCGTGGACCCCCTACCGTCGGCCCCATGGGAGCTACGAGTCAGAACGTGGAGGGTCCGTCCGTCGCAGGCGCGCCGGCCGGGGCGGGGGACGACGCGGCGGCCGGCGGCGGGGTGGGCGTGGAGGTGGTGGAGGTCGGCCCGGAGGACCACGTGGCCTTCGTCCGGGCCGTCGACACCGGCTTCCTGCGCCGCCGCAAGGCCACCGACGAGGAGGTGCTCGCCGGCTGGGGGCCGCTGCTGAGCACCGGGCGGCTGCGCGCGGCGGTGGACGGCGGCCGCTACGTCGGCACCTTCCGCAGCTTCGACACCGAGCTGACCCTCCCCGGCGGCTCCGCCCTGCCGGTGGACGCGATCAGCGCGGTGACCGTCACCGCCACCCACCGCCGGCGCGGCGTGCTCAGCCGGATGATGGCGGCGGACCTGCGGGCCGCCGCGGACCGCGGGCAGGCGGCGGCGATCCTGGTCGCCGCCGAGTACCAGATCTACGGGCGCTTCGGCTTCGGCCCGGCCACCGAGCAGCTGACCGGCGAGGTGGTCAAGGCCCGCGCGGGGCGGCTGCCGGATCCGTCGGCCGGCGGATCGGCGGGCGGACGGGTGGAGCTGGTCGACACCGCGGAGTACCGCGCCCTCGCCCCGGCGGTGTTCGAGCGGCTGCGGGCGACCCGCCACGGGGTGATCGTCCGCGACGACCGCTGGTGGGACATCGCCACCGGCATCCACGCCCTGCCCGGCGAGGAGTGGAACGAGCCCTTCTGGGCGGTGTACCGGGACGCCTCCGGCGCCGTCACCGGGACGCTCCGCTACCGGGTGGAGACCCGCTGGGACCGGGAGGTGCCGGACGGCCGGCTCACCGTGGAGGACCTGATCGCCCCCGACCCGGAGGCGGCCGCCGCGCTGGTGCGGTACGCGCTGGGGGTGGACCTGGTCACCCGGGTGGAGTTCGTGCAGCGCCCGGTGGACGAGGTGGTCCCGCTGCTGCTGGAGGACGCCCGCGGCTGGCGCGTCCTGGAGCACGTGGACTGGATGTGGCTGCGGATCCTCGACGTGCCGGCGCTGTTCGCGGCGCGCCGCTACGCTGTCGAGGGGAGCCTGGTGCTGCGGGTGCGGGACCGGGACGGCTACGCCGAGGGCACCTTCGCGCTGGAGGGCGGCCCGGACGGCGCGACGTGCCGGCGGACCGGCGCGGCGCCGGACGTGGAGCTGGAGGCGGCCACGCTGGCCCGGCTGGCGCTGGGTGGCGCGTCGGCTGCGCGGCTGCACCGGGCGGGGCTGCTGACGGAGCACCGCCCGGGCGCGGCGCACCGCGCCGACGTGCTGCTGCGCACCGCCGAGTCGCCGTGGTGCCCGGACAACTTCTGAGCCGGCCGCCGTCGGGGCGGGCGGCCGCGTAGGAGGAGCGGGCCTCGGGGGCTCAGGCTCGGGTGGCCAGGGGCCGCTGTCGCGGCGGCTCCTGGCCGTTCTCCCCGGCGTCCCCGGCCTCCCGGGCGCCGGCCCCGCGGGTCGTGGCGGTCGCCCCGGCGGCGTCGGCCGCGCGGGCCGGTCCGGGTACGGGGCGGGCGAGCACGGCGCCGAGCAGGCCGGGGAAGCGCGCGTCGAGGTCGTCCCGGCGCAGCGAGACCAGCCGTCGGGCGCCGTCGATGCGGGTCCCGGTCAGTCCGGCCTCGCGGAGGATGCGCAGGTGGTGGGACATCGTCGACTTCCCGCAGGGCTCCCCGATCTCCTCGTGCACCTGCCCGCAGGTGAGTTCGCCGGCGGCGTCGATGGCGCGCACCGTGGCCAGCCGTACCGGGTCGGCGAGCGCCCCCAGCACCGTGGGGAGGTCGATCTCCTCCGGCGCGGGTTGGCGGAAGTGTTCACCCATGCGCCCAGCATAGGTGCCCCTTGCAAGGGTGTCGATGACCATCGTAGTGTTCGATACCCATCAAACAGTTCGTCGTCCCTCGATCATGGAGTGCCGGTGGCCGCCAGCCCCCCGAACACGACCGAGCCCGATCCACGCCGGTGGCGGATGCTGCCGCTGATACTCGTGGCGACCTTCATGGCCCAGTTCGACTTCTTCGCCGTGAACGTCGCCGCCCCCGTGCTCCGCGACGACCTGCACGTCGACGACGCCGCGCTGGAACTCGTCGTCGCCGGCTACGCCTTCACCTACGCCAGCGGCATGGTGACCGGCGGCCGACTCGGCGACCTGTTCGGCTACCGCCGGCTCTTCCTCATCGGCGTGGCCGCCTTCGCCCTCGCCTCGCTGCTCTGCGGCATCGCCGCCACCCCCGGGCAGCTCGTCGCCGCCCGGCTGCTCCAGGGACTGACCGGCGCGGTGATGGTGCCGCAGGTGCTGGCCCTGATCACCGCCGGCTTCCCGGTCCACGAGCGGTCCCGCGCGCTGACCTGGTACGGCATCACCGGCGGCGTCGCCTCGATCGCCGGCCAGGTGCTCGGCGGCCTGCTGCTCGACGCCGACCTGTTCGGCCTCAGCTGGCGCAACATCTTCCTGGTCAACGTGCCGGTCGGCCTGGTCCTGGTGATCGTCGCCCCGCGGCTGCTGCCCGCCGTGGCCAAGGCCGGCCACCGGCCCCGACTGGACCCGCTCGGTGCCGTCGCCATCTCCGCCGGCCTCGCCCTGGCCCTGGTGCCGCTCGCCCTCGGCCACGCCGAGGGGTGGCCGCTGTGGACGTGGATCTCGCTGGCCGCCTCCCTGCCGGTGCTGCTGCTGGCCATCGCCTGGGAGCGGCGGCTCACCCGGCGCGGCGGGGACCCGCTGCTCGACCTCACGCTCTTCCGCGACCGGGCGTTCTCCGGCGGACTCGCGGTCAACGTGGCCTTCATGGCCTACTGGGGCGGCTTCATGTTCGTGCTCGCCCTGTTCCTGCAGAGCGGCCTCGGGCTCAGCCCCACGGCGGCCGGGCTCACCTTCGCGCCGCTCGGCATCACCTTCATGGCCACCACCTTCCTCGGCCGCCGGCTGAGCGTCCGGCGCGGCCCGGTGCCGGTCATGGCCCTCGGCTTCACGCTCAGCGGCGTCGGCCTGCTGGCGCTGACGGCCGGACTCGCCGTGGCCGGCGACGGCGCCGGGCCGGTGCTGGTCGCCACCACGCTCGGCGTGGTCGGGCTGGGCAACGGCCTGGTCATGGCGCTGCTGGTGGGGGCCGTGCTGAGCGGCGTCCGGCCGGCCCGCGCCGGGGCCGCCTCCGGCGTCCTCACCACCACGCAGCAGTTCGCCAGCGCCACCGGCGTGGCGGTGCTGGGCGCGGTCTTCTTCAGCGTCCTGGGCCCGGATCCGGACCGCGCCGGCTACGCCTCCACCACGGCCCTGATCATGGCCGGGGCCGCCGGCCTGCTGCTGGTCGCCCTCGCGCTGCTCCGCCTGCTGCGCACCGGGGCCAGGCCGGCCGTGGCCGGCGCCGGCAGCGGGGGTGGGGGCGGCACCGGCGGCGGCGCCGGCGGCGCGACCCGTCCGGCGCCCGTCGAGGAACGCCGGCTGGTGCCGGCCGAGGCCGCGGAGGCTCCCGCGCGCGCCGAGTGAGGCACGCCGCCCCCTCCCCCGCCGCGCCCGCGTCAGGTGGTGGGGGCGCCTGGGGCGGCGGCCTCCAGGTCGGCCACGCTGCCCGACATGATCGTCCGCACGTGCCTGGTGATGTGCTCCGCGGGCCAGTCCCACCAGGCCACCGCCAGCAGCCGGGCGACGTCCTCGTCGCTGTAGCGGGTGCGGATGAGCCGGGCCGGGTTGCCGCCGACGATCCCGTAGTCGGGGACGTCCGCGGTGACCACGGCGCCGGAGCCGATGATCGCCCCGTGCCCGATCCGCACGCCGGGCATCACCGTCGAGCCGTAGCCGAACCAGACGTCGTTGCCGACCACGGTGTCCCCGCGGTTCGGCAGGCCGGTGAGCAGGTCGAAGTGCTCGGCCCAGGAGCCGCCCATGGTGGGGAAGGGGAAGGTCGAGGGGCCGTCCATGCGGTGGTTGGCGCCGTTCATGATGAACCGCACCCCGGTGCCCAGCGCGCAGAACCTGCCGATGACCAGCTTCTCCGGCCCGTAGTGGTAGAGCACGTTGCGGGTTTCGAAGGCGGTCGCGTCGTCCGGGTCGTCGTAGTAGGAGTACTCCCCGACCTCGATCAACGGGGACTTCACCAGCGGCTTGAGCAGCACCACCCGCGGCTGGTCGGGCATCGGGTGCAGCACCGTCGGGTCGGCGGGCAGGGGCATGACGAGCTACTCCATGGGGTCGCGGTCGGTGTCCGCCCCATGATCGCGGTGGTGTGCCCGCAGGAACACCGATTTACCGGCGGGGAGAACACCCGGGGAGCGGGCCGGCCGGCCCGGGCCGGCCGGCCCGCCTCCACCACGTTCCTCAGCGCACCCGTCCGTCCCACTGGCACCGCTCCAGGCGGGCCAGGCCGGGCAGCGCGATCCGGCCCGCGCACCACAGCAGCGTCTCCGACGCGCCGTGGCCGGACGGCGCGTCGGGGAAGAGCCGCCGCACCGCCGGTGCGCTGAGCTCGTCCGGCGGCGTCCAGTCGAGGCCGAGGGTGCGGGCGATGTCGTAGGTGTGCACCAGCATCTCCACCAGCGCCATGGCGGCGAATCCCGGGCCGTCGGAGGTGCCCCACGGGTGCCAGGCGCGTGCCTCGGGCGCGGCCTCGCGCACGGTCGAGGCGAGGAGCGCGGCCGAGATCCGGACGCCCTCCAGGCAGGTCGGGATCGGTGTTCCCTCCGCCAGCGAGGCGGACAGCGCGGTGAACCGGTCGGTGGGCTGGGCGATGAGCAGCCCGGCGTAGCCGACCAGCCCGAGCGCGAGGTGGTCCAGCGTGGTGCGGCAGCTCCAGTCGAGGCCGGTCGCCGGGCGGGACCAGTCCTGGTCGGCGCCCTTGTCCAGGACGGCCGTGCACTCGTCGGCGGCGCGGGTCACCAGGTCGGGCCAGGGGGTGGTCATCTGGGTCGGTCCGTTCGTCTGTTCGTGGCGTGCGTTGGTACGGCTACTCGGTAGGGGTATGGGCGCGGGTGCGGGGGGCGGCGCCGCCCCCCGCACCCGGGGGCCTCACGCGGGCTTGCGCATGACCTCCACCAGGCTGGCGAAGCTGGAGCCGCCGTGGCCGGCGGCGATCGCCCGCTCGGCGAGCGTCTTGATCAGCGTCGGCAGCTCCACGTTGACGCCGCGCTCGCGGCTGGCGTGCAGGACGTGCTCCATCGTGGTCACCTGGATGTCCAAGGTGGCGTCCGCCGGGTACGCGCCGGCGTCCACCTGCTTGGCGTACTCGGTCAGGTAGCCGGTGATGGTGGACAGCCAGCGGTTGCCGACCGGGGTGAACGTCCTTGCGTCCACGCCCTCCGCGCCGAGCAGCGCCACCGCGTGCACGTAGCCGCTCATCGTCGACCACATCAGGCCCAGCAGCGCCACGTCGTACAGCGACGCCAGCCCGAAGTCCTCGCCCAGGTGCGTGGTGCCGCCGCCCAGGGCGGCCAGCGTGGCCCGGTGGGCGTCGAAGAGGGCGCGGGGACCGCTGTAGAGCAGCACCGCCTCCGGCTGCCCCACCCCGATCGGGATGGACATGACCGCGCCGTCGAGGTAGGGGATGCCGTGCCCGGCCGCCCAGTCCGCCGTCTGGCGGGCCTGCTCCGGGGAGCCGGAGGTCAGGTTCACCAGGGTGCGTCCCGCCAGCGTGCCGGTCAGCGGCTCCAGCAGCTCCAGCGCCACCTCGTAGGTGGACAGGCAGACCACCACCACCTCGGCCGCCGCCACGGCCTCGGCGACCGTCCCGGCGCGGACGGCGCCCCGGTCGACCAGCGCGTCGGCCTTGTCGGCCGTCCGGTTCCAGACGGTCGTCGGGTGACCGGCGTTCAGGAAGGCGCCGGCCAGCGCCTGGCCCATCAGGCCGAGGCCGATGACCGCCACGCCCTCGCGGGTCTCGGACGGAGTGTTCGCGTCGGACCGCATTCGGTGTGCTCCTCGTGTGTCTGACGCGGCGCCGGCCGGGCCGGGCCGCGTGTCCCGTTCGATCGGGAACCACGTTCCCAGCGGGCGCCGCGCGCCGACAGTGGCAGGAGTGACGACCTTCGTACGGATCCTGCCGCGCCCGCCGGACGTGCCCACCGGACGTGCGCCGGACGTGCCCGCCGGCGCCGCCGGTCCGGACGCCGCGTCGGAAGCGGCGGGTGCGCTGTCGTGAAAGGGTGTCGGCGCTGTCGGCGCGGCTGCGTACCCTGGCCGGCATGAGCCCTGGTTCCGTCGCTGTGGCCGTGATCGACGACGCGGACACCCACCCCTGGGATCTGTTCGAGCTGGCCATCGTCTGCGCGGTCTTCGGCAAGGCGCAGCCCGACCTGGCCGACCCCTGGTACGACCTGCGGCTGTGCGGCTCCCGGGCGGGCGCCACCCGCGCCGGCTTCGGGTTCGTCCTGGACACCCGGTACGGCCTGGCGGACCTCCCGAAGGCCGACACGGTGATCGTGCCCTCGGTGCCGGACGAGTGCGTGGAGGGCGACCGCGAGCTCGACCCGGAGCTGATCGACGCGCTGCGCGAGGCCAGCGCCGCCGGCGCCCGCATGGTCTCGCTCTGCAACGGCGCCTTCGCCCTGGCCGCCGCCGGCATCCTCGACGGCCGGCGGGCCACCGCCCACTGGGTGCACACCGCCACCCTCGCCCGCCGCTACCCCCGGGTGCGGGTCGACGACTCCGTGCTCTACGTCGACGACGGCGACGTGCTCACCAGCGCCGGCGTCACCGCCGGGCTGGACCTGTGCCTGCACCTGGTGCGCCGTGACCTCGGGGCGACCGTCGCCAACC
This sequence comes from Allostreptomyces psammosilenae, assembly GCF_013407765.1. GTDB lineage: Bacteria > Actinomycetota > Actinomycetes > Streptomycetales > Streptomycetaceae > Allostreptomyces > Allostreptomyces psammosilenae. The sequence goes on from NZ_JACBZD010000002.1 coordinate 53,142, forward strand.
AGCTGGCCCGCCGCATGGTGGTGCCGGCGCACCGCCCGGGCGGCCAGGCGCAGTTCGTCGACCTGTCCGTCCCGGCCTGCGACGACGACAGCCTGGGGCCGGTGCTGGAGTGGGCCACGGCCCACCTCGACCAGCCGCTCACCGTGGAGGACCTGGCCCGGCGGGCCGGCATGAGCACCCGGACGTTCTTCCGGCGCCTGCACTCCGCCACCGGCACCACCCCGCTGAGGTGGCTGCTGGGCCAGCGGCTGGCCCGCGCGCAGAGCCTGCTGGAGTCCACCAACCTGTCGATCGACCAGGTGGGCCAGTACAGCGGGCTGGGCACCGGGACCAACCTGCGGCGCCACTTCACCGCCCACGTCGGTGTGCCGCCCAGCGACTACCGACGCGCCTTCCAGCAGTCCCGCCCGGAGCACTGACCGCCGCGAGCCGGGGGCGCGCGAGGTGGCCGATCGGGCCGAAAAAATTTAACCGAGTAACGTTCCTTACTGGGTTCACGTATGCTTCCCGGTGTTCGGCGCACGGCCGGACCGAGGCGGAACAGGCGTGAGAAGGTCGCGACGGATGACGGCAACCGAACGGGAACGGGGACGGCGGCGGACACCGCGAGGCCGCCGGCCGGACGCAGTGGGCGGGTCCGACGCGGTGGGCGGGCCGGAAGCGGTGGGCCGGCCCGGCGCGCCCGCCGGCCCCCGGCCGGCCGAACCGGGCGGCGGCGCGCTGGACCGGGAGCGCGCCTACCACGAGGCCTGCCGGGCGGCCCTGGCCGCGATGGTGCGGGACGCCGGCGACCAGGTCGTCTCCGGGGAGAACGCCTCCGCCGACGGCGCCAGCGCCGAGGCGCTCGGCAGACGCCTGCGCGGCCGGGCCCGGGACCTGCGCGAGGAACCCGACCGGCCGCTGTTCTTCGGCCGGCTGGACTTCGACGACTCCCCCGACGGCGGCGACCACCGCGGCCAGAGCTACCACATCGGACGCCGCCGGATCTCCCCCCACCCGGCGGCGCCACCCATGGTGATCGACTGGCGCGCCCCGGTCTCCCGCACCTTCTACCAGGCCAGCGCCCGCGACCCGCGCGGCGTGGCGGTGCGCCGCCGCTTCGGCTGGGCCCCGGGCAGCCACGGCGCCGCCGAGGACCTCACCGGCCTGGAGGACGAACGCCTCACCGCACGCGCCGGCGCCGGCGTCCACGGCGGCGTCGACGACCGCGCGGACGGCCCCGCCGGCGGCAGCCGCATCGTGGCCGGCGAGATCGAGCGCCCACGGGTCGGGCCGATGCGCGACATCGTCGCCACCATCCAGCCCGAGCAGGACGACCTGGTGCGCGGCGGCCTCGCCGACTCCGTCTGCGTGCAGGGAGCCCCCGGCACCGGGAAGACCGCCGTCGGCCTGCACCGCGCCGCCTACCTGCTGTACACCTACCCCCAGCGGATCCAGCGCGGCGGCCTGCTCGTCCTCGGCCCCAACCGGGCCTTCCTGCGCTACATCGCCGAGGTGCTGCCGGCCCTCGGCGAGATCGACGTCAGGCAGTGCACCATCGAGGACGAGATCGCCCGCCACCCCGTGCGGGCCACCGACGGCGACGCCGCCGCGGCCGTCAAGCACGACGTGCGGATGGCCGCCGTGCTCGCCCGCGCCCTGTACGGCCGGGTGCGGCGCCCCGCCGAACTGCTCACCGAGCCGCTCGCCGTCCCCGACGGCTCCTACCGCTGGCGCGTCCCGGTGGAGGAACTCGACCGCGTGGTGGCCGAGGTGCGCGCGCAGGCACCCCCCTACGCGGTCGGCCGCGAACACGTCCGCTCCCGCACCGTCGCGCTGATCCAACGCCAGGCGGAACGGCGGGCCGGCCCGCCCGGCAACGAGTGGCTGCGCCGGATTGGCCGGGCGAAGGCCGTCACCGCCTACCTGGACGCCGTCTGGCCGGCCACGCGCCCGGAGGAGGTGGTGGCCGCGCTGCTCGGCGACCCCGCCGCCCTCGCCGAGGCCGCCGACGGCCTGCTCACCGCCGGGGAACAGGCGGCGATCAGCTGGCCGAAGCCGCCGCGCACCTTCCGCACCGCCCGGTGGTCGGCGGCCGACATGGTCCTGCTCGACGAGGTCGCCGGCCTGATCGAGCGGCCCGCCGGCTACGGCCACGTCGTCGTGGACGAGGCCCAGGACCTCTCGCCCATGCAGTGCCGGGCGATCGCCCGCCGGGTCGACTTCGGCTCGATCACCGTGCTCGGCGACCTCGCCCAGGGCACCACCCCCTGGGCCGCCGACAACTGGCCCGAACAGCTGGCCCACCTCGGCAAGCCCGACGCCGCCGTCGTCCCGCTGACCACCGGCTTCCGCGTCCCCGCGGCCGTCGTCGCGCTCGCCAACCGGCTGCTCGACGCGCTGCCGGTGGACGTCCCGCCCGCGCGTTCGCTGCGCCGCGACGGCGAGCTGCGGATCGAGCGGGTGGAGCGGGGAGACGACCTGGCCGCGGCCACCGTCGCCGCCGTGCGGGAGGCGCTGGCGCGGGAGGGCTCGGTCGGCGTCATCGCCACCGAGCCGGACGCGGCCCGGGCGGGCGCGGCGCTGCGGGCGGCCGGCATCCCGGCCGCCGGCGTCGAGGAGATCGGCACCGCGGCCCGGGTCACCGTGCTGCCGGCGACGGCCGCGGACGGGCTGGAGTTCGACCACGTCGTGGTGGTGGAGCCCGCCGCCATCGAGGCGGCCGAGCCGCGCGGCCGGCACCGGCTGTACGTGGTGCTCACCCGCGCGGTCTCCCGCCTCCACCTCCTGCACCACCGGCCGCTGCCCGCCCCCCTCGCCGACTGAGTGCGGCCCGGCGCTGCCCGGCGCGGCCCGGCGCTGCCCGGCGCCCACGCCGGTCACCGGGCGGCGCCGGCCGGCGGTCACCGGCGCAGCCGGGCCACCTCGCCGACCTCCAGGGCGACGTACACGGCGCCGTCCGGCCCGACGGTGAGGCCGTGCGGTTCCGGCGCCGGGGCGGCCGGGGGCGGCAGCTCGTACTCCTCGAACCGACCGCCGGGCGTGACGTGTCCGATCCGGCCGGTGCCCCAGGCGGTGAACCAGCAGCCGCCGCCCTCCTCGTCGGCGACGATCGCGTGGGGGCGGCACGCGCGGTCCGGCAGCGGGAACTCCGTCACCCGGCCGTCCGCGGTGACGCGTCCGATCTGGCCCGCGCCGATCTCCACGAACCACAGCGCGCCGTCCACGCCGCGGGTGATGCCGACCGGCGCGGCCCCGGCCGTGGGCAGCGGGTGGACCGTGACCGCGCCGTCGAGGGCGATCCGGCCGACCGCGTCGGCCTGGTTGAGGGTGAACCACAGCGCCCCGTCGGGGCCGGCGGTGATGGCGGAGGGGAAGCCGCCGGTGACCGGCAGCGGGAACTCCGTCAGTCGGCCGTCGGTGGTGATCCGGCCGATCCGGTCCGCGCGGGTCTGGGTGAACCACAGCGCGCCGTCGGCGCCGGTAGTGATCCCGAACGGCCCGCCGTCCGGGGTGGGTGTGGGGAAGGACGCCGCCGTGCCGTCGGTGGTGATCCGCCCGATCCGGTGGTCCTGGGTTCGGGTGAACCACAGGGCGCCGTCCGGACCGGTGGTGATGACCGTGGGGCCGCAGGAGGCGGAGTCCAGCCGGTGGCGGTCGACGCGGCCGTCCGGCGTCATCCGCGCGATCTCCCCGGCGTGCACCAGCGTCAGCCAGAGCGCGCCGTCCGGGCCGGTGGTGATCGAGTACGGCCCGGCCGACGCCTCGGCGACGGGCACGCGGGTCAGGGACTGGGCGGTGCGAGGGGGCACGGGACTCCCGGTGTGAGGTGTGAGGGTTCTCGGACGAGGTGTCGGACGTGGGACGGCGGGGGCGGGCGGTGCAGGGCTGGCCGGCTGGGCGCCGGGCCGTTCACGCCTCCGCGCCGCGCAGCGCCGGTGCGGCGGCCCCGCGCGGTGCGGGCGTGCCGCTCGGCACGGGGCCGCGGGAGGCGCCCCGGGCCGGAACCGCGAGGTGGGCGCCACGCCAGCGCTGCCGCAGCCGGCGGTCGTGGCTGACCACGACCAGCGCGCCGTCGTACTCCGCCAGGGCGGCCTCCAGCTCCTCCACCAGGGCGGGGGAGAGGTGGTTGGTCGGCTCGTCCAGCAGCAGGACGTCGGCCGGTTCGCTGACCAGCCGGGCCAGGGCGAGGCGCTGCCGCTGACCGGTGGAGAGCCGGCCGACCGGCACGTCCAGCCGGTCGGGGGCGAACAGCCCCAGGGAGAGCAGCCGGGCGGCGTGTTCGGCCGGGTCGCCCGCCCGTCCGCGGGCGAACGCCTCCAGCAGGGTGGCCTCCGGCCGCTCCGGGCGGGGCTCCTGGGGGAGGTAGCCGATCCGCCCGCCGCGCACCACCCGCCCGCCGTCCGGGGCCAGTTCCCCGGCCAGGACCCGCAGCAGGGTGCTCTTGCCGGCGCCGTTCGGCCCGGTCACCAGCAGCCGCTCACCCGCCGCGACGCTGAGGTCGAGCGGTGCCAGCCGGCCGTCGACCCGGACGCCCTCGGCGCGCAGCACGGCGCCCGACGGCCGCCCGGCGCGCAGTGAGGCGGTGAACCGCAGCGGTTCGGGCGGGGGCGGCACCGGCTCGGCCAGCAGGCGGCGCAGCCGTTCCTCGGCGGCCCGGACCCGGCTGGCCACGGACTGCTGGACGCGTCCGCCCGCCCGGTCGTAGGCCATCTTGTTGCCGTCCCGCATCGCCCGGCCGGGGGCCACCCGGCGCGCGGTGGTCGCGGCCGCCTCGCGGAGCCGGTCGGTCTCGGCCCGCCAGTCGGCGTGCGCCTGGGCCTGGCGCTGCCGCGCGGCGGCGCGCTCGGCGAGGTAGCCGGCGTAGCCGTTGCCGTACCGGACGACGTGGTGGCGGTCGCCGTCCACCTCCAGCAGGGTGGTGGCGACGCGTTCCAGGAAGACCCGGTCGTGGGAGACGGCCACGGTCGTGCCGCGCCGGGTGCGCAGGTGCTCCTCCAGCCAGGTCAGGGCGTCGTCGTCGAGGTGGTTGGTCGGCTCGTCCAGCAGCAGGACCTCCGGGGCGGCGGCGAGCACGGAGGCCAGCCGCAGCCGCACGAGTTCCCCGCCGGAGAGCCCGCCGACCGGGCGGTCCCGGCGCAGCCCGGTGAGTCCGAGGCCGTGCAGGGCGCGTTCCAGCCGGGCGTCGGCGTCGTAGCCGCCGCGCAGCTCGAAGACGGTGAGCAGGTCGCCGTACTCGGCGAGGCCGGAGGCGTCGCCGTCGGCCATCGCGGCCTCCAGCCGGCGCAACCGCTCCGCGAGGGACCGCAGCTCGCCGAGGGAGCGGTCGATGACCTGCTGGACGGTCAGGTGACCCGGCAGCGTCTCGTCCTGGGCCAGGTAGCCGATGCCGCCGTCGGCGGAGCGGATCACCTCGCCCTGGTCGGGCCGTTCGCGGCCGGCGAGCAGGCGCAGCAGGGTGGTCTTGCCGGAGCCGTTCTCCCCGACGATCCCGGTGCGCTCGCCGGCGGTGAGGGAGCAGGTGACCGCGTCAAGGACGGGTCGGCCGTCGTAGGTCTTGGTGACGGCGAGGGCGGTGAGCTGTGTGGGCACGCGGACACTCCGAAGCATTCGAGGGCGGTGCGGCCGTGTGGGACCGCGGGACCGGGTGAACGCTTCGGAAGAGCATCGGCGGCTCCTTAGTGCGACAGCAGTTGCATTAGTCATGCTGCCATGGCCGCCCCGGCGGCGCAAGCCGTTTCGGGGTGTGCGCGCCGTTTCGTGGGCGCGAGCCGTTCCGGGGGCGCAAGCCGTTCCGGGGGCGGCCAGGCGTGCGCGGTCAGTCCAGCTCGACGCGGTCGATCAGCCCGGCGGCGGTGAAGGCGTCCACCAGGGCGTCGCGGCCCTCGGTGAAGTGGGCCCAGCCCTCGTAGTGGACGGGGACGATCCGGCGCGCCCCGAGGATCGCGGCGGCCTCCGCGGTCTCGGCGCTGTCCAGGGTGAGCAGCGCGTTGTCCAGCACGCCGGTGCGGACGGCGCCGGCGAACAGCACGGCGGTGTCGACCGGGTCGAAGCGCTCGGCGATCCGCCGGACCCGGTCGAGGGAGGCGTTGTCGCCGCTGACGTAGACCGTGGGCAGGCCGTCTCCGGTGAGCACGAAGCCGACGACGTCGCCGGTGGTCGGCTCGCAGCCCTCGGGGCCGTGCAGGGCGGGCACGCCGGTCACGGTCACGGTGCCGCCGCCCGGGCGCTCCAGCTCGACCGCCTCCCAGTCGGCCAGGCCGCGGGCCGTGCCGCCCAGGCGGCCCGCGCCGCTGGGGGTGGTGAGGGTCAGGGGGACGTCGGCGAGCAGGGCGCGGCCGGAGTGGTCCAGGTTGTCGGCGTGCTCGTCGTGGGAGAGCAGGACCGCGTCGACGCGGCCGAGGTCGTCGGGGGTGCCGGAGGCGGGGGCCGTCTTGGTGAGGACGCGACCTCCCCCCGCGGGGTACTCGCCGGGGGCGTCGAACGTCGGGTCGGTCAGGAACCGGAGGCCGCCGTACTGGATGAGGGCGGTCGGGCCTCCGAAGGTCCGGACCAGGACCCGCTCATCTGTCGTGTACACACCAGACATGGGAATACCTCACGTTTGCTCAAGGGACTATCCGTGAGATGAGCGTAGGGGCTTCTCACGGATGAGCGCAACTATTAACGTGAGGATCGCTGGAGGCCCGGCTTCAGTCGGCCGTGGACCGGGAGCGCCGGGCGTAGGCGCGGGCCGCGCGGGCCCGGTCGCCGCAGCGCACCGAGCACCAGTGGCGGCGCCCGGCGCGCAGCAGGAAGCGGTTGCACGGCGCGGAGTCGCAGGCGGCGAGGCGTTCGGCGTCCGGACCGGTGAGCAGATCGGCGGCGTCGGCGGCGAGGAGCCCGAGGGCGTGGTCGACGATCTGGTCGGTCGGATGCACGGTGCCGCGGTACAGGCCGCGTTCCGGATCCCAGTGCAGCAGCGAGGCCGTGGGGACCCGGCTGAGCGCCTCGTTGACGGCGGCCAGCGCCTCCGGCGGGGCCGGCAGCGCGCCGGTCCGGGCCACCAGCAGCGCCCTGACCTGGTCGCGCAGCGCCCGCATCCGCGCCGCGCAGACCTCCTGCAGCCCGGCGTCCGCCGGGGCCAGGCCGCCCTCCACCAGCCAGCGCGTGGCGGCCTCCGGCGTGCCCAGCAGATCGACGGACTGGCCGCCGGGCAGGCGGACGGCGCTGTTGGCGAAGTGCAGCGCGGGGTACTGCTCGGCCCCCGGCGCCGGTGGCAGAACGGTGTCGAACGGCTCGGCGGACACGGTCTCCTTCATGGCTCTCACGGTACTGCCTGCGACAAACCGTGACGAAGGCCCGCGTCAGGGACGCGGGGCGGACGCGCCGGGGCCGTCGGCGCCGGAACCGCCCGCGCCGGAGCCGTCGGCGAACGGACCGCCCGCGGCGAAGGCCAGCTCGGCGAAGCGCTCGCCGATCCGGCGGTGGGTGGCGGCGTCCGGGTGGAGCTGGTCGGGCAGCGGCAGCTCGGCGAAGTCCGCCTCGCCGTACAGTTCCAGTCCGTCGAGGTAGTGCAGGTGGGGGTCGTCCGCCGCCCGCCGCCGCACGAGGCGGGACAGCTCCTCGCGGATCACGCCCAGCGTCAGCTTCCCGGCGGCGCGCTCGGCCGGGTCGCCGGTGGCCCGGAAGCGCAGCTCCCCGGCGCTGAGCGCGGCGAAGTCGAAGGCGCCGGGGCCCGGGGTGTCCTCGTGGATCGGGCAGAGGATGGGGGAGACCACCAGCAGCGGGGTGTCCGGGTGCCCCTCCCGGATGGTGTCGAGGAAGCCGTGGACGGCCGGGACGAAGGCACGCAGCCGCATCAGGTCGGCGTTGACCAGGTTGATGCCGATCTTCAGGCTGATCAGGTCGGCGGGGGTGTCCCGGATGGCGCGGGCGGTGAAGGGGTCGAGCAGGGCGCTGCCGCCCAGACCGAGGTTGACCAGCTCCACGCCGCCGAGGGAGGCGGCCAGCGCCGGCCACGTCGTGGTGGGGCTGGCGGCGTCGGAGCCGTGGCTGATCGAACTGCCGTGGTGCACCCATACCCTGCGCCCCCGGTCCGGTACGGGCTCGACGGGGGCGTCGGTGCGCAGGGCGACGAGTTCGGTGGTCTCGTTGTGCGGCAGCCAGATCTCGACGTCCTTCATCCGGTCGGGGAGGCCGGCGAAGCGCAGGGTGCCGGCCGGTCCCGGCCGGCTGCTCACCGTCCCGGTGCTCATGTCGATGGTCACGGTGTTGCCCCCGGCCACGGTGGCCTGGCCGCTCAGACGGCCGTCCACCAGCAGGTCGTACACGCCGTCCGGGCGCGGCGGGGCGCCCACGTACACCCGCTTGGTCGGCAGGGTGTCCAGCTCCACGGCGGTGGCCCGGGTGCGGAAGGCCAGTCGCACCCCGGAGGGCTGCGACTCGGCCATGGCGAGTTGGGCGTCGGCGCACTGCGCGCGGGCCCGGGCGGGCAGCCGGTGCGGCAGCACGCCGTGCGCGGTGCGCTCCAGTTCGAGGGCGCCGCGCAGGAGGTCCGCGGTGACGGGGGTGGTGATCCAGTGCTGCTCGGTGTGCATCGTCCAGCCTGTTGGTCGAGGTTCTCGTGGTGTTCCGGCCCTCCGGGCGCCGTCGCGGCGCGCCGTCGCTCCGACGCGCCGGTCGCTCTCTGACGCGCCGTCGCTCCGACGCCCCGGCGGCTCCGCCGACGCGGGGCGGCCGGCGTCAGCGCGCGGGCCAGTTCCGCAGCAGGGCGTCGAGGGCGTCCAGCACGCGGGACCACGTCTCCTCCGAGTTGGGCGCGCTGTGGCTGAACCCGCCCGCCGCCTCCAGGCTGACGTAGCCGTGGAAGACGCTGCCCAGCAGCCGGACGGCGTGCGTCTGGTCCGGCTCCGCGAGGTCGTAGCCGCGCAGGATCGCCCGCGTCATCTGCGCGTGCCGGCCACCGGCGCTGGCCGCCGCCGTCTCCGGGTCGAGCCGCAACTGTGCCGCGGCGTACCGGCCGGGATGCTCCCGGGCGTAGTCGCGGTAGACGTTCGCGAAGGCGAGCAGCGCGTCCTTGCCGGCCCGCCCGGCCAGGGCGTCGGCGGCCCGGTCGGCGAGTTCCTCCAGGGCGAGCAGCGCGATCCGGGTCCTGAGGTCCTGGGAGCTCTTCAGGTGCGAGTACAGGCTCGCGACCTTGACGTCGAACCGTCGGGCCAGCGCCGAGACGGTGACCTGCTCGAAGCCCACCTCGTCCGCCAGCTCTGCCCCCGCCCGGGTCAGGCGCTCCGTGCTCAATCCCGCGCGTGCCATACCTCTGCCAAACCCTTTCAGCCGTCTTCCATAATTGAGTGTGCAGCAGCCTAATGGTTGTAGGCAAATGCCTGGGTGGCGATTCGCGTCACGACCCCGTGGGCTTGTGGGCGAGGAAGAAGCCCTGCCGGCCCTGCCGGGGCCGCTCCTGCTCGTCGGGCTCGCGGATCATCCGGGCGTCCATCACCAGGCCGGCCCCGCCCATCAGCTCGGAGACCTGCTCGGGCGGCATCCAGTAGACGTCCAGCGACACCTCGTGGCCGTATGCCTGGTCCATGTGGCGTCGCAGGTCGCCCACCTTGAACGCCAGCAGCATGTGGCCGCCCGGGGCCAGCACCCGGTGGCACTCCGCGAACACGGTCGGCAGCACCTCCGGCGGGGTGTGGACGGTCGAGTACCAGGCGACGATGCCGCCGAGACTGTCGTCCGCCAGCTCCAGTGCGGTCATCGACCCCACGTCGAACCGCAGCTCCGGGTGCGTCCGGCGCGCGACGGTGATCATCCCGGGGGAGAGGTCGATGCCGAACGCGTCAACTCCGAGCGTGTGGAGGTGGGCCGTGACACGCCCGGGGCCGCAGCCCAGGTCGGCGACCGGCCCGGTGCCCGGCGCCCGCACGAGCTCGGAGAACGCGGCGAGCATGGCGCGGTCCAGCGGCTTGGTGTCCAGCTCGTCACGGAAGAGCCTGTCGTAGTCGACGGCGACGGTGTCGTAGGACGCCCGAGTGGTGTGCAGGTAGGTCGCTTCGGTCATGGCCGACGACGGTAGCCCCGGCGCCGCCCTCCCGGCGGTGGACCGGCGTGGCGGTTTCGGCCAGATGTTCGGTGCGCGGCGTGCGGCGTGCGGCGTGGCGTGCCGCTGGTGTGCAGCCTGGAGCAAGCGGCGTGCTTGCAAAAGTTAGCGACGGGGTGTCAGGATGGCGGCATGGCCACCCTGCCGAAGGTGGGCACGCTCGGCGAGTACATCCGCGAGCAGCGGCGCAACGCGCGGTTCTCGTTGCGGCAGCTCTCGGAGGCGGCCGGGGTGTCCAACCCGTACCTGAGCCAGATCGAGCGGGGCCTGCGCAAGCCCAGCGCGGAGATCCTCCAGCAGATCGCCAAGGCGTTGCGGATCTCCGCCGAGACCCTCTACGTCCAGGCCGGCATCCTCGACGAGCGCGACGAACACGCCACCGGCGAACGGGAACTGCGCTCGGCGATCATGGCCGAGCCCGGTCTGACCGAGCGGCAGAAGCGCGTGCTGCTCGACGTCTACGAGGCGTTCCGGCGGGAGAACGCGATGGGCCCGGCGCCGGAGCCCGCAGCCACACCGTCCACGGCCGGAGTCGACGACGCCGCCGGCGACCACGTACCGGGGGAGACCCATGCCGAAGCTGCCCAACGTTCCTAACCTGCCGCTGCCGGACGCCGAGGACGTCCGCAGGGTGCTGACCGACCCCACCCCGCTCTACGCCGCGGCCGGGGTCGGCGACCTCGCGGTCAGCGCCCTCAAGGGCGTGCCTGCCCTGCTCTCCGCCGCCACCGCGCAGGTCCAGCGCTCGCTCGCCGACCCCGGGCGCGCCGTGGGCGAGGCGGCCCAGACCGTCGGCGAGGCGGCCCAGCAGGCCCGCGAGACCCTCGCCGGTGCCGTCGCCGCGCTGCCGCCGCTGGCCACCCGGCCGGTGGACGCCCGACGGCTGCCGGAGCTGGCCCAGGACCTGGCGGCGCTGTCGCTGGGGCGGGCGGCCGAGGCGGCGGTGCTGGCCAAGGAGACCTACGACGGCCTGGCCGAGCGCGGCCGGGACGTGGTGGCCACCCGCTTCGGCGGGCCGGCCGCCTCCACCAGCCCGAAGACCGACGCGGGGCAGCCGGAGGCGTCGGCCGGCTCCGGCGCGGCGGGCACCGCCACCGCCGCCGAGGAGGAGGACGAGGAGACCACGCCCTCGGCGGACAAGGTCGCCGTTCCGCCGGAGGACGCCGAGGACGCCCCGGCTGCCGAGGGTGCCGCTGGGGGCGGCGCGGCGGGCGCCACGGCCGTCTCGACGCCGGTGGCCGCCCCGGAGCCGGCAGTGACCCGGTCGGCGGAGACTGAGGCCCCTGCGGAGAACGAGGCCCCTGCGGAGACGGAGGAGCCGGCGGCAAGCAAGGCCGCGGGCGCCAAGCGGCCGAGCCGCAAGTCGGCCACCGCCAAGAGCGCGGGCGCCGGCCCGGCTGCCGGGCGGACGAAGTCTGCCGCCGCCTCCGCAGAGGAAGCACCGGCTGCCGACCCGGACGCCACCGCCTAGTTCCTCCCCACCGCTCCCCAGGCCGCCTGCCGCCGCGGCCTGGGGAGCGGTGGCCTCGGCGCGCCTGTGCGGGAGAACGGCGGACGCGCCTGTGCGGGAGAACAGTGGAGGGGCCCAGCCACCTCCTGGAGGCACCCTGCCAGGAGCGCATCTCACAGGACCACACCTCGGGTGTCACACCCGTTCCACCACTCACACAGGCAACACCCGTAGGGGGCCCGAAGGGGGACCCCCTTTCCTAAGGATTTCACGCGGCGACGACCCGGCGCAGCCCCTCAGTTTCCGCCTGTGGATAACTCCACCACCCGCCTTTCCCCCGCCCTCCCATCGCCTTGGCCCTGCCCTTCCCTCTCTTCCGGCAGCCCTCTCCCTGTCTTCCGGTCGTCCCCCTCCTGCCGTCCACCTGTCCTCTCCCTGCCTTCTCGCCGCCCCTCCAGTGGCCTTCCGGCGGCCATTTCGCCGGTGCTCCCCGGCGGTCCCCGGGGCCCGGACGGAACGAGACGATCGGGTTATCCGCTATCCGGGCACAACGGGTGCGGCCGGAGCGTTGGACGGGTAGGAGCCGTCTGCGACGGCATCGACGGCCGCCCGACCGGCGGTGGGGGCCGTCCCACCCGGGGCCGGGCTGCCCGGCCGCGGTGACCGGCGATGAGGAGGACAGATGCTGTCCGGTTCCCTGACGGGAATGACGTACGTGTTGTTGCAGTACGCGGTGCTCGCGTTCGAGGTGTTCGCCCTGGTGGACGCCGCGATCCGGCGGGACGACGCCTTCCGCGCCGCGGACAAGCAGCGCAAGAGCTTCTGGCTGCTGATCCTCGGCCTGGCCGCGCTGTGCACGCTGCTGTTCGGCTGGCTCGGCATCTTCGGCATCGCCGGCCTGATCGCCACGATCGTCTACACGGTGGACGTCCGCCCGGCGCTTCGGCGGGTGACCGGCGGCGGCCGCGGCGACAACCGGCGGATGGGCCCCTACGGCCCCTGGTGAGCGAACGGGGTGGCCGCGGCGGGGCCAGGCCCCGCCGCGGCCACCACGCCCACGCCCCTCACGCCCCCACGCACCACACCATTCCGCACCACATCACTCCGCACCACGCCACCCCGCGCACCACACCACCGCGCACCACACCGCCCCGGCACGTCCGGAAGGCTCCGGGCCGCCCCGGCGTCACGGCTTCTCGTGCCCCGCGCTCCGGCCACCCTCGCTGCCGCCCCCGCCCCCCGGGCGGGCGGCGTGCGGGTCGGCGCCGACCCTCCTGCCGTGCCCGGTCCCGGCGATCGGGATCGTCCAGCAGAACGCCGCGCCCTGCGAGGTCTGCGTGTCCAGCCAGATGCGCCCGCCATGGTGCTCCACGATCTTCCGGCACAGCGCCAGCCCGATGCCGGTGCCCTCGTAGTCCTCGCGAGTGTGCAGCCGCTGGAAGATCACGAAGATCCGCTCCGCGTGCCGCGGATCGATGCCGATGCCGTTGTCGGCGCAGCGGAACACCCACTCCGGCCCGTCCGGCCCGTGCTCGTCCCGGCGGACCGTGAGGCTGACGTACGGCGGCCGGTCGGGGGCCCGGAACTTGATCGCGTTGCCGATCAGGTTCTGGAACAGCTGCCCCAGCAGCACCCGGTCGCCGACGACGGTCGGCAGCGCGTCGGCCTCCACCACCGCGCCGCTCTCCTCCCGTGCCGCCGCCAGCGCGAACATGGCGCGGTCCAGCACGTCGTCCAGCGACACCTCGGTCGGTTCGCCGCCCATCCGACCGACCCGGGAGAACGCCAGCAGGTCGTTGATCAGCGCCTGCATCCGGCGCGCCCCGTCCACGGCGATGGCGATGTACTCGTCGGCCCGCTCGTCCAGCTGGCCCGCGTAGCGCCGGGAGAGCAGCTGGCAGAAGCTCGCCACCTTCCGCAGCGGCTCCTGCAGGTCGTGCGAGGCGACGTAGGCGAACTGCTCCAGCTCGGCGTTGGACCGGCGCAGCTCCGCCGCCTGCTGGTCGAGCTGTTCGCGGGCCTCGTCCGCGCTGTGGTAGCTGGCGACGATGGAGCGGCGCATCAGGTCCACGTCCTCGCTCAACTCCAGCACCTCGATCGGTCCCGGCACCATCACCCGGCGGGCGTAGTCGCCCTGGCTGACCGCCCGCACCTGGGTGCCCAGCTCCCGGATCGGCAGCACCACCTTGCGCCGCACGGCCAGCAGCAGCGACCACAGCACGGCCACCAGCACCACCCCGATCAGCCCGAACAGACCCCACATCGCGTGGGTGGCGGTGTCCAGGTCGGCGCGCGCCCGGGCCCGTTCCTCGTCCAGGTGGCGCTGCTGGGTGGCGATGGCGTCGCGCACGTCGTCGAAGAGCGCCTGGCCGAAGTAGGCGCGGGCGTCGGCGGCGCCGGGCCCGCCGGTGCGCACGGCGGCCACGGCCGGCTCGGCGTACTCGTCACGCCAGTTCCGCTCGGCCTCGACGACGGCGGCGAGGTCCTCGGCGAGCTGCCCCCACTCCCGGCCCTCGACGGTGGTGCGGCTGAGGATCCCCACGGCCACCCGCGACTCCTGCTGGCCGAGGGCGTAGGGCTGGAGGAACTCGGAGTCGGCCGTGCTGAGGTAGCCGCGCACGCCGGTCTCCTGGTTCAGCAGCGCGCCTTCGAGCTGCCGGGAGGCGGTGATGGCCGGTTGCAGGCGGTCCATCACGTCGTCGCGGAGCACGGTCACCCGGTAGATCGCCCAGCCGCCGAGGCTGAGCGCCACCACCAGGGTCACCGCCAGGATCACGAACCCGCCGGCGACGAGCGTGCGCAGCCGGCCCGGATGCCAGGGGCCGTAGCGGGACGGCGGGACGGTCCGCCGCCGGCGGCGGGGCAACCGCGCCGTGGCCGCCCGCCCGGGCACGCCACCGCCGGCCCGGTCACCGCCGACTCCACCGCTGCCGACTCCACCGCCGCTGGCCCCACCGCTGCCGACTCCACCACGGCCGGTGCCATCGGCGTCGGGCTCCCGCGTCGCGCCGGCCGGCGAGGCCGGAGTGCCCGCGTCGCCGCCCCGCTCGGCGCGGCCGAGGAGCCGTCCGCCGCGCCCGATCCACCGGAACCGGCCGCCGGAGTTGGTCGCCCGCGTCCGACCGGGCCCGCCGGTGGGCGCGGCGGCGGAAACGCCGCCGCGCGCGCCGGCGCCGTCACCGGTGGCGGCGTCCGGGGAAGACGCGGCCGGGTCCGGGCGGCCGGTCGTGTGCTCGCCGTCGCCCGGGCCGGTCGTGGCCGTCCCGCCGCTCATGGCCCGATCCGGGAGCCGTCCCCGTCGCGGCCCAGCAGCAGAACGGCGACGTCGTCGGTCAGCGGGCCGTCGTTGATCCGCTCGACCCTGGCGATCAGCCGGTCGATGGCGCCCGCGTCCGGCGGACCCTCGATGGGCGCCAGCGCGCCGAACTCGGGTTCGCGCAACAGCTCCACCAGCCCCTCCTGTCCCAGCCGGTACGAGCTGCCCGGGCCCGTCCGGCCCTCGATCAGGCCGTCCGTGAACAGCATCAGCCGCCACGACGCCCCCAGCGGCACCTCCACGCCGGGCCAGTCGCCGCCCGGCAGCAGACCCAGCGCCGGCCCGCCGGCGTCGGCCGGCAGCAGGTCGGCGGGCCCGCCGTCGACGCCCAGCAGCAGCGGCGACGGGTGGCCCGCGGAGTGCACCAGCGCCGAGCGGCCGTCCGGCCGGATCGCCAGCGTGCACAGCGTGACGAACACCTCGTCGCCGGACCGCTCGTGTTCCAGGATCCGCTCCAGGGTGGCCAGCAGCTCGCCGCCCTGGCTGCCGGTGAAGATCAGGGTGCGCCAGGCGATGCGCAGGCACACGCCGAGCGCGGCCTCGTCCGGGCCGTGACCGCACACGTCGCCGATCACCACGTGCACCGTGCCGTCGTCGGTGCGCACGGCGTCGTAGAAGTCGCCGCCGAGCAGGGTGCGGCTGCGCCCCGGCCGGTAGCGCGCCTGGAAGGCGAGGTCGGAGCCGTCCAGCAGCGGCGTCGGCAGCAGGCCGCGCTCCAGGCGGGCGTTCTCCTGGGCGCGCAGCTCCGACTCCACCAGCCGCCGCTGCGACTCGTCGGCGCGCTTGCGTTCGACGGCGTAGCGGATCGCGCGGGTCAGCAGCGAGGCGTCCACCTCGTGCTTGACCAGGTAGTCCTGCGCGCCGTGCCGGACCGCCTCGGCGCCCCGGTGGGCGTCGGCGAGCCCGGTGAGGACCAGCACGGCGACGTGCGGGTCCAGGCGCAGCAGGTGGCGCAGGCCCTCGAAGCCGGCCGTGTCGGGCAGGCCGAGGTCGAGCAGGACGCAGTCGACGCCCGTGGCGAGCTGGCCGGTGGCGTCGGCGAGGGTGCGCACCCAGCGCACGTCGAACTCCACGTCGCCCTCGGTGAGCAGTTCCTCGACGAGGAGGGCGTCGGCGGCGTCGTCCTCGACCAGCAGCACCACCATGCGGGTGTCGTCGCCGGAGCGCTGGTGCGGCACGAGGTTCGGCTGGGCGGCGTCGGTGGCCCGTGGCGTGCCGCCCGGGGTGGGGGCGCTGCCGGGGCCGGTGACGGGGCCGGGAACGGGGCCGCTCGGCGCGGCGGTGCCGGGGACGGCCGTCCGGGCGGCAGGGCCGGGCGGCGGCAGGATGCGGCGCGGGCGGGGCGTCGCCCCGTCGCCGGGGCCGGTCCCGTCGCCGGGGTGGGCCACTTCGCCTGGGCCGGTCACGTCGGCCGGGCCGACCACGTCACCGGGAGTGGTGGCGCCGCCGTCGTCGGACGGCCGGGGCGGCGAGCCGGCGGCGTTCGCGGAGGAACCCTCGGGGTCGGCCGGTCCACCGGAACCGGAACCACCCGACCGGGTCGGCCCGTCCCACACGGTGGCGGCGCCCGGGATGGTCGGTCCGGTAGGCCCGGCCGGCGGTGTTCGCGCCGGCTCCGGGCCACCGGCGGTCCGTGGCGTTCCTGGGGATCCGTCGTCGTGGCCCGACATCGCCTCGCCTCCTTCCCTGCTCGTCCGCTGCGGCCTGTCCTGTCTGCTTCGTGCGGTCCGGCGCGGTTCGGCCGATCCGGCGCCGGTGTCGACCGGTTCCGGCCAGACCCGGATGGTGCGTCCGGCCCTGGCGGATTTGTCCCGTACCTGCCGCTTCGCCCAGCCGGAGCCGTTCCTGGTTCCGACCGGTGGGGTCCGCGCTTCGGTGTCGGTGGCACCCGCAGGTCACGGAGCGGGCACCCCGGGCGGTCCCGCGCCAGGCACCCTAGGCCATCGCCGCGCCGGTGTGCCGTCCGCTGCGTCACGCTTTCGCGCCTGGGCGGGTTGTGCGGTTCGCTGCCCAGGTGACGTTCGTCACAAACCGGACGCTCAGCGTTTCGCGGCCGGACCACCGGAACGTGACCCTCGCCGACGGCCGCCGTGGCCGCCGCGGGCACCCTCCGAACGCCGTCCCAAGGCCCTCCGAACACCCTCCGAAGGCCCTCCGCCGCCCCGCGCCGGCCCAGACGGAGCGGCCGGGGCGTCAGCGCGAGGCGAGCGCCTCCCAGGCCACCGTGACCTCGCCCAGCGACCACCGGTCACGGCGGCCGAGCAGGGGCCAGTCGGCCGCCAGCGTGGCCACCGCACGGGCCCACCGCTGCCGCGCGCCGAGCGCCGCGTAGGGGGCCGCGCTGGCCCACGCCCGATCGAAGTCTCTCAGGAAGGAGTGCACCCCCTCCCCCGGCACATTGCGGTGGATCAGCGCCTTCGGCAGGCGTTCGGCCAGGTCAGAGGGGGTTTGCAGGGTGGCCAGGCGTGCGGCGAAAGTCACGCTGACGGGTCCGGCGGGCCGCAGCGCCACCCACACCTGCCGCCGGCCGAGCTCGTCACACGTCCCCTCCACCAGCAGACCATCGGGGGCAAGACGGGCGCACAGCATCGTCCAGACGGCGCGCACCTCCTCCTCCGGGTACTGCCGCAGGACGTTCGCGGCCCGGATCAGCACCGGACGGCGCCCTTCCGGCAGCGGGACCTCGAAGCCGCCGCGCCGGAACGTCAGCCCCTCCCGCTGGTACGGCTGCGCCGCCCGCACCCGCTCCGGCTCTATCTCCAGGCCCACCAGCTCCAGCTCCGGCCGCACCGCGCGCAGCCGCTGGAACAGCTCCACGGCCGTCCAGGCCGCCGCCCCGTAGCCGAGGTCCACGGCGAGCGGCGCGGTGGTGTGGCGGAGCACCGGGCCGTGCACGGCGGCGATCCAGCGGTCCATCCGCCGCAGCCGGTTCGGGTGCGTGGTGCCCCGGGTCACCGTGCCCACCGGACGCCGGCCGGCCGGCGGCAGCCGGCGCTGCCGCGGAACGGTGCCGAGGCGCGAGGCGGCGGCGCCACCGACGGCGGGCGCGGACGGAACCCCCGAGGTGATCGAACTGGACGGATGCGGCGGCATGCCGGAAGGGTAGGCCGTGTGGGTGAACCACCGGCCACCCGCGCGGCCCGCTCGCCCCCGGCTGCCCGGGTGCGGTAGGCCACCCGCCCGCGCTCTGCCGGTGCCCGCGCTGCTCCCGCGCCCGCCGACGCGCCGGCGCACCCTCCGGCGCGCCCGGTGGTCGACGGCCTGGGACGGCGTGGGACGGCCTGGGGCGCCCGCCGGGGCCGGCCGGTCCGTGCGACCGCCGGGCCAGCCGGACGGGCCGGTCCCACCGAGCGGCCGATCCCACCGGAGCGGCCGGTCGCACCGGATCGGCCGAACCCACCGGACCGGGAATCGTTCGACCGGCCCCACGGTTGTACGCCCTGGCCGGAAACCCGTGTGCCCGACAGCGCGGGCCGACGTACCGCACACCAGGAGGAGAACCGGTGAGTCAGCGCGCTGGGCGGGGACCCCGCCGGGGCACCGTCCCCCAGGCGGTTCGGCGTACCACCAGGAGCGTGGGGCGTGCCCGCAGGCCGAGCCGAATAGCCGTCCTCAGCGTGCACACCTCCCCACTGCACCAGCCCGGCACCGGCGACGCCGGCGGGATGAACGTCTACATCGTGGAGCTCTACCGCCACCTCGCGGAGCTCAACATCGAGGTGGAGGTCTTCACCCGGGCCACCGAGGGCGGGCTGCCGCCCTCGGTCGAACTCCACCCGGGCGTCACCGTGCGGCACGTCCAGGCCGGCCCCTACGGCGGCCTCACCAAGGAGGAGCTGCCCGCCCAGCTGTGCGCCTTCACCCACGGCGTGCTCGGCGCGGAAGCCCACCGGCACGCCGGCTACTACGACCTGGTGCACTCCCACTACTGGCTGTCCGGCCAGGTGGGGTGGCTCACCGCGGACCGCTGGGGCGTGCCGCTCGTGCACTCCATGCACACCATGGCCAAGGTCAAGAACGCCCACCTCGCGGAGGGCGACCGCCCCGAGCCGGCGGCACGGGTGATCGGCGAGTCGCAGGTCGTCCTGGCCGCCGACCGGCTCGTCGCCAACACCGCCGGGGAGGCCCGGGAACTCGTCGAGCACTACGACGCCGACCCCGCCCGCACCGCCGTCGTCCACCCCGGCGTCAACCTCGACCTCTTCCAGCCGGCGGACGGCCGTGCCGCCGCCCGCCGCCGCCTCGGACTGCCGGACGACGCCGTCATCCCGCTCTTCGCCGGCCGCATCCAGCCGCTCAAGGCCCCCGACGTGCTGCTGCACGCCGTGGCCCGGCTGCTGCGCGACGACCCCGAACTCCGCTCCCGGCTCGTCGTGCCCGTGGTCGGCGGGCCCAGCGGCAGCGGCATGGACGCGCCCGACGAACTGCACAAGCTCGCCGCCAGGCTGGGCATCTGCGACGTGGTCCGGTTCCAGCGGCCGGTCGGCCAGCAGGAGCTGGCCGACTGGTACCGGGCGGCGACCGTGCTGGTGATGCCCTCCCACAGCGAGTCCTTCGGCCTGGTGGCGGTCGAGGCGCAGGCGTGCGGCACGCCCGTCGCCGCCGCGCGGGTCGGCGGACTGGGGGTGGCGGTGCGCGACGGCGTCTCCGGGGTGCTCGTCGACGGCCACGACCCGGACCGCTGGGCCCGGGCGCTGCACCCCTTCATGGAGAGCCCGGAGCCGCCGCGGGCGATGGCGGAGGCGGCCGTGCGACACGCCGGCGGCTTCGGCTGGCGCGCGGCGGCGGAGGCCATGGCCCGGGTGTACACGGAGGCCGTGGAACGCCGCGCCCGCTGGCACGCCCTCTCACGCGGCAGGGGCGGCCTGAGCGTCGCCCGCTGAAGGGGCGCCTGCCGGGTGGGGGCGGGTTTGCCGCGCGGGCGAGCCGCTCTCGGGGTCTTCAGGGGGCTCGGTGGCCCGGCCCTTCAGGGACGCTCGGTGGCCCGGCTCCTCAGGGACGCTCGTTGGCCTCCAACGCCGCCCAGGGCGGCCCTGGTGGGCCCCCCTGATTCCACGGTCCCATGGTTTTCCGGCGTGGCGGCAGCCCCCATTTCCTCCCTGTGGATAACTCGGTCCGGGGGGATCGGCCCTCCCGCCCCCCCGATCCTCCGGCCCCCACGCCCGGCCCTCCGGGCCCTCGCGGGCCCATCGCCCCGGAGCTCGGTCAGACCCGCCGCGCCCTCACCGGGCGTCCGCCGGCCGCCGGTCCGGTCAGGGCGGCGGCCAGCGGGAAGACGGCGCCGAAGGCCAGCCACGCCCACGCCCCCCACGCCGACAGCGCCGCGCCGACCGCCATCGGCGCCAGCGCGCCGCACGCCTGACCGAACAGCGACCACGCCCCCTGGTACTCGCCCAGCCGCTCCGTCGGCGCCATCCCGAAGGACAGCTCCCACTCGCCCGCCGAGGCCAGCAGCTCTCCGACGGTGATCGCCGCCACGGCCACCAGCAGCGTGCCGGTCATCCACGGCACCGTCATGGCGCCGCTCACCGCCGCCAGCCCGCAGCCGGCCAGGATCGCCCAGCCGGCCCGGCGGAGCGCGCCGACGGCGGCCGGAACCGACTCGGTGCCCCGACTGATCCACACCTGCAGGGTCACCGCCATCAGCGTGTTGACCAGCAGGCAGGCGGAGACCACCCAGGGCGGCACGCCGTCGTGGAGCACCACCCACAGCGGCAGCGCCACGCTGGTCAGCTCTGTGTGCCGGCTCATCAGTCCGCACAGCAGCGCCAGCACCTGGTAGCGGCGGTCCTGCGACACCCGACGCGCTGCCGGGACGGCCTTCCCGGCAGCGCCGGCGGGAACCGCGGTGCCGTCGGGAACACCAGGGGCGGCGGGAACAGCAGGGCCGGCGGGACCGCCAGGCGTGGCCGCGACATCCGAGTCCGATCCCGGCGCGACCGGCGGCTCCGCCGGCTCCGGCGACGTCCGCGGGACGGGTTCGGCGCCCTCGCCCCCGGAGCGGATCCTCCGGGTGCCCGCGCTGTCCGGCAGCCGCAGCAGCACCGCCGTGGCCAGCAGCAGCCCGAGGGCGTTCACCTCGAACAGCAGCCGCTGTGCGGACGGGGACCCGGCGCTGAGCACCACCCCCGCCAGCAGGGCGCCCGCCGCGATGCCGGCGTTGAGCACCGCCCGGTTGTAGGCCCGGGCGGCCACCCGCTGCTCCGGCCCGGCCAGGTGGCCGAGGTAGGCGGCGCGGACCGGGCGGGAGGCGCCCTCCACGATCCCCATGGCCGCGCTGAGCAGCAGCAGGGCGCCGAACGACCCGGCCAGCGGCCAGAGGGCGAACAGGACGGCCTGGAGCACCAGGAGGCCCAGCAGGACCCGTCGGTGCCCGAACCGGTCCGAGAGCACCCCGCCGGGAACGGCCGCGGCCATGCCGGCGAACGCCGAGACGGTCAGCGCCGTGCCGGCCTGCGTGCCCGAGACGCCCACCACCTGCGTGAAGTACAGCACGGCCCCCGCCAGGAAGATCCCGCGCCCGAACGACATCGTCAGCGTCAGCACGGCGTAGCCGCGCAGCGGTCCGGGCGGCGGCAGCAACCGGGCGGGGCCGGCGACGGGGCCGGGCGTGCGGCCGAGGGGCGCGGGACCGGTGGTGCGGCCGGCTGCTTCGGGATCCTCGGGATCCCGGTCCGCGGAGCTTCGCTCGGGGCAGCCAGGGTCGGGCGTGCCCCGGTCGGATGGATGATGGGCCATGGCGGCAGCCAAGCCGCCGCGCCGGAGGCGGCGCACACGTTTTAGCCGGGGACGGAAAGGTGGGGCGGTGATCACCATCCGGTTCGACGCGGAGGACATGGCCGATCTGCGGTTCGCCGTCTCCCCGCTGCACGAGACCGCGGCGAGCCTGTGGGCGCTCGCCGCGCCGGAGCGATTCCCCGCCCATCTGCGCTGGTCACGCGCCGTCCGGGCGAATCCCGGGCCGGTCGACGTGCCGCTGCTGCTCTCCCTGGTCGGCCGCCGGCGGCACCTGCCGGACTTCCTCACCCCCACTCCACTCTCCAACCGGGACGTCTTCGAGGACGAGCTGGACCGGCTGGCCCGGGTGCCGGAGCGGCGCGTCCTGCAGGACCTGCGCGCCGTACACGACACCGGGCTGCCCGAGCGGCTGCGCCGGGCCCTGGACGCCGGCCCGGACGTCTTCCTCGCCCGCCTCGTCGAGCAGCTCGCCGCGCACCACCGGCGCCACCTCGCCCCGCACTGGCCGCGCATCCGGGACGTCCTGGAGGCGGACGTGCGGCACCGCGGGGAGCGGCTGGTCGCGGGCGGCGCGCGGGCGCTGTTCGCCAGCATCCACCCGGCGGTGCGCTGGGAGGGCGCCGCGCTGCTGATCGACAAGCCGAGCCTGGGCGAGATGGAGCGCCGGGTCTGCGGGCGCGGCTGCTGCCTGATGCCGACGCTCTTCGCCCGCTCCGTGCACTTCCCGGTCGACGACGACCAGTCCCCGCTGATCTGCTACCCGGCACGCGGCCTGGGCGCGGTGTGGGCCGCGCCGGTG
Organism: Allostreptomyces psammosilenae; assembly: GCF_013407765.1. GTDB lineage: Bacteria > Actinomycetota > Actinomycetes > Streptomycetales > Streptomycetaceae > Allostreptomyces > Allostreptomyces psammosilenae. Next base: position 75,508 of record NZ_JACBZD010000002.1, read on the forward strand.
CCCGAGCCGTCGGTGGAGCTCGGCCGACTGCTGGGCCGGCCGAGGGCGCGGCTGCTGGCGGCGCTGGCGGAGGGGCCGGCCAGCACCACCGAGCTGTCCCGCCGGCTGGGCGTGACCCCCGGCGCCGTCTCCCAGCACCTGGCGGTGCTGCGCTCCGCCGGCCTGGTGGAGGGGCGGCGCAGCGGTCGCAGCGTGCTGTACCGGCCGCTGCGGCTGGGCCGGCTGCTGCTCCAGGCGCACGCCGCCCCGGCCGCGTCCGGCGAGGCCGACCGTCCCGCCCCGGTGTCGGCTGGGCGCCGCCGGACGCCGGGCCCTACTCTCGGGTAACGACGAATCATCGCCGAGGACGGCGGGAGGACGGCATGACCGACAGCGAGCGGCGCCACGCGGCCCGGGTGCTGGCCCAGGCCCTGGACGAGGCGGGCGTGGAGTGGGAGGAAGAGCCCCCCGGCACCTACGTCGCCACCCTCCCCGGCGTCCAGCGGCTGAAGACGACCTGCTCGCTCGTGCTCGGCCGGCACTCGCTCTCGATCAACGCCTTCGTGATGCGCCGCCCGGACGAGAACGCCGACGCGGTGCACCGCTGGATGCTGGAGCGCAACACCCGGCTGTACGGGGTCGCGTTCGCCCTGGACCGGCTCGGCGACGTCTACCTGGTCGGCCGCCTCCCGCTCTCCGCGGTGACCCCGCGCGAGGTGGACCGGCTGCTCGGTTCGGTCCTCGAGACCGCCGACGGCAGCTTCAACCGGCTGCTGGAGATGGGCTTCGCCACGGCCATCCGCAAGGAGTGGAAGTGGCGGGCCGAACACGGAGAGTCGCTGGACAACCTGGCCGCCTTCGCCCACCTCACCCGGCGTCCCGAGGCCCCGGAGCGGCCCGACGACCCCGGCGCAGCACGGCCGGGCGGGATCGACCGGGACCGGGACGAGCCCCGGCGGGGTCTCGACTAGGCTCGGAGCCATGGCGAACGCTCCGTACAAGCTGATCCTGCTCCGCCACGGCGAGAGCGAGTGGAACGCGAAGAACCTCTTCACCGGTTGGGTCGACGTTGACCTCAACGAAAAGGGCGAGAAGGAGGCCGAGCGCGGCGGGCAGCTGCTCGCCGAGGCCGGCCTGCTGCCCGACGTCCTGCACACCTCGTTGCTGCGCCGGGCGATCCGCACCGCCCAGATCGCCCTGGACCGCGCCGACCGCCACTGGATCCCGGTGCGCCGCTCCTGGCGCCTGAACGAGCGCCACTACGGCGCCCTTCAGGGCAAGGACAAGAAGCAGACCCTGGAGGAGTTCGGCGAGGAGCAGTTCATGCTCTGGCGCCGCTCCTACGACGTGCCGCCGCCGGAGCTGTCGGACGGCGCCGAGTTCTCCCAGTCCGACGACCCCCGCTACGCCGCGCTGCCCCCGGAGATCCGGCCGCGCACCGAGTGCCTCAAGGACGTGGTGCACCGGATGCTGCCGTACTGGTACGAGGGCATCGTGCCGGACCTGCTGGACGGCAACACCGTGCTGGTGGCCGCGCACGGCAACTCGCTGCGGGCGCTGGTCAAGCACCTGGACGGCATCTCCGACAAGGACATCGCCGGCCTGAACATCCCCACCGGGATCCCGCTGCTGTACGAGCTGGACGCCGACTTCCGCCCGGTCGTCGAGGGCGGCCGCTACCTGGACCCGGAGGCCGCCGCGGCCTCCATCGAGGCGGTCAAGAACCAGGGCAAGAAGTAGGACCCCCGGCCCCGCGGGGGCCCCACGGGCCCCCTGCCCGCGCCGTGCGCGCGGGCAGGGGGCCCGTCGCCGTACCGGACGGCTCAGGACTCGACGACGAAGTCGTCCGCGTGTTCGCCGGTGACCAGGAAGACCACCCGCTTGGCGACCTCCACCGCGTGGTCGGCGAACCGCTCGTAGTAGCGCCCGCAGAGGGTGACGTCCACCGCCGTCTCGATGCCGTGCTTCCAGCGGCCGTCGATCATGTGCTGGAACAGCTCGCGGTGCAGCAGGTCCATCTGGTCGTCGTCGCCCTCCAGGGTGAGCGCCAGGTCGACGTCGCGGGCGTCGAGCACCTCGGCGGTCTTGAGCATCAGCTCCTTGGCGAGCCGGCCCATGTCGCGGACGATCGGCCGCAGTTCCTGGGGGATCACGGACTCGGGGTAGCGCAGGCGGGTGAGCTTGGCCACGTGCTGGGCCAGGTCGCCGGCGCGCTCCAGGTCGGTGCCCATCCGCAGCGAGGTGACCACCAGGCGCAGGTCGGTGGCCACCGGCTGCTGGCGGGCGAGCAGGGTGATGGCCCGGTTCTCCAGGTCGTGGTGCATGCCGTCCAGGCGCGCGTCCTCGGCGATGATCTGCTCGGCGGTGGGCAGATCGGAGTCGAGGAGGGCGGCGGTGGCCCGCTCCACGGCCTGGGCGGAGAAGCGGGCCATGTCCACCAGGCCTCGCCCGATGCCGGAGAGTTCCTCGTGATAGGCGTTGCGCATGGTCGGCGTCGTCCCTTCTGGCCTGCTGTCGTCGCTGTCGTGGCTGTCGTGGCTGTCGTGGCTGTCGCCGCGGGCGTCGCGGCTCGGGTCTGAGCTGGTCCGGTCTACGGTGGCGCTGGTTCTGATCGGGTTCCGGGCGGGTTCTGAACGGTCCTGCGGCTGTCTTGGAGCGGGTCTGGGCGTTCTCGGAACGGCGGGCGTCGGCGGGCGTCGGTGGCCGCCGGCGGTGGCGGTCCGCGCCGGGAGCTGCCGGCGGCGGGCGGATCGATTCAGCTGGCCCTGGCGCCGGGCCCTGGGGGAGGGTCCCGGTGGTGGCCGCCGGTGGGCCTCCGCGAGGGGACACGACCGCGTCTCCTCCCACTGCACACCGTGAGCGGTGGTCACACAGGGGCAAAAACCGACACGTTACCTCAACGGTATGGGTGCGGTTGGAAGCCAGGCGACTCCCGCAAGGTGAACCATGATGGACGCCAGGGTGAACATTGGGGGCCGATGTCCGAAGGCTCCTGCTTAGGGGGAGGAAAGGGGGATTTGGTTCCGCCTACCCTGGGAGCATGGACCTGAATCTGGCCGCCGCCGCCTCCAGCGCGCTGGTCGGGCTGGGCACCGGCGTGGTGGCCACCCTGGCCTTCCGCTGGAGCGAACGCGAACAGCGTGGCGGCGCCCCCGGCACCCCGCCGCGGGGCGAGGCACCGCTGCCGCCCGGGGTGGACACCGTGCTGTCGGTGCTCAGGTCCTCCGCCGTCGTCCTCGACGAGTCCGACGCCGTCGTCAAGGCCAGCCCGGCGGCCTACGCCCTCGGACTGGTGCGCGGCGGCCGACTGGCCGTCGACGAACTGCTGCACGTCGCCCGGGAGACCCGGCGGGACGGCGAGATCCGCCAGGTCGAACTGGAGTTGCCCTCCGGAGGCGGCAAGTCCGACGGCCTCGCGGTCTCCGCCCGGATCGCCCCCATAGGCTCCCGGCTGATCCTGCTGCTGGTCGACGACCGCACCGAGGCCCGCCGGATCGAGGCGATCCGGCGCGACTTCGTGGCGAACGTCAGCCACGAACTCAAGACGCCCGTGGGCGCCCTCGCCCTGCTCTCCGAGGCGGTGCTGGACGCCAGCGACGACCCGCCGGCCATCCGCCGGTTCGCCGGCCGGATGCAGATCGAGGCCACCCGCCTGACCAACCTGGTGCAGGAGCTCATCGACCTGTCCCGGGTGCAGAACGACGACCCGTTCGAGGACACCGAACCCGTCGCGGTCGACGAGCTCATCGCCGAGGCGGTGGACCGCTGCCGGCACCAGGCGTCCGCCAAGGAGATCACCTTCGTCACCGGCGGCACCTCCGACCTCTACCTGATGGGCAACCGGGGCCAGCTGGTCGCCGCGCTCGGCAACCTCGTCGAGAACGCGGTCAACTACAGCCCGGACCGCACCCGGGTGGGCGTCGCCGCCCGCCCCGCGCCCGACACCGAGGGCCGGCAGATCGAGATCTCCGTCACCGACCAGGGCATCGGCATCCCCGAGCGGGACCGGGAGCGGATCTTCGAACGCTTCTACCGCATCGACCCGGCCCGCTCCCGGGCGACCGGCGGCACCGGCCTGGGTCTGTCCATCGTCAAACACGTCGCGGCCTCCCACGGGGGAGAGGTCACGGTGTGGAGCGTGGAGGGCCAGGGCTCCACGTTCACCCTGCGGCTGCCAGCCGCACAGCCGTCCCGCGACCGGCCGCGGGAGAGCGTGGAGCCGCCGACGCCCGACGGCGCGCCGGCGCCCCACCACACCGATCCCGACAGCGCACCCGGCCACGACGGCGTGGCCCCCCGCGCTACCCGTCCGGCCTGATGCCGCAGGCGGAATCACGCCTTTCCCGGAGGTTCCACCCGTGACCCGTGTTCTGGTCGTCGAGGACGAGGAGTCCTTCAGCGACGCGCTCTCCTACATGCTCCGCAAGGAGGGCTTCGAGGTGGCCCAGGCCACCTCCGGCCCGGACGCCCTGGAGCAGTTCGAGCGCAGCGGTGCCGACCTGGTGCTGCTCGACCTGATGCTGCCGGGCATTCCCGGCACCGAGGTGTGCCGGCAGCTCCGCGCCACCTCCAACGTCCCGGTGATCATGGTCACCGCGAAGGACAGCGAGATCGACAAGGTCGTCGGCCTGGAGATCGGCGCCGACGACTACGTCACCAAGCCCTACTCCAGCCGCGAGCTCGTCGCCCGGATACGGGCCGTGCTGCGCCGCAACGGCGACGACGAGGGCGGCTCGGTCACCCTGGAGGCCGGGCCGGTGCGGATGGACGTCGACCGGCACCGGGTGACGGTGGCAGGCCGGGAGATCGACCTGCCGCTGAAGGAGTTCGACCTGCTGGAGATGCTGCTGCGCAACGCCGGCCGGGTGCTCACCCGCATGCAGCTGATAGACCGCGTGTGGGGCGCCGACTACGTGGGCGACACCAAGACCCTGGACGTGCACGTCAAGCGGCTGCGGGCGAAGATCGAGCCGGACCCGAGCGCGCCGCGCTACCTGGTCACCGTGCGCGGTCTGGGCTACAAGTTCGAGAGCTAGCGGTCGGTGCCCGGGGCCCCGCCCCGGCGTCCACGTCCGTGGTCGGAACGGCGGCGGGGGAGGACCATCCGTTCGATGGTCCTCCCCCGCCGCCGTTCGTCTGCCCGCCGTCCGACCGCCCCCGCGGGGGTGGCCGGACGGCGCGGCGGTGGCGTGGTTCCCCGGGCCGTCAGTGCCCGGCCTCGGCGCCCTCGGCGTCCGAGGCGGCCCCGGAGGCGGAGGACGAGGCGGAGGACGAGGCGGAGGCGGAGGCCGACGCCCCGGCCTGGTCCGCGGCGCCCTCCCCGGCCTCGGCGGACTCGCCGGCGGCGGGGGACGTGCTGGCCGCGGGGGAGGCGGCCGGCGAGGCGGTGGGGGAGGCCGTGGGGGTGGGGGCGACGTCGGCGTACAGGCCCTCGCCCTCGTACACGGCCGCCTGCAGCATCGTTTCGCCCTGCTCGGCGAAGCGGAAGGTCACGTCGTGGAAGCTGCCCGGCTCCACGGCGGTGCCGGCGGGGGCCAGCGCCTGGGCGTTGCCCTCCCCGCCGAACTGGACCTGGCCGTTCGGCGCGACGGTGACCTCGGTGGCGGTCGCGCCGGACTCGTCGGCGGCCGGCAGCAGCTGCACCGGGGTGGCCGCGCCGTCCAGCGTGATCGACTCCAGCACCGCCGGCTCGGCGCCGGTGTTGGTGATCGACCCGGTCACCGCGGCGGTGCCGTCCTCGCCCACCACCACGGCCACGTTCTGGATCCTCAGGGCGCCGAGGTCCGTGGTGGCGTTGTCCGGCTTGATCTGCAGGGTGTCCGCGTCGGTCCCGGCGGCGCAGGCCGCGGCGAGGGGCAGGGACGCGAGGGTGAGGGCGGCGGCGAGGGCGCCGCGTCGAAGGCTGCGGCTCACGGCGGCGGCAACTCCTTGGACGGCTGGGAGCACGGGCCCCTCCTGCCCGTCGGGCCCCGCTGCCCGAGGGCCGTGGGGGGAGGGTGAGGAGGGAGGGACGGGCCAAGGTTATCCAGGCGGTTTCTCGGCGCCGCACCGGGTCGCCCGGGATCCCGCCGAACCGGGGAGCGGTCTGCGGCCGTTCGCGCCGCGAACGGGGCGATGGGTGGCTCCGGCGCCGGCTCGGTTCGTCCTGTTCCGGCCGTCCGAATCGCCCGGTGTCGTCCGGTGGCATCCCGTCTCGTCCTGCGCGCCGCGGCCGACCGGATGTCGTTGTCCGAGGTCCGGCGGTAGCTGATCGGCCGGATTGGCCGCGACGCGGTCGCTGATCGGCTACGGATCGATTGCGGATCGGCTGCGGATCGGCTCTGCCCACCCGCTGGGCGGCCTGCGGATCCCCTCTGGATCCGGCCGTGACCGGCCACGAGTGCGCCGGTCAGGGCCGTGGGCGGGACGATTTGCCGGGCGGTTCGGGGCTGTCGTAAAGACTGGACAAATCGGGCGCACAGCATGTTCGAGGGTCCGTTGTCAAGCCCTGGAATCTGCCCTGACCTGCGAAAACGTCACCGGGATGGGGGCATTTCCGTGTTATTCTGGATAGCCACGGAAGGGGTACCTGTCACATGACGTTCAAGGTTGGCGACACCGTGGTCTACCCCCATCACGGGGCCGCGCTGATCGAAGCGATCGAGATTCGCCAGATCAAAGGCGTGGACAAGACCTACTTGGTGCTGAAGGTCGCCCAGGGTGACCTTACCGTTCGCGTGCCCGCTGACAACGCGGAATTCGTGGGCGTACGCGACGTGGTCGGTCAGGACGGCCTGGACCGAGTCTTCGAGGTGCTGCGGGCACCGTACACCGAAGAGCCCACCAACTGGTCACGACGTTACAAGGCGAATCTGGAGAAGCTCGCGTCGGGTGACGTGATCAAGGTCGCCGAGGTCGTGCGCGACCTGTGGCGTCGCGAGCGCGAGCGGGGCCTGTCCGCCGGCGAGAAGCGCATGCTCGCCAAGGCGCGGCAGATCCTGGTCAGCGAGCTGGCGCTGGCCGAGAACACCAACGAGGACAAGGCCGAGGCGCTGCTCGACGAGGTCCTGGCCTCCTGAGGCCAACCTGGGCGTCGTCGGGCCTGGCGAGAGCCTCCTGAGACCCCGGCCATCCGGGCAAGTCCCCGACCGTCAACGCCGGTCGGCCGCTTGCCGGAGCCGGTGCACGTCACCGCCGCGGTGGCGACCCGACCCGCTGTCGGTGAGTCGGGTCGCCACCGCGGCGGTCCCGCACGCCCCGTTAGGGCGTAGGGTCGCCACAGTGGTGAACATCTCCCACAGGTGTGCCCGTGTGGCGGCCGCGAGCGGGTGTGGCTGTCGCGCGCGGGCACTCCAGACCCCCGCCCGTACGCAACACGCACGACTCGAGGAACCAAGCTGAACGCAGCAGCCGTCGTCCCCGCCGCCGGACGGGGCGAACGACTCGGACCCGGAACCCCCAAGGCCCTGCGCGAGCTCGGCGGTGTACCGATCCTGGTGCACGCGGTGCGCGCGCTGCTCAGCGCCCGTGCGGTGAGCCTCGTCGTGGTGGCCGCGCCGCCGGACGGGGTCGCCGGGGTGCGCACCCTGCTCCGCGACCACGGCCTGCGCGGCAAGGAGGTCACCGTCGTCGCCGGCGGGGCCAACCGGCAGGAGTCCGTCCGCCTGGCGCTGGAGGCCGTCCCGGCGGACATCGAGATCATCCTGGTGCACGACGCCGCGCGCCCGCTCGTTCCGGTGGACCTGGTGGACGCGGTGGCAGGAGCCGTCCGGGACGGCGCCGAGGCGGTCGTCCCCGGCATCCGCCCCGCCGACACGCTCAAGCAGGTCCGTTCCGCCGCGCCGGGCGCGCCCGAACCGGTCGTCGCCACGCCGAACCGGGACACCCTGCGGGCGGTGCAGACCCCGCAGGGGTTCCGCCGCGAGGTGCTGGAGGAGGCCCATCGCGCGGCCCTGGAGTCCGGCGGCGAGGTGGCCACCGACGACGCGGGCCTGGTGGAGCGGCTCGGCCGTGAGGTCGTGGTGGTGCCGGGGGCGGAGGAGGCCTTCAAGGTGACCCGCCCGCTGGACCTCGTCCTCGCGGAGGCGGTCCTGGTGCGCCGGAGGGCCGCCGATGGCTTCTGACACCGGCCGGGCCGGGCACACCGGCGACCGGGGGGCCGCTGACGGTCGTCCCGTGGACGCCCCTGCCGTGGACGCCCGTCCCGTGGACGCTCGTCCCATGGGCGGTGGGGCCGGCGGTCGCGACGGGAGTGCCCCGAAGAGTCCGACGGGCCCGACGGGTCCGACCGGCCGGGTGGGTTCGGCAAGCGGAGGATCCGCCTCCGGTCTGCGGGTCTTCCCCCGAGTGCGCACCACGCCGCCCGCCCCTACCGCGGCCGACGCTCGGGTCTCGTCCGACGCCCAGGCGCCGTCCGATCTGCGGCCTCCGTCCGACGCCGTGCCGCCCCGGGGCGGACGTCCGGCGGTCGACGCGCTGGGTGTCGTTCCCGTCGTCCCGGCCGAGCACGCCGCGGCCCCTGCGCCGCGGGAGGCGACGCCGCCGCGACTGCCCCGGGTGGGCGTCGGCACGGACGTGCACGCCTTCGAGGAGGGCCGCGAACTGTGGGTGGCGGGCCTGTGCTGGCCCGACTCGCGGTATGGGCTGGCCGGCCACTCCGACGGTGACGTCGCCGCCCACGCGGCCTGCGACGCGCTCTTCTCGGCGGCCGGCCTCGGCGACCTCGGCGCCCACTTCGGCACCAGCCGCCCCGAGTGGGCGGGCGCCTCCGGCGTGACGCTGCTCGCCGAGGCGGCGGCGATCGTCCGGCGGGCGGGGTTCACCATCGGGAACGTGGCGATCCAGGTGATCGGCGTGCGCCCGAAGATCGGCACCCGTCGGGCGGAGGCGGAGGCGGCCCTGGCCGCGGCCGTCGGCGCGCCGGTGTCCGTCTCCGGCACCACGACGGACGGCCTGGGCCTGACCGGCCGCGCGGAGGGGCTGGCCGCCATCGCCACCGCCATGGTCATCGCCACCGAGCCGACCCCCGACGCCCGCCCCCACCCGTAGCCGCCCCCCTGCCGCCCCGCGGCCCCAGGGCTCAGGACTCTCGGAGTTTCGGAGCTCTCGGGGCTCTCGGGGCTCTCGGGGCGGCGGCGGGTGGGGACTCGTGGCCTCGGGGCCGGGGGAGGCCTGGAGGCTCGTGGCCTGGGAGGCCTGAAGGGCTGAGGCCCGACGCCAGGGACATGCCAGGCGTTTCCGCCCAAACCCCCCATCGGCCTGGGGGGACCCCCTTTCTTCAGGATCCCATGCGGCGGCAACCCGGCGCAGCCCCCCATCCACAGCCTGTGGATAACTTCCGCCCGCCTCGCCCGGCCCACCCCCAGACCCGGCCACACCCCCAGACCTGGCCAGCCCTCGCCCCGACCCCGGCCAACCCCGCCCCCGCCCCCCAGAGCCGGCCAGCCCCCGCCCCCAGGCCCAACCCAACCCGCCCCCAGAGCCGGCCAGCCCTGCCCCAGGCCGGGCCAGCCCCGCCCCACCACCCCCAACCCACCCCCCACCACACTGACGGCGGGTCAGTACAATCCCCGGCGCCCGGCCACTACCCTGGTTCCGTGAGCATTCGCCTGTACGACACCGCAAGCCGCCAGGTCCGTGAGTTCGCCCCGCTCGTCCCGGGGTGCGTCTCCATCTACCTGTGCGGTGCGACCGTGCAGGCCCCGCCGCACATCGGCCACATCCGCAGCGGCCTGAACTTCGACATCATGCGGCGCTGGTTCGAGCACCGCGGCTACCGGGTCACCTTCTGCCGCAATGTCACCGACGTCGACGACAAGATCATCGGCAAGAGCGCGGAGACGGGCGAGCCGTGGTGGGCCATCGGCTACGCCAACGAGCGGGCGTTCAACGCCGCCTACGACGCGCTCGGCTGCCTCCCGCCCAGCGTCGAGCCCCGCGCCACCGGCCACGTCACCCAGATGGTCGAGATGATGCAGGAGCTGATCGATCGCGGTCACGCCTACGCCGCCGAGGGCAGCGTCTACTTCGACGTGCGCTCCTTCCCCGAGTACCTCGCGCTGTCCCGGCAGGAGCTGGAGAGCCTGCGCCAGCCGTCCGGGGAGGGGGAGCTGGGCAAGCGCGATCCGCGCGACTTCGCCCTGTGGAAGGCGGCCCGCCCCGGCGAGCCGAGCTGGCCCACCCCCTGGGGGCGCGGCCGGCCGGGCTGGCACCTGGAGTGCTCCGCGATGGCCCGCGCCTACCTCGGCCCGCGGTTCGACATCCACGGCGGCGGCATCGACCTGATCTTCCCGCACCACGAGAACGAGCTGGCGCAGTCCCGGGCGGCCGGCGACGGCTTCGCCAACTACTGGGTGCACAACGCCTGGGTCACCCTCTCCGGCGAGAAGATGAGCAAGTCGCTGGGCAACTCGGTGCTGGTCTCCGAGATGGTCCGGCGCTGGCGGCCGATCGTGCTGCGCTACTACCTCGCCGCCGCGCACTACCGCTCCATGATCGAGTACAGCGAGGAGGCGCTGCGCGAGGCCGAGGCGGCCTTCGAGCGCATCGAGGGGTTCGTGCGGCGCACCGTGGAGCTGGTCGGCGACGCGGCGGTCGAGCAGACCTCCGGCGGCCAGGTGCCCCAGGCGTTCGCCGAGGCGATGGACGACGACTTCTCCGTCCCGCAGGCCCTCGCCGTGGTGCACGGCACGCTCCGCCAGGGCAACGCCGCCCTGGCCGGGGACGACAAGGAGGTCGCGCTGGCCCGTCTGGCCGAGCTGCGTGCCATGCTGGGAGTGCTCGGGCTGGATCCGCTGGACGCGCACTGGGCCGGCGGCGAGGCCGCGCAGGCCGAGGCGGCGGCGCTCGCCGGCGTCGTGGACGGCCTGGTCGCCCTGGTGCTGGAGCAGCGGCAGGCGGCGCGGGCCCGCAAGGACTACGCGACGGCGGACGCCATCCGGGAGCGGCTCCTCGAGGCCGGCCTCACCATCGAGGACAGCCCCACCGGGAGCCGCTGGTCGCTGGGCCAGCCCCGCTCCAGCTGAACGCTCCGGCCGGGCCCCCCGGCTGAACGCGCCGGCTGGGCGGCGGCGCGCACCCGCGCGTGACGCCAGCGGGAGTACGACACCGACGACGGCGGGCCGCCCGGCCCACGGCGTCCAGGGGCCGCGAGGTCCACGGCGTCCACGGGTCCCCCGGGGCCCGCGGACCGGCAGCCCCGGCCGGTGAGCGGCCGGGGCCGAAAACGTTGAGACGTTGAAGGGACACCACCACCCATGGCCGGCAACAGCCAGCGGAGGAACCGCCGCAACCCTGGTTCCAAGAAGGGTGCGACGATCGGCACCGGTGGCCACGGCCGCAAGGCCCTGCGCGGCAAGGGGCCGACCCCGCCCGCCGAGATGCGCACGGGTCACCCGGCCAAGCGCCGCGCCGAGGCGGCGGCCAAGCGGGCGCAGACCCGTTCCGGGGGCGGCGCGCGCCGTCCGGCCGGCCGGGGCGGACGCGGCACCAGCGAGCTGGTCGTCGGCCGCAACCCGGTGGTCGAGGCGCTCCGCGCCGGCGTGCCGGCGGCCCGGCTGTACGTCGCGCAGTTCATCGACAGCGACGACCGGGTGCGCGAGGCGCTGAAGCTGGCCCTGGACCGCCAGGTGCCGCTGATGGAGGCGCCGCGCCCGGAGCTGGACCGGATGACCAACGGCCTGAACCACCAGGGCATCGTCCTGCAGGTGCCGGAGTACGAGTACGCGCACCCGGACGACCTGCCGGAGCACGCCTTCGAGGCGGGCGAGGAGCCGCTGATCGTGGCGCTCGACGGCGTCACCGACCCGCGCAACCTGGGCGCGGTGGTCCGTTCGGTGGCGGCCTTCGGCGGCCACGGGGTGGTGGTGCCGGAGCGGCGCGCCGCCGGGATGACGGCGGGGGCGTGGAAGACCTCCGCGGGCACGGCGGCACGCGTCCCGGTGGCCCGTGCCACCAACCTCACCCGTGCCCTGGAGGGCTACCAGAAGGCCGGCTTCACCGTGGTCGGGCTGGCGGCGGACGGCGACACCGAGCTGACCGAGCTGGACGTGTCCGGCCCGCTGGTCGTGGTGGTCGGCTCGGAGGGCAAGGGGCTGTCCCGGCTGGTCGGCGAGACCTGCGACCTCACGGTCCGGATTCCGATCTCGTCCGCGGCGGAGTCGCTGAACGCCGGTGTGGCCGCCGGCATCACCCTCTACGAGATCGCCCGCCGCCGCTGAGCTGAGCCCGAGCCGCCCCCGAGCCGCCCCTGGGCCCGCCTGGACCCGGCCTGGGCCCCGCTGACCCCACTCACCCCCGCCACCCGCCGGACGTTCCGCCGGGTGGCGGGGGTCGGCCGTCCCCGGAACGAAGCCGGCGCCGTCCGAAGCACCCGAACGCAGTGTCCTTCCGGCGGGTTACTCGGTTAGTGAAGTGTGGACATCAGAACACCCACCCGCCCAGCAGGGGGGCGTGCCGGAGCGATAGGGGGCCGGTCTCTCGGCGGGCACAGCGAGCCCGCGGGACCGAGCGCCGTCGTCGTCCCGTCCGACCCGGCGAGTCTGAACAGCACGGCGGCCAGCTTCCGGGTTCGCCTCGGCGTCTCGGGGGCGCCGAGTCGTGCCGGGAGCGGCACGCCGGTCGGCGGCACGCGATCGGGCAGACAGCTGCGCCTGGCCACGGCCGCCCCCGCCGGCCTGCCGCCGATCCCGCAGGCGCCGACCGGTGCCCCCGCCGCCTCCGGGACGGCGGGTGGCGCCGGGGCCCCGTCGGGTGCCGGCGCCGGCGGAGCGTCCACCCCCTCCATCCCCGCCACGGTCCGTCCGGTGGCGGTGCGCCGTTCGTCCCCGGTGGCGCTGGCACCCGGCGTGAACCCCGGCGTGAACCCCGGTGTCGGGGCCGGTGCGGGTGCCGGCGCCGGCGGCCCGGCGGCGACCCCGGCGGGCCTGGGCGCGGACGCCGCGGCGGGCGCGGTCACGGCCGTGCTGCCCCGGGTCGAGGAGACCGCCGCGCTGCCGGCGCAGTGGAACGGCGGCCGGCGCACCGGTACCACCGGTACCACCGGCACCACCGGTACCACCGGCACCGGCGCGGCCGGCGGCGCGGGCGGTCGTGGAGCGCTCGGCCACGGCCAGGGCGGCCGCGGCCGGGACCTGGCGGAGACCCAGCCGATCGGCGTGCTCGGCGGCGCCGCGGACGGCCAGGGCCCGGACGGCGTGCCGCCCGGCGACGTGCGGCACGCCTGGTACCCCGGCCGGCGGATGAACCTCGGCGTGGTGCTGCTGCCGCTGCGGCTGCTGATCGGCGCCATCACGCTCTCCGCGGGCCTGGGCAAGCTCACCAACCCGCTGTACTTCGACGGCAGCGAGGCCGGCTCGCTGTCGCACTGGCTGGACACGCTCACCCCGTGGACGGTCGCCGCCCCGCTGCACGAGTTCGCCGTGACCCACCCGGTGGGCGCTGGACTCACCGTGGCGTTCCTGCAGGTCATCATCGGGATGCTGACGCTGCTCGGGCTGTGGCAGCGGCTGTCCGCCGCGGTGGGGATGCTGCTCTCGGCGGCCCTGCTGGTGACCGTCTCCTGGCGCACCGTGCCGGTCTACGAGACGCCGGACATCATGCTGCTGGCGGCCTGGAGCCCGCTGCTGGTGGCCGGCGCGCCGGTGTACTCGCTGGACGCCTGGGTGGTCGGCGAGGCGTGGCGGAAGCTGGGCGGCCGGGTGCCGATCAGCCGGCTGCGCGGCCGGGTGTTCCGGCGCACCGGGGTGATGGTGACGATGGTGGTGGGCCTGGCGCTGATGCTGGGCGCCTGCCTGGGGTCGGCCACGCGCCCGGAGGAGCCGCTGCCGCCGCTGCCCGGTTCCACCCCGGGCCAGCAGCCGTCGAGTGGGCCGAGCCCCGAACCGAGCGGTTCACCGGAGGCCGACGCCACCGAGGGGGACGCCGCCGAGCCGTCCGGGGAGGCCTCCGACCCGGCCGACGCCCCCGAGGCCGGCGTGCCGCGGGACGCCTCGGCGGACTCGGCGGACGACGCCGCCGACGAGTCGGGCGCCGGCTCCTCCGACACGCTCCCGGAGGACTCCGGAGCGGGCGAGGCCCCGGCCGAGACGGTGGAGGACGGCTCCGTGGGCGGCACGGCGCCGGACGCCCCGGCGGCCGGCACGGACTCGGGCGGTGGCGGCGAGCCGGCCGAGGAACCGGCCCCGCCCGCCGAGCCGCCGGCCCGGCCGGAGCCGCCCACGTGGCAGCAGGCGCCGCAGGAGCCCGCCGCGCCCCCGGCGGAGCCGGAGCCCGAGGAGCCGCCGGCCCCGCAGGGCGCCCTGGGCGGCATCCTGGGCAGCGGCGCCAACGGCGCCCTCCTGGGCAGCGGCGCGCGCCCCCCGCAGCCGGCGGTCTGAGCCACCGGCGTCCACCACGGGCGGGGCCGGCGCTCCTCCTCCCCGGAGGAGCGCCGGCCCCGCCCGCGTCATGCCCCCACCGCGAGGTGCCACGCACCGTGAAGGGGCGCCACTGGCCGGGGGCCCACACACTGCTGAGGCCCGGCGGATGACCGCCGGGCCTCGGGTGCTGACCTGTTCCGTTGTTCCGTCACGGGGTTTGGTGTCGTCCGCCCCGACCGGACGCTCCACGGGCCGCACGCGACTCAGCGCGCGGTGGAGACCCCGGAGGCGAAGGACTCGTCGCACACCGGCCGGGCGAAGGCACGCGCCTTCTCCAGGTTGCCCTTGTACTTCTCGACCGCCGCGCGGCCGAGTTCCTTGGCGATGCCGGTGCAGTACTGGGTGAGCGAGGGCCGCTCCCGCATGGCCTGGGCCAGGCCGTCGAGGGCGACCCCCGGGTCGTTCTCCCACAGCTCGGCGAGCAGGTGCCTGCGCAGCTGCTGCTGTGGCGGTTCCTCGGCGGCGTCGGAGGAGCCGGTCGGGCCGAGGAGTTGGGAGTCCGCGCCGCCGGCCCAGCGGACCTGGGTGACGGCGAGCGTGCCGGTCATCACCATGACGACGGGCAGGACGAGGGCGAGAGTTCTGGCCATACGGCGCGCTGCGAGCTTCACGCCGACGATGGTAGCGATGGGTACTCATTTGGCGACAATCCGTCACTCGAAGGAGTGGTGACGGTGTGTCGGGATTGACGCGCGGCCGTCAGTCGTCGCCCCGCTGCCGTGTCAGCCGTCAGCCGCCGTCCCCCGGCCCTCGGCCGTCCGTCAGCCGTCCTCCTCCTCGCCCCGACGCCGACCGGTGGTGTGCTCGTCCTCCGGCCGGTGGTGCGGGTCGCCGTCCTGCTCCGGGTCCAGCTCCGCGTCCGGGTCCGGGATGAACGCCAGCACCGCCCGCACGTAGTCCTCCGCCGCCGCCACCAGCGTCACGTCCTGCTCGCGCTGCTCCGACAGGTACCAGCGGTGCTCCAGGATCTCGTGGAAGATCTGCGCCGGCTCCATCCGGTTGCGCAGCGGCCTCGGCACCTGGCGCACCGTCGGCCGGAACACCTCGCGCAGCCACCGGTGCGCGACGACCTCCTGGCTGGCGCTGAGCGGGTCCTCCGGGTCGTAGTCATCCTGGGCGGCCATGTAGGTCTCCAGGTCGTTGAGCAGCCGCCGCGCCTGGTTCTCCTCCACGTCGAGCCCGGTGAGCCGCAGCAGCTGCCGGGTGTGGTGGCCGGCGTCCACGACCTTGGGCAGGATGGTCACCTTGTCGCCGCCGGGGGAGCGCTCGATCTGCAGCTCCGCGACGTCGAACCCGAGGTCGTTGAGGCGCCGGATGCGCGCGTCGATCCGGTGGCGCTCGGCCGACGGGTACACCGAGGGCCGGGTCAGCTCCTTCCACAGCGAGCAGTAGCGGTCGACGATCTCCTCGCCCAGGCGGATCGCGTCGATCGAGGGGTGCAGGAAGCCACCGGCGTCGAGGTCGAGCAGCTCGCCGGCGATGTTCACCCGGGCGATCTCGATGTCGTAGTCGCGCTGCCCGTCGGAGAGCTGCGGCCGCAGCGTGCCGGTCTCGGCGTCCACCAGGTAGGCGGCGAAGGCGCCGGCGTCCCGGCGGAACAGCGTGTTGGACAGCGAGCAGTCGCCCCAGGCGAACCCCACCAGGTGCAGCCGGACCAGCAGCACGGCCAGGGCGTCCAGCAGTCGGCTGATGGTGCCCGGGCGCATCGTCGTCTCGAACATCGCCCGGTAGGGCATGGAGGCGCGCAGGTGCTTGGTGATCAGGACGGGTTCCAGCTCCTCGCCCTGGGCGTCACGGCGTCCGGTGACGATGGCCACCGGCTCCACGGCGGGCACGTCCAGCCGGGCGAGGTCGCGCAGCAGCTCGTACTCGCGCCAGGCCGCGTGCTCGCCGACCTCCTTCAGCGCGTACACCTGGCCGCCGACGCGGGTGAACCGCACCACGTGGCGGGAGATGCCGCGGGGGAGGGCCACCAGGTGCTCGGTGGGCCACTCCTCCAGGGGGACGTCCCAGGGCAGGTCGAGGAGGATCGCCGGCTGCTCCGGCGACGCCGCGGTGATCTTGAGGTCCATGTCGGGTCCAGGGCAGGCGGGCGGCAACGCCCCGGCGGCGTGTCCGCGGGGACGGCGGGGGAGGGGGAGGCGTCCACGGCCGGGACGGCGGGACGGCGGGCACGGCGCGCGACGGCGGGAGCGCCCGGGCGCAAACGCGACCGCTCCCTCCCGGCGGTGGAGCAGCCGGGAGGGAGCGTCGTCGCTGGGCCGTGCGCCCGGGTCAGTCGCTGAGGCGCTCGCCGGAGCGGGTCGAGAACAGGTGGGTCTCGCCGGTGCGCGGCACCACGCGGATGGTCTCGCCCTTGAACGGCACCTGACGGCCGTTGACGTGCACCACCAGGTCGACGTTCTTGCCGCCCACCTTGGCGCTGCCGTAGATGTTGGCGTCCGCGCCCAGCTCCTCGACGACGTCCACGACGACCTCGAGGCCCTCGGCCTTGCCCTCGGAGGACACGATGTCCAGGTGCTCCGGGCGGACACCCAGGGTGGCGGTGGAGGCGCCCTCGTCGGCGGCCTGCTTCACGGCCTCGCGGGACAGCGGCACCACGCTGGAGCCGAACTGCACGCCGCCGTCGACCAGCGGCAGCTCCAGCAGGTTCATCGCCGGGGAGCCGATGAAGCCGGCCACGAAGACGTTCGCCGGACGGTCGAACATCTCGCGCGGGGTGCCGACCTGCTGCAGCAGGCCGTCCTTGAGCACCGCGACGCGGTCGCCCATGGTCATGGCCTCGATCTGGTCGTGGGTGACGTAGACCGTGGTGACGCCCAAGCGGCGCTGCAGCGAGGCGATCTGGGTACGGGTGGAGGCACGGAGCTTGGCGTCCAGGTTGGACAGCGGCTCGTCCATGAGGAAGACCTGCGGCTCGCGGACGATGGCGCGGCCCATCGCGACACGCTGTCGCTGACCACCGGAGAGCGCCTTCGGCTTGCGGTCGAGGTACTGCGTCAGGTCGAGGATCTTGGCGGCCTCCTCGACGCGGGTGCGGATCTCCGCCTTGTTCACGCCGGCGATCTTCAGCGCGAAGCCCATGTTGTCGGCGACCGACATGTGCGGGTACAGCGCGTAGTTCTGGAAAACCATCGCGATGTCGCGGTCCTTCGGCGGCAGGTGCGTCACGTCGCGGTCGCCGATGTGGATCGAGCCGCTGTTGACGTCCTCCAGGCCGGCGAGCATGCGCAGGGAGGTGGACTTGCCGCAGCCGGAGGGCCCGACCAGGACGAGGAACTCGCCGTCGGCGATGTCCAGGTTCAGGGCGTTGACGGCGGGGCGCTCGGCCCCCGGGTAGACGCGAGACGCCTGGCGGTACGTGACCGTAGCCATGACTGTGTACTTCCCTTCACCGGCAGGAACGTGCCGGACGATCCGAGTAAAGGAACCGGGGGACCGCGCACACGACGACGCCACGGACGGGCAGCCCTGCGGGTCCTCTCCACCGTCCTCGGCGGAGTTGGCTTGACGCTACCCGCGCCTTAGCGAAAAGTCAGTAGTCCGATCGCGACGGTTCGAACACGCTGCGTTGCAGACTATGGTTCGAACCATGCGTGCACGGCTGGCGGACATCGCGGCACAGGCTGGGGTCAGCGAGGCGACGGTGAGCCGCGTCCTCAACGGCAGACCGGGGGTCGCCGAGCACACCCGGCAGGCCGTGCTCACCGCCCTCGACGTGCTGGGTTTCGAACGCCCCGCGCGGCTGCGGCGGCGCGGCACCGGCCTGGTCGGCCTGATCGTGCCGGAGCTGGACAACCCGGTCTTCCCGGCCATCGCCCAGTCCGTGGAGCGCGCCCTGGCCCAGTACGGCCACACCCCGGTGCTGTGCACCCAGATCCCCGGCGGCTTCTCGGAGGACGACTACACCGAGATGCTGATGGAGCGCGGGGTGTCCGGCATCGTCTTCGTCTCCGGCCTGCACTCCGACAGCACCGCGGACACCGGCCGCTACACCCGGCTGCTCGACCGGGGCCTGCCCATGGTGTTCGTCAACGGCTGCGCCGAGGGCCTCCAGGCCACCTTCGTCTCCAGCGACGAGGCGGGCGCCGCCCAGCTGTCCGTCCACCACCTCGCCGATCTCGGCCACCGCCGCATCGGCCTGGCCGTGGGCCCGCTGCGCTACGTCCCCACCGCCCGCAAGGCGGCGGGCTTCCGCGCCGCGATGGCCGAGCGCTTCGGCCCCGCCTCCGACGTCGCCCGCGCCGCCGCCCTGCCCGAGGGCGGCCTGCTGGAGCAGTCCCTGTTCACCGTCGAGGGCGGCCAGGCCGCCGCCGGCCCGCTCCTCGACCGCGGCGCCACCGCCCTGATCTGCGCCAACGACCTGATGGCGCTCGGCGCGATCCGCACCGTCCGGCAACGCGGCCTGCGCGTCCCGGAGGACGTCTCGGTCGTCGGCTACGACGACTCGCCGCTCATCGGCTTCACCGACCCCCCGCTGACCACCGTCCGCCAGCCCGTCCACGCCATGGGCCAGGCCGCGGTCCGCGCCCTCCAGGACGCCATCGCCGGCGACCGCCCGCCGCGCACCGAACTCCTCTTCGCCCCCGAACTCGTCGTCCGCGCCTCCACCGCCCCGGCCCCGGCCCCCGTCCCCACCACCGCCCCGGCCCCCGAATCCTGGGTCGGCTGACCCTCCCCGAAGCACCCCCCAAAACCACCTGCCCACCAGCATCTTCTTGTGTACAGTGGTCCCGCGCGCGCCCCCACGCGACCCACCCGCCGCCTTAGCTCAGCTGGTAGAGCAACGCTCTTGTAAAGCGTAGGTCGTCGGTTCGATCCCGACAGGCGGCTCTCCTCCAGGCCAGGTCAGACCCCGTCTGACCTGGCCTTCTGCGTTGGGGCTTCGTCAAGGCGGGGTCGGAGTGAAGGGGTGTGGAAGGCGGGGGAGGCCAAGGGGAGGCCATTGGTGCATGGCGAGCGCGAGGGTCTCCGCCTCTAGGGTGGGTTCATGGCGGACGTGCGAGAGAGCGTGCAGTTCAAGGCGCTGGTGACCAAGGCCAACGCCGTGCTGCTCACCCGGGGGCTGGAGATCGAGCCCATCGCCCTGGTGGACGTCGTCGCCCACATGGTCGACGCGATCGCCGAGCAGACCGGGCTGGACCCGGAGGAGGCGGTTCACCTGGTCCCGTCCGACACGGTCGCCGAGGCCATCGCCCGCGCGTCGGACGAGCAGGCCGAAGGAGCCGGAAATGTCCACGCCCGTGCGTCCCGTCCGCGTTGACCAACGGATGGTGCCCGTGGATGGTCAGTCGCTTGGGTGGCTGGTGATGACGGCGGCCCAGGTGGGCAAGTACGCCTACCTCAACGGGGACAGCCGCTCTGCTTCCCATGTCCTCGACCTCGCCACCGAACTCGGGGCTGCCCTTGCTCAGGCCGACGGCAGCCCGGAGGGTTCGGTGCCGGTCGGGGTGCTGGAGGAGTTGGCCGATCTTGCTGAAGCGACGGCCGACCATGTTGAGCGGGACGGATGGAGCCTGTGCGACTGCGGCGAGCCGCACGGTGAGGACAACGTGGACGCGGGGGCCGCGGCGGTGATGCGCGCTCATGCTGCCCTCGCCCGCGCCTTGTGTGCCCCTGGGGCGGCCGGTTCGCAGGAGCGTGGCTGACACGCGCCAGCGCTGCGGTGATTCCGCCATGGTGAGGGTCGCGGGGCGGTAGTCTCCGCGCCGGTGACCAGGCTTGGGGGTTGCGTTGCGGGGCCGTGTTGTCGCGTTGGTGGTGCTGGCGGGGGTTGCGGCGGCGCTGGCGGTGTTGCTGGGGGCGGCGGTGAACGCCGCTACCGGTGCCGAGCGTTGGCCTGGGCCGCTGGATGTGGTGCGGGAGCGTCCGTGGTGGTCGGTCGCGGCGATCGGGTCGCTCACGGTCCTGGGCGCAGTGGCGGCGGCGTGGATTCAGGAGCGCGCCCCGGCGGACGGGGGTGATCCGCCTCCGCCACCACCGCCGGTGGTTCCGGGGTGGTTCGTGGACCGGGCCCAGGCCCGCGAGGTCGTGGCGGCCGTGTGCCGTGATGGGCAGGCGGTGGGCATCACCACCTCGCTGTACGGCGCGGGTGGTTTCGGCAAGACGACCCTGGCCACGGCCGTGGCCGCGCACCGGCGTGTGCGGCGCCACTTCCGTTCCCGGGTCTACACCGTCACCATCGGCCGGGACGTGCGCGGGCCGGCCGCTGTTGCCGCCAAGGTGGCCGAGGCCACTCGGTTCATCACCGGCGACACCACCGAGTTCGACGATCCCGAACTGGCCGGCGCCCACCTCGGACGCCTGCTGGACCAGCGTCCCCGCACGCTGCTCGTCCTCGACGACGTCTGGGAGACCGAGCAACTCGCACCCTTCCTCCATGGCGGCCGGCGATGCGTGCGGCTGATCACCACGCGCAACCCCGGACTCCTGCCGACCGGCACGGAGCGCATCCCAGTCGACGAGATGACCCCCGAACAGGCCAGGGCCCTCCTCACCTTGGAACTAGCGTCCCTCCCGGCCGAGGTAGTCGACGGCCTGCTCCAGGCCACCGGACGCTGGGCCCTCCTCCTGCGCCTGACCAACCGGCAGATAACCGAACAGGTGGCCACAGGCGCCGATCCAGTCGTTGCCGCGCAGCGAATCCTTGACCAACTGCGCGCGGCGGGCCCCGCGGCGGTGGATGAACCCGCCTCCGCTTGGAATCTGGACGACCCCCGGCTCCGAAACCAGGCCGTCGAGGCATCGATCCAGGCCGCTGCCACTCTGCTGCCACCGGGCGGCGCCGACCGCTTCATGGAACTCGGCATCTTCGCCGAAGACGAGCCGATCCCGGTGTCTGCCGTCGCGCTGCTGTGGCGGGCCACCAGTTCTCTGAGCGAAGAGCAGACCCGTGCGCTGTGTCGCGGCCTGGAACGGCTATCCCTGATCAGCCTCGATCCGCGGGACGGCGGCCGGATCCGTCTGCACGACATCATCCGCGACTACCTCCGCGCCACCCTGGGCCGGGACAGGTTGGCCCGCCTCAACGGCCAGCTCGTCGACACTGTTGCCGCACAGCTGCCCCCAGCCCAGCCACTCGCCTCCGTCGTAGCCGATCCGCAGCGCGCCTGGTGGGAACTGCAGGACCACTACCTGTTGGACCACCTCATCGATCACCTCCTCGCCGCCGGCCGCACCAGGGACGCCGAGGGCGTCGCGGGCGACCTGCGCTGGGTCGAGACCCGCCTGACACAACGCGGCCCCACCGCCCCCTGGAACGACCTCGACCGCATCGACACCCCCTACACCCGCCCCCTCGCCCGCAGCCTCACCCAGGCCGCCCACCTCCTCACCCCCACCACGCCACCCCGCGCCCTGACCACCGTCCTCCACCAACGCCTCCACAACCACCCGCACTGGCACCCCCAGATCGCCACCCGCCAGCACGACCCCGCCCTACGCCCCTGCCTCATCAACCAATGGCCCCCACCCGACACCCCCCACCCCGCGGTCCAACGCACCTTCGTCGGTCATGCCGGTCCGGTGTTTTCGGTGGCGGTTGCGCCTGATGGCGTCTGGCTGGCCACAGGTAGCTGGGACGGGACGGTGCGGGTGTGGGATCGGGTGACGGGTGCCTGTACGGCCACGTTCACCAGCGCCCGTGGGGTCGAGTCGGTGGCGGTTGCGCCTGATGGCACCTGGCTGGCCTCAGGCGGCTCCGATGGGGTGGTGCGGGTGTGGGATCGGGTGACGGGTGCTTGTACGGCGACGCTCACCGGTCACGCCTCTGCGGTGTCATCGGTGGCGGTTGCGCCTGATGGCACCTGGCTGGCCTCAGGCGGCGACGGGGTGGTGAGGGTGTGGGATCGGGTGACGGGTGCCTGCACGGCCACGCTCACCAGCACTCGTGGGGAGTTCTCAGTGGCGGTTGCGCCTGATGGTGCCTGGCTGGCCTCAGGCGGCTCCGATGGGGTGGTGCGGGTGTGGGATCGGGTGACGGGTGCCTGTACGGCGACGCTGACCGGTCACGGCGGTGGGGTGTTGTCGGTGGCGGTTGCGCCTGATGGTGCCTGGCTGGCCACGGGCGGCTCCGATGGGGTGGTGCGGGTGTGGGATCGGGTGACGGGTGCCTGTACGGCGACGCTGACCGGTCACGGCGGTGGGGTGTTGTCGGTGGCGGTTGCGCCTGATGGTGCCTGGCTGGCCACGGGCGGCTCCGATGGGGTGGTGCGGGTGTGGGATCGGGTGACGGGTGCCTGTACGGCGACGCTCACTGGTCACGCCTCTGCGGTGTCGTCGGTGGCGGTTGCGCCTGATGGTGCCTGGCTGGCCACGGGTAGCTCCGACGGGACGGTGCGGGTTTGGGATTCCCGCCACGTGGGTCAACTACCCGCTCCTGCGGGTCAGGCTGGCTCAGTGTTTTCGGTGGCGGTTGCGCCTGATGGTGCCTGGCTGGCCTCGGGCGGCTCCGATGGGGTGGTGCGGGTGTGGGATCGGGTGACGGGTGCCTGTACGGCGACGCTGACCGGTCACGGCGGTGGGGTGTTGTCGGTGGGTGTTGCTTCTGATGGCAGTTGGCTGGCCACGGGTAGCTCCGATGGGGTGGTGCGGGTGTGGGATCGGGTGACGGGTGCCTGTACGGCGACGCTGACCGGTCACGGCGGTGGGGTGTTGTCGGTGGTGGTTGCGCCTGATGGTGCCTGGCTGGCCGCAGGCGGCTCCGATGGGGTGGTGCGGGTGTGGGATCGGGTGACGAGTACCTGTACGGCGACGCTCACCGGTCACGCCTCTGCGGTGTTGTCGGTGGCGGTTGCGCCTGATGGTGCCTGGCTGGCCGCAGGCGGTGAGGACGGGATGGTGCGGGTGTGGGATCGGGTGACGGGTGCCTGCGCGGCCACGCTCACCGGCCACAGCGATGGGGTGTTGTCGGTGGGTGTTGCTTCTGATGGCAGTTGGCTGGCCACGGGTAGCTCCGATGGGAGGGTGCGGGTGTGGGATCGGGTGACGGGTGCCTGTACGGCCACGCTCGCCGGCCACAGGGGTGGGGTGACGTCAGTGGCGGTTGCTCCCGTCGGCAGCTGGCTCGCCACCACCGGCAGCGATGGGACGGTGCGGATCTGGGATGTCATGGAATGGGACACCGTGGCGGTCGCGCGGGCTGATGGGGCACTGCATTCGTGTGCCTGGGTGGGATCGACTCTCGACCTCATGGTGGGGGGAGAGCGAGGCGTGTATCTCTTCAGCTTCCTGCCGTGACGCCTCATCCTGCGAGCCCGCAGCCTGGACGAAGGGGCTGTCTCGTCCGGTGTTGTGCCCGATGACTGAACAAGGCGGTGGCGCTGCCCCAGCAGGTGCAGGGGGCAGCGCCACTCTTCATTGATCCTGCGTTACGCGGTGTCTTTGCTCTCGGGGGGCCTGCGGCGTGAGGTGGGCCTGGTGCTTCGGGGAGCGGTGGCTCGCGTTGCCTGGCCGTCCACGGCGTGGAGGCGGCGGCGGGTGCGGGGGACGAGTTGGACGACGGCTTCGGCGGCGGCTCGGGCGAGTTCGTCGAGGACGGACGGGAAGACCCCGCCGGGGTGGAGCCAGGAGCCGTTCTCCTCGGTGAAGATGCGGCCGGTTTCGATCCAGGCTTCCCTGCGGCGGCGCGTTCCTTGGCTTGGCGGCGCTTGTGGTCGCGCAGGCCGGCGTCGGTCTACTCGTCGAGGGGGCGATGACGCGGATGCCCGCGTTGGTCTTGGGTTCGCCCTCGATGATGTCCCAGCCGTCCTGGACGAGTTGGGTGGCGATGGCGAGGGACTCGTTGCGGGAGTCGTGGTCGACCCAGCAGGCTCCGCAGGCTTCGCCGCGGCGGGGACCGGCCTGCTCCGGGGTCCAGACCATGACCGGGGAGGGCTTCTTGCCGTTGGCCCGCCACAGCTGGATGCGTTCCTCCGTCCAGACCAGGGCTTTCGGCCTGGTGACGGTGGCCAACTCGACGTGCGCGGCGGGGGTGAACGGGGCCATGCGCTCAACCGACTCCCGGTGGGCCACAACGGTCGGTTGGGGGCCCCTACGATCGGGCGGTGGACACCGAGGCAGTGCGATCGTTCGTCCGGGCGGCCGAGCTCGGGCGGTTGGGGCGTGTGGCGGACGAGCTGGGCGTGACGCAGCAGGCGGTCTCCAAGCGGATCGCGGCGCTGGAGCGGGATCTGGAGGTCCGTCTGTTCACGCGTACCGCCCGGGGGGTCGAGCTGACGCTGGATGGTCAGGCGTTCCTGCCCCATGCGCGGAGCATCGTCGCGGGGGTCGAGCGTGCCGTCACGGCGGTCAGGCCGGGCTCCCGGGCGCTCCGGGTCGACGTGCTCGGCCTGCGGAGCGCGCAGGCCGTCGTGCTGCACGAGTACTGGCGGTCGCGTCCCGGAACCGCGCTCGACGTGGTGACGCTCCGCGTCGACGATCCGCGGGTGGCGGCCGCCGCCGTCGAGGCCGGTGACGTCGACGCGTCATTCCGGAGCGTCACGGACCCGGCAGCGCTGCCGCCCGGCGTGCGGATGGTCCATGCGTTCGACTCCCCGCTGGAGCTCCTCGTCGGGCCGGGGCATCCGCTCGCCTCCGCACCGAGGCTGAGCCCGGCGCAGCTGCGCGGGCACCGGATATGGGTGCCGGGTATCGCGCCCCGCAGCGAGTGGGGGGAGTTCTACGACGAGCTGGCCACCGAGTTCGACCTGCGGATCGACGCCGCCGGGCCGCACTTCGGAGACGAGGTGCTCCTGGAGACGCTCGCGGAGTCCGCGGACGTGGCCACGCTGGTCGGGGCGCGCGACCGCTACATCTGGCCGGCGGAGCACGACCTGCGCCGCATCCCCGTCGTCGGTCCGGCGCTCGCGTACCCGCTCTCGCTCCTCCTCCCCGGAGCGAACCCGCATCCGGGGCTCCGCGGGGTCATCGCCCACCTCGCGGGCCTGCCAAGGCTCCCCGGGGCGGTCTGGCGCCCGTCCTGGGCGACGACGCCGCCGCGGCACGGGTGACCCGAACCGGCCGGCGAAACAGCGGCCTCCGCCAGGACCCGGTGAGTCCTGCCCCGGCACACCGGCACACCGGCACACCGGCACACCGGCACACCGGCACATCGGCACACAGTCACACCGACACACCGTCAGCGTCGGTACAACGTCGACACCAGGAGGGATCGCGGCGTGTCCAGCGACCGTCTCATGCGCATCCACGGCCCCGAGTTCCGGGCCATGGCCGACCGGGTGCTGCGGGTCACCGAGCTCACCTCCCGGCTGAACGTCCTGCCGTTCGAGGACGAAGCGGGCAGGGCGGAGCTGCTCGAACGGATACTCGGCAGGCCCCTGCCTGCCTCCTGCACGATCTATCCCCCCTTCTACACGGACCACGGCCTCCGCCTCGACCTCGCCGAGCGCGTGTTCGTCAACCAGAACTGCACGTTCCTGGACTACGCCGGCATCCGGCTCGGCGAGCGCGTGATGGTGGGGCCGCGGGTCACGTTCGTCACCGTCGGCCACCCGGTCGATCCCGGGGAGCGGCGGCGGTACCTCACCGGCGCGCCCATCGACGTGGCGGAGAACGTGTGGATCGGCGCCGGTGCGACGATCCTGCCCGGGGTCAGTATCGGGCGTGACGCCGTGGTCGCCGCCGGCGCGGTCGTGGCCGACGACGTCCCGCCGGCCAGCCTGGTGACCGGGGCCAAGGCGGCCGTGCGGCGGAGCTGGTGACGAGCCCTCCGGGCGCCGCGCCTCGCCCCCTACCGGCCCCGGAGCCTGGGCGGTCGTCGAACGGGTCAGGGTGGTGGGGGCGGGAGGGTGACGGTCACGGTGAGGCCGCCGGTGGGGCGGGCGCGGGCGGTGACCTCGCCGCCGTGGGCGTGGGCGATCGAGCGGACGATGGACAGGCCGAGGCCGGCGCCCTTCGCGCCGACCAGGCGGTCGGTGCCGAGTCGGCGGAACGGTTCGAAGAGCGTGGGCACCTCGAAGGCCGGCACCAGCGGGCCGGTGTTGCCGACCTCCAGCCGTGCCCGGCCGTCCGGCAGGGTGCGGCTGGTGACGCGCACCCAGCCGTCGGGGCCGGTGTTGTGTCGGATGGCGTTCTCCACCAGGTTGTGCACCAGGCGTTCCAGCAGCAGCGCGTCGCCGGTGGAGGGCGCCTCGCCGGCGTCCTCGTGGACGGTGACGCCGGCCCGTTCCGCCTCCGCGGCGGTGTTGGCGACGACGTGCGCGACGATGTCGGCGAGGTCGACGGGGCACCGGGTGGTGAGTTCCCGTTCGGAGCCGGCGAGCAGCAGCAGGCCGTTGATCAGGCGCTCGTTCCGGGCGTTGATCTCCAGCAGGCTCTCGCCGAGCCGCTTGACGTCCTCGGAGGCCGTCCTGCGGTGCATGGCGACCTCCACCACGGCGCGGACCAGCGTGAGCGGGGTGCGCAGCTCGTGGGAGGCGTTGGCGACGAACCTGCGCTGGCCGTCGAAGGAGCGGTCGAGCCGTTCGACCATGGTGTCGAAGGTGTCGGCGAGGTCCTTGACCTCGTCGTCCGGGCCGCGCAGCGCGATGCGTTCGTGTAGCCCGCGGTCGGCGGCCGGGGCGGCGGCGATCCGGCGGGCGGTGTCGGTGACCCGGTGCAGCGGGGCGAGGACGCGTCCGGCGACCAGCCAGCTGGTGCCGGCCGCGGCGCCGCCGACGACGAGCAGCGCGATCCCGCCCTGGGTGAGCAGCGAGGTGGTCGCGGCGGCGTGCAGTTCGGCGCGCTGCTCGTGCATCCACTCCTCGGCGGCCGTGGCCAGGCCCGTCTCGGGACCGGTTCCGGCCTCGATGGCGTCGAGTTCGGTGCCGGTTCCGGCGATCAGGTACGTCCGCCTGCCGGACGCGTCGGTCGACGCCGACGGGGACGGGCCGGTCGACGACGGGGACGGGGTGGGTTGCCGCTGGCCGCCCTCCGTGGCGGTGATCCGCAGCAGGGGGCCGTCGAGCTGCTGGCTGAACAGGGCGTAGGTGGCGCCGAGCAGCACCACTCCGGCGGCGAGGAACATGCCGCCGTGGATCAGGGTGAGCCGGGCGCGCAGGGTGAGGCGGCCCGGCACGCGTGTGCGGCGCCTCACGGGATGCGGTACCCCACTCCGGTGACGGTCTCGATGACGGGCGGTGCGCCGAGCTTGCGGCGCAGCTTCCAGATGGTGAGCCGGACCGCCGAGGTGAACGGGTCGGCGTTCTCGTCCCACACCTTCTCCAGCAGCACCTCGGCGGAGACCGTGGCGCCGTCGCCGCGCAGCAGTTCGGCGAGCACGGCGAACTCCTTCCGGGAGAGCGGCACGTAGCGGCCGTCCCGGAACACCTCGCGCCGCGCCGGATCCAGGGTGATGCCGGCGCGGCGCAGCACCGGGGGCGCGGCCGGGCGGGAGCGCCGGCCGAGGGCCAGGACGCGGGCGGCGAGTTCGGGGAAGGCGAAGGGCTTGGTGATGTAGTCGTCGGCGCCGAGGCAGAGGCCGAAGACGCGGTCGGTGACGTCGGCGGCGGCGGTGAGCATCAGCACCCGGGTGGGGGTGCCGGCGGCGACCAGTTCGCGGCAGACGTCGTCGCCGTGGACGGCGGGGAGGTCGCGGTCGAGGACGACGACGTCGTAGTCGTTGGTGCCGGCGCGCTCCAGGGCGGCGGCTCCGTCGTTCGCGATGTCGACCGCGTGCGCCTCCTCCCGGAGCCATTCCGCGATCGCGTCGGCGAGCATCGGCTCGTCCTCCACCACCAGCACCCGCATTGCCCGCGCTCCCTCCGCCGGTTCGGGGACGCCGCCATCCCGTGCGGGCGTCCCCCGCGGGCAATGGTGGCCGACGGGGTGTTTCCTCCCCGTCAGTGCCGCGGGGCCGTCAGTGCCGGGGGGCCTGTGGGCCCGGTGGCCGGTGGATGGGCCCGGTGGCCGGTGGGTGGGGGCGGGGTGGGGTGGGGAAACGCCGGGGAAACGCGCCCTCGCGTTGCATCGCCTCCGATCGGCCGGAGACCGCTCCGGCCACGACGATGAGGAGGCGCCGCGATGCGACTGCGGCCCTTGCGGGCGCTGGTGGTCCTGCCGCTGGCACTGACCGTCGCCCTGACCGGATGCGCGTCGGACGACGGCGACGGCGCTGCCGTCGCCTCGGTCGGGGGCGAGGTGGACGACGCCGGATCCGGGAGCGGGACGGGCGCGAGCCTGAGCCCGGAGGAGATGGGCGTGCGGTTCGCCCAGTGCATGCGGGAGAACGGCGTGGACATGGAGGATCCGGAGCCGGGCGGTCCGGGGATCGTGATCCGCGGCGGTTCCGATCCGGCTGTGGTGGAGGCGGCGATGGAGGCCTGCCGGGAGTTCAACCCGCAGGCGAACGGCTCCGGGGAGGCGGATCCGGAGGCGGAGGAGAACGCCCGCGAGTTCGCCGGGTGCATGCGGGAGAACGGGGTGGAGGCGTTCCCGGATCCCGAGCCGGGGCAGCGCGGCGTCCGGATCAACCGGGAGATCGCGGAGGATCCCGACTTCGAGGCCGCGCAGGAGGCGTGCCAGGACATCCTGTCCGCCGGCGGCCCGGCGACGGGAGGCCGGTGATGGCGGGAGCGGGGCCGGCCACGCCGCCCGGTGTGGCGCCGTCGGCGGCCGTGTCCGGCGGGGCCGCCGACCGGGCGCCGGGCGCGGCGGAGGCAGTGGATGTCGCCTCGCCGGGGGATCGGCCGCGGCGCCGGCGGTGGCGGGGCCGGACGGTCGCGGTCGCGGTGGTCGTCGTGGCGGCCGTCGCCGCCGTGGGCGCCGTCTCCGGGTTCGGCGGCGGCGGTGGGGCGTCCGACGACGACGGGGCGGCCGGCGCGGTGCCGGCGAACACCGCCGAGGTCACCCGGCAGACCCTCACCGACGCGCTGACCGTCGACGGGCAGCTCGGCCACGGTCCCGCCACCACCGTCGCGAGCCGGCTGACCGGCACGGTCACCGCGCTGCCGGAGACCGGGGAGGAGATCGGCCGCGGCGAGACGCTGTACGCGGTGGACGACCGGCCGGTGACGCTGATGTACGGCGCGATGCCGGCCTACCGCGCGCTGGAGCCCGGCATCGAGGGGCCGGACGTCAGGCAGCTGGAGGAGAACCTGAGCGCGCTCGGCCACACCGGTTTCACCGTCGACGAGGAGTACACCCACGGCACCGCGGAGGCGGTCCGGCAGTGGCAGGAGGACCGGGGGCTGGAGGAGACCGGCGTGGTCGACCTCGGGCGGGTGGTGTTCGCGCCCGGCGCCGTCAGGGTCGACGGCCTCGCCGCGGCGGAGGGCGATCCCACCGCGCCGGGGCAGGCGGTGCTCTCGCACACCAGCACGACCAAGGCCGTCACCGTGGCGCTGGACCCGGCGGACCAGCGGCTGGCGGAGGTCGGCGCCGCCGTCACCGTGACGCTGCCCGACGACACCCCGGTCGACGGCCGCGTGGCGGAGGTGGCGACGGTGGTGGAGCCGGGCGGACAGGGCGAGGAGGCGCGGACCGAGGTGGAGGTGGTCGTCGAGCTGCCGGACGAGGAGGCGCAGCGGGCAGCCGACGCGTACGCCATGGCGGCGGTGGACGTCACCTTCACCGCCGGCGAGCGCCCGGACGTGCTGACCGTGCCGGTCGCCGCGCTGCTTGCGCTGGCCGAGGGCGGGTTCGGTGTGGAGGTCGTGGAGGGGGAGACGTCCCGCTACCTGCCGGTGGAGACGGGGCTGTTCGCGGGCGGCCGGGTGGAGGTCTCCGGCGAGGGGATCGCCGAGGGCACGATCGTGGGGATGCCGGGATGATCACCCTGACCGACGTGGCCAAGGTCTACCCGGGCGGGGTCGTCGCGCTGGCCGGCGTCTCGCTGCGGATCGGGCGCGGGGAGCTGGTGGCCGTCGTGGGCCCCTCCGGGTCCGGCAAGTCGACGATGCTGAACCTGCTCGGCACCCTGGACCGGCCCTCCTCGGGGAGCGTGTGCATCGACGGCCACGACGTGGCCCGGCTCTCCGACGCCCGTCTCTCCGCCCTGCGGGCGAGCCGGATCGGTTTCGTGTTCCAGCAGTTCCACCTCGCCGCCGGCACGGCGGCGCTGGACAACGTGGCCGACGGGCTCCTGTACTCCGGGCTGCGGCGGGCCGTGCGCCGCCGGCGCGCGGCGGCGGCCCTGGAGCGGGTCGGCCTCGGCCACCGCACGGGGCACCGGCCGCACGAGCTGTCCGGCGGGGAGCGCCAGCGGGTCGCCATCGCCCGGGCCGTGGCCGGGGACCCGCCGCTTCTGCTCGCCGACGAGCCGACCGGGGCGCTGGACTCGGCCTCCGGGGAGGGGGTGATGCGGTTGCTGCGCGAGCTGAACGCCGCCGGCACCACCGTCGTGATCATCACGCACGACCGGGAGATCGCCGCCTCGCTGCCCCGGCAGGTGCGGGTGCGGGACGGCCGGGTGGTCGAGGACTCCGCCGGGGCCGTCGGGGCCGTCGGGGCCGTCGGGGAGGTGTGCTGATGGCTGGGGCGGCGTCGGCGGCCGACGCGTCCGCGCGGGCCGGCGCGCTGCGGCCGGCCCGGCTGTCGCCGCGCGACGTGCTGCGGGTCGGCGCCGTCGGCCTGCGCACCCGCCGGACGCGGGCCTTCCTCTCCTCGCTGGGGATCGCCATCGGCATCGCGGCGATGGTCGCCGTCGTCGGCATCTCCTCCTCCTCGCGCGCCGAGCTGGACCGCACGCTCGCCTCCCTCGGCACCAACCTGCTGAACGTCTCCCCGGGGACCACGATGACCGGTGAACAGGCCCGGTTGCCGGCCACCGCCGAGGAGATGGTGGGGCGGATCGCCCCGGTGGAGTCGGTCTCCGCCATCGGGCGGGTGGAGGACGCGAACGCGTACCGCACCGACCGGATCCCGAAGACCGAGACCAACGGGATCGCCACCTACGCCGCCCGCACCGACCTGCCGGAGACCACCGGGGTGGAGATCGCCAGCGGCACGTGGCTGAACGACGCGACCGGCGGCTACCCGGCGACCGTGCTGGGTGCCACGGCGGCGGAGCGGCTCGGGATCCGCCAGGCCGGCCCGGATGCGCGGGTGCTCGTCGGCGACGAGTGGTTCACCGTCGTCGGCGTCCTGGCACCGGCGCCGCTCGCTCCCGAACTGGACACCGCGGTGCTCGTCGGCTGGCCGGTGGCCGAGTCCGCCCTGGGGTTCGACGGCCTGCCCACCACGGTGTACGCCCGGGCGGCGGACAGCAGCGTGGAGGAGGTCCGCTCGGTGCTCGGCGCCACGGCCAACCCGGAGGCGCCCAACGAGGCCGAGGTCTCCCGCCCGTCCGACGCGCTCGCCGCAGAGCAGGCCGCGGACGAGGCGTTCACCGGGCTGCTGCTCGGCCTGGGCGCGGTGGCGCTGCTCGTCGGCGGCGTCGGGGTGGCCAACACCATGGTCATCTCGGTGCTGGAACGGCGGGCGGAGATCGGCCTGCGCCGGGCGCTCGGCGCGACCCGGGGGCAGATCCGCACCCAGTTCCTCGCCGAGTCGCTGCTGCTGTCCGCCCTCGGCGGGGCCGGGGGCGCGCTGCTCGGCGGCGCGGTCACCACCGGCTACGCGGGTTACCAGGGCTGGCCGACGGTCGTCCCGCTGTGGGCGGTGCTCGGCGGCTTCGGCGCGACGCTGCTGATCGGCGCGCTCGCCGGGCTCTACCCGGCGGTCCGCGCGTCCCGCCTCTCCCCGACGGAGGCCCTGGCCGCGCCCTGACCGGCGTGCGGGAAGGGGGCAACCGGACGGAGGGCCGGGCGGCGGACGGCCGCCCGGCCCCATCCCGCGGGGCCGTGTCCCGTGCTGCCGTGCTTGTGGCCCCGCTTCGTGGCCCGCTTCGAGGCGACGGGGCTCAGGCGCGCAGGCCGCCGATGCGGACGCCGTGCCAGAGGGCGCGGATCCCGGTCGTGTCGTCGTCGGCGAGGCCGTCGGCCGGCACGGACCAGGACCGCACCGGGGTGGTGCTGGCGGTGACCGGGGGCCAGCCGGGGTCGCCGGTGGTCGCGAAGTCCACCCAGGCCCGCCGCATCCGCCGGGAGAGCGCGCGGTCGTCGTCGTCCGGCTCGCCGCCGATCAGGAACGCGGCCCGCGGGTCGTCGACGTGGCCGAAGACGAAGGGGACGTCGGCCGCGTGCCAGGCCCGGACGGGACCGTGCGGGGTGGTGCGCCGCCGGGCGAAGCGGGCCAGGTGGGCCCGGCCGCCGGCACGCGCCTGCTCCTCGGCCAGCCGGCTGGTGTGCTCGCCGAAGAGGCCGTCCCCGAGCAGCGCCAGGTGGACCTCCAGCGGTGTGGCCCGGGGCAGCAGCGCCCGGTAGCCGGCCACCAGCCGGTCGGGGAGGTCGTACTCCCGGGCGAAGCGCGCGAGCTCCGCCCAGGAGGAGATCGGTGCGAGGCTGCCCACCGCGTGGAAGAGCCAGTGCTCCTCCAGGGTGTGGCACAGCAGCAGGTCCACGTCGCGCGCGGCGCCGGCGGAGAGGGCGTCGAGCGGGTCGGTGGGCAGCAGCGTGCCGTCGAGCACGGGGGCGTAGAGCACCGGGTCGTAGTGCAGCGGGCCGGAGTCCGGGTCCGCCCGGTAGGCCCCTGCCACCTGGTCGGTGGCGGCCACCAGTGCCTCGGGCGGCGCGGAGGCCAGGCCCTCGGCGGTGGGGGCGACGCCGGCCGCGGCGGCGATCCGCGCGGTGATCGCGGTGGCGAGGTCGAGCGGGAAGTAGGCGTCGGGCACGCTGTGCGCGATGGCCCGGTGGAAGAGTCCGCGGGCCTCCTCCATGGCGAGCAGGCAGGCGATCGAGCCGGCCCCGGCGGACTGCCCGGCCACCGTGACGTTCCGCGGGTCGCCGCCGAAGCCGGCGATGTTGTCCCGGACCCAGCGCAGGGCGGCCACCTGGTCGAGCAGACCGCGGTTGTCCGGTCGGCCCGGGACGTGCCCGAAGCCCTCGAAGCCCACCCGGTAGTTGCAGGTCACCACGACGAGGCCGGCGCGGGCGAGCTCGGCGCCGTCGTGGTCGGGCTGGGCGGAGGAGCCGAAGGTGTAGGCGCCGCCGTGGATCCACAGCAGCACCGGCAGCGGGCGGTCCGACGGCCGCGGCGCCGGCGCGGGCGTCCACACGTTGAGGCTCAGCACGTCGTGGTCGCCGGGCGACCAGGACGGCGCGTGGGGCAGCCGGGCCGACTGGGGCGGGATCGGGCCGAAGGCCACGCACTCCCGGACGCCGCGCCAGGGCGCGGCCGGCCGCGGCGGCTGGAAGCGGTCGGCGCCGAATGGCGGTGCCGCGTACGGGATGCCGAGCACGGCGACGACGCCCGGGCCGAGGCGCCTGCCGCGCACCCGGCCGCCGGTCGTCCCGAACACCGTCGCGTCGTCCGGCGCCCCGGGCGGTACGCCGTCCGCCGTGCCGTCCGCCGTGCCGTCCGTCGTCTCGAACGCGTTCGCCACGCTGGGGTCCTCTCGCCGGCCGGTGTCGGTGGAAGCGTGACGATACCTTCGCCGCCCCCGGCGGAGCGTGGGAACTACCCGCCCGGCCGGTTCGGGGCGAGGGCGGCGGCCCGGGCCCGGAGGTAGCGCTCCTCCGGGAGGGAGAGGGTGCCGTCGGCGGCGCGCCGGTAGGCCTCGCGGGCGGCCTCCCGCTCACCGGCCAGTTGCAGCAGGTGGGCGCGGACGGCGTGCAGGCGGTGGTGGTCGGCCATGCGGGCGTCCCCCGACAGGGGCTCCAGCACGGCCAGGCCGGCGCGTGGACCGTGCACCATCGCGAGGGCGACGGCGCGGTTGAGGGTGACCATCGGGCCGGGGGCGACCCGGGCGAGGACGTCGTAGAGGGCGAGGATCTGCGGCCAGTCGGTGGACTCGGCGCTGGGGGCCTCGTCGTGGACGGCGGCGATCGCCGCCTGCAGCTGGTAGGGGCCGAGCGGGTGGCGCGCGAGCGCGTCGGTGACCAGGGCGACGCCCTCGGCGATGGCGTCGCCGTTCCAGCGGGAGCGGTCCTGCTCGGCCAGCGGCACGAGCGCGCCGTCCGGGGCGGTGCGGGCGGGGCGCCGGGCGTCGGTGAGGAGCATCAGGGCGAGCAGCCCGGCGACCTCGCCGTCGTCCGGGAGCAGCCGGTGCACGGCGCGGGTCAGCCGGATCGCCTCGGCGGCGAGGTCCGCGCGCTGCAGGCGGTCCCCGGAGCTGGCCGTGTAGCCCTCGTTGAACACCAGGTACAGCACCTGCAGGACGGCGGCCAGGCGTCCCGCCCGTTCCGGACCGGTGGGCTGGCGGAAGGGAACGCCGGAATCCTTGATCCGCTTCTTCGCCCGGCTGATCCGCTGGGCCAGCGTCGCCTCCGGCACGAGGTAGGCGCGGGCGATCTCCGCGGTGGTCAGGCCGCCGACGGCGCGCAGGGTGAGCGCGACCTGGGAGGCCGGGGCGAGCGCCGGATGGCAGCAGAGGAAGAGCAGGGTGAGCGTGTCGTCCTCGGACGGGGCACGGGAGGCGCCGGCGGCCGGGACGGAGGGC
Organism: Allostreptomyces psammosilenae; assembly: GCF_013407765.1. Lineage (GTDB taxonomy): Bacteria > Actinomycetota > Actinomycetes > Streptomycetales > Streptomycetaceae > Allostreptomyces > Allostreptomyces psammosilenae. Next base: position 110,335 of record NZ_JACBZD010000002.1, read on the forward strand.
CCAGCGGTGGCGGGCTCGGGGGTGGTGGGTTCGTCGGGGGCGGGGGCGAGGAGTTCGTCCCGCGGGGTGAGCGCCGCGGCCGTCTCCTCGCGGCGCCGGCGCGCCTCCTCGGCGCGCAGCTGGTCGATCAGCCGGCGGGACGCCACCCTGATCAGCCAGCCCCGGGGGTTCTGCGGCAGGCCGTCCGTCGGCCACTGGACGGCGGCGGCGAGCAGCGCCTCCTGCACGGCGTCCTCGGCGGCGTCGAAGTGGCCGTAGCGGCGCACGAGCGCGCCGAGGACCTGCGGCGCGTGGCGGCGCAGCAGGTCCTCGGCGACGGGCTGTGGGTCCATCTCACCTCATGGCGCGGATCCGGTCAGGGAGTGGGCGCCTCCCCGATCGGCTGGACGATCACCGGGTAGTTCGGGGCGCCCTCGGGCTGCGGGCACCGGTAGGCGCGGGCGGCGATCTCGGTGGCCCGCTCGATGTTCTCGCAGTCCACGATCCAGAACCCGGCCAGCACCTCCTTGGACTCGCCGTACGGCCCGTCGGAGATCACCGGGACGCCGTCCTTGGTGGTGGTGACCAGCCGGGCCTGGGCCGGCTCGGCCAGGCCCTCGGCGGTGACCAGTTCCCCGGACTCGGCGAGGTCGTTGTTGATCGCCTCCATGTGGTCGACCATGGCCTTGATGTCCTGCGGGGTCCAGGCGGGCCCGTCCGAGGGCTTGCCGCCCATGGCCTCGTAGTCGGACTGCTTGCCGAAGATCATCAGCATGTACTTCATGGGGTGACTCCCTGTGCGACCGACACCCTCGATGGGTGCCTCTCACCGGGGACGTCGGAGCGGGCCGTTCCTTCTCGACATCCTCCGGCGGGAGTTTTCCGGCGGCAACCGGGTGGGGGGGGCGTTGGGGGCGTGTCGGGGTTGGCGGGCCGGGGTCAGTCGAGGACGGTCAGGTCGAGCCGGCTCAGGCGGTCCGGGTCGGCGAGGATGTCGATCGCGACGATCCGCCCGCCCGCGATCGTGAACGCCATGACGGACATCGGCCGTCCCTGGGCGCTGGCGACGACCCCCGCGGCGCCGTTGACCAGCGCGGGCCGCGCCACCGAGGCGAACTTGGCGTAGGTGAGCGCCTGCCCGGCCACGGCCGCCGCGCCGCGCACCACGGAGGTGGGCCGGAACCCGCCGCTGTCGGACCGCGCGACGACGTCCGGATCGAGGACCGCGACGAGCGCGTCGAAGTCCCCGCCGCGGGCGGCCGCGAGGAAGGCGCCGACGACCTCCCGCTGACGGACGAGGTCCGTGTCGGGCGTCGGGGCCGCTCCCTGCACCCGGCGGCGGGCGCGGCTGGCGAGCTGCCGGGCGGCGGTGGGCGTGCGTCCGACGATGGGGGCGATCTCGTCGAAGGGCACGGCGAACATGTCGTGCAGGACGAACGCGAGCCGTTCGGCGGGCGCCAGGGTCTCCAGCACCACGAGCAGCGCGAGACCCACCGAGTCGGCGAGCAGGACCTCCTGCTCGGGGTCGACGCCGTCGGCGGCGCTGATGATCGGGTCGGGCACGCGGTGCGGGGCGTGGGCGTGCGGATCCGCGTCGTCCAGTGGCTCCTCGCGCCGTGCGGTGCGCGAACGCAGCATGTCCAGGCAGACCCGGCCGACGACGGTGGTCAGCCAGCCGCCGAGGTTGCCGATGTCGCCGGCGTCGGATCGGCTGAGCCTGAGCCAGGCCTCCTGGACGGCGTCCTCGGCCTCGCTGAGGGAGCCCAGCATGCGGTAGGCCACCGCGCGCAGATGGGCCCGGTGCGCCTCGAACCGTTCCGCCAGGTACTCGTGCTCGGCCATGGGTCTCGCTTCCTCGTGTGGGTCTGTCGTACTCCATGACGCACGGGGAGCGGGAGATGTGACCGGCGGGGGTGCGGGCGGGCTGCGCGTTCGCTCCGCCTGGGGCAGGAGGAGCGGGCCGCCGCCTACGCCGCCAGTCATCGCGCCGGCCTGAACCCGGCGCAGCCGACGAAGGTCGAAGTGGGCAGCGCGGACAACATGCAGCTCTACGTCTGCCCCGCCTCTCCCGAGCATCCGCACACCGACCTGGTCCAATGACCTGTCGGGCCGGTCACACGTCCCACCCACAGGACCTCGGCACCGGTCAGCCACGTGCGCGAGGGGCGGGCCGGTTGCCAGGGCACCGGCCCGCCCCCTCGCTGCGCGGGCGGTTGGCGGATGGTCAGTGGAGGATCCGGAGCTCAGCGGATCCGGGAGGGGGTCAGCGGAAGCGGCGCAGTCGGAGGCTGTTGCCGACGACGAAGACGGACGAGAAGGCCATCGCGGCGCCGGCGATCATCGGGTTGAGCAGGCCGGCGGCGGCCAGCGGGAGTGCGGCGACGTTGTAGGCGAAGGCCCAGAACAGGTTGGTGTGGATGGTGCGCAGGGTCCGGCGGGCCAGCCGGATGGCGTCGGCGGCCACGCGCAGGTCGCCGCGCACCAGGGTGAGGTCGCCGGCCTCGATGGCGGCGTCGGTGCCGGTGCCCATGGCCAGGCCGAGGTCGGCCTGGGCGAGGGCGGCGGCGTCGTTGACCCCGTCGCCGACCATGGCCACCGAACGCCCCTCGCGCTGGAGCCGTCGCACCACGTCGACCTTGTCCTCCGGCATCACCTCGGCGATCACGTCGTCGGCGGCGATGCCGACCTCGCGGGCGACGGCCTCCGCGACGGTGCGGTTGTCGCCGGTGAGCAGGATGGGGGTCAGGCCGAGGGCGCGCAGCCGGGTGATGGCCTCGGCGGAGGTGGGCTTGACGGCGTCGGCCACCTCCAGGACGGCGCGGGCCCGGCCGTCCCAGCCGACGGCGATGGCGGTGCGGCCGGCGGCCTCGGCGGCCTTCAGCGCCCGTTCCAGGTCGGCGGGCAGGGGCTGCTCCCACTCGGCCAGCAGGCGTTCCCGGCCGACCAGGACGGCGTGGCCGTCGACGACGCCCTGGACGCCGAGTCCGGGCACGTTGCCGAAGTCCTCCGGGGTGGGCAGGGTGCCGAGGCGCTCGGTGGCTGCGGTGGCCACGGCCTGGGCGATGGGGTGTTCGGAGGCGTGCTCCAGGGCGCCGGCGAGCCGCAGCACCTCGCGCTCGTCCTCGCCGTCGGCGGTGTGCACGGCCAGCAGGGTCATCCGGCCGGTGGTGACGGTGCCGGTCTTGTCCAGCACGATGGTGTCGACCTTGCGGGTGGTCTCCAGGGTCTCCGGGCCCTTGATCAGGATGCCGAGCGCGGCGCCGCGCCCGGTGCCGACCATCAGCGCGGTGGGCGTGGCCAGGCCGAGGGCGCAGGGGCAGGCGATGATGAGGACGGCGACGGCGGCGGTGAAGGCGGCGGCCGGGCCGACGCCGGCTGCCAGCCAGAAGCCGAGGGTGGCGACGGCGAGCGCGATGACGATGGGCACGAAGACGGCGGAGATGCGGTCGGCCAGCCGCTGGGCGGCGGCCTTGCCGTTCTGGGCGTCCTCGACCAGGCGTGCCATGCGGGCGAGCTGGGTGTCGGCGCCGACGCGGGTGGCGCGGACGACGAGGCGTCCGCCGGCGTTGACGGTGGCGCCGGTGACCGGGCTGCCGGGGGCGACCTCGACCGGGACCGACTCGCCGGTGAGCATGGAGGCGTCCACGGCGGAGGTCCCCTCGACGATCTCGCCGTCGGTGGCGATCTTCTCGCCGGGACGGACGACGAACAGGTCGCCGGGGACGAGCGTGTCGACGGGGACGCGCTCCTCACGGCCGTCCGGCCGCAGCACGGTGACGTCCTTGGCGCCGAGTTCCAGCAGGGCCCTCAGGGCGGCGCCGGCGCGGCGCTTGGAGCGGGCCTCGAAGTAGCGTCCGGCGAGGATGAAGGCGGTGACGCCGGCGGCGGCCTCCAGGTAGATGTTGCCGGCGCCGTCGCTGGGGGCGATGGTCAGTTCGAATCCGTGGGTCATCCCGGGCATGCCGGCGTGGCCGAAGAACAGCGCCCACAGCGACCACACGAAGGCCGCCAGCGTCCCGACGGAGACCAGGGTGTCCATGGTGGCGGCGCCGTGCCGCAGGTTGGTCCAGGCCGCGCGGTGGAACGGCCACGCCGCGTAGGTCACCACCGGGCCGGCCAGCGCCAGCGACAGCCACTGCCAGTAGGTGAACTGCCAGGCGGGGACCATCGCCAGGGCGATCACCGGCGCCGCCAACACCACGGCGGTGACCAGCCGCTGCCGTAGCGGGGCGAGTTCGTCCGGTCCGTCGGGCGCGTCCGGTTCGGGCGGTGCGGCCGAACCGGCGAGGGCGCCGGAGCCGTCGGAGCGGGAGCCGTCGGCGGAGGGGGCGCTCGGGCGGGGCGCGGGCCGGGGCGGGGTGGGCAGCGCGGCGGTGTAGCCGGTCTTCTCGACGGTGGCGATCAGGTCGGCCACCGCCACGTCCGGGCCGAAGCTCACCCGGGCCTTCTCGGTGGCGTAGTTGACCGTGGCCTCCACGCCCTCCATCCGGTTCAGCCGCTTCTCGATCCGCGCGGCGCAGGAGGCGCAGGTCATGCCGCCGATCGCCAGCTCCACCTGACCACTCGCGGGTGCCGCAGTACTCATCGCCGCTCCTCGGCTCCTCGGGTTGGCGGGGCCGCCTCGGCCGGTCGCCCGTCGCCCAATCCTTGATACCCGCTCGGGGTATCTCTGTCGTGGAGAATGTATACCCCCCATGGGTATGTAGGCGCAAGGGGGAGCCCGGACCGCCTGGTGGACCGCCTGACGGGGCGCCGGCGTGGAGCCGGAGTCCGGGGCGGAGGTGGTGGAGTCGGGGTCGGCGCCGGGGAGCCCTGCGGGGGATCCCGGGCCGGACTCGGGGGCGAATGGGGTGCTCCCCGGATGGTGGTGGGCGCGGCCGAACGGGCAGCGTTTCCGGCATGACACTCGCCGAATCCGGCACGGCGCGCCTCGGGGCCGCGTGGTGAACGACGTCGTCGGCTCCGTCGTCGAGGCGGTGGGCCAGCTCAGCCCGCACCTGGTGTTATGCGTCGCCGCCCTCTTCATGGCCCTGGAGACCACGGTGCTCGTGGGGGTCTTCGTCCCGGCGGACGCCGTGGTGGTGCTCGCCGGCACGACGGTGGCCGGCCCGGGGAACTACCTCGCGCTGGTCGCCGCGACCGCGGCCGGCTCGCTGCTCGGGGAGGTCGCCGGCTACCGGATCGGCCGCCGGTTCGGGCCCGGGATCCGCCGGAGCCGGCTGGGGCGCCGGCTGAGCGAGGAGCAGTGGCGGCGGGCGGAGGCGTTCTGGGCCGGTCGCGCCTGGACGCTGGTGAGCATCCGCTTCCTCCCGGTGGTGCAGGCGCTGGCGCCGGTCGTCGCGGGCACGGTGCGCATGCCGTTCCGGCGCTTCGTCGGCTGGTCGGCGGCCTCCTCGGTCGTCTGGTCGCTGGTCTACGTCGGCGTGGGCACCACTGCCCGCGCCACCTACCAGGACGGCGGCGGCACGGGCTGGCTGATCATCGTGGTGGCCGTGCTCGCCGGGCCGGCGGTGGCGGCGGTGGCCCGCCTCGTCCGGCGGTACCGGGATGGGCGCGGCGTGGGACGTGGCGTGGGGCGCAGCGAGGGAGGTGGCGTGGGGCGCCGCGAGCGGCGTCGGCGCGGGCGGGCGGGCGGCGGCCCGAGTGGGACGGCGGGCCGGGCGTGGGGGGAGGGTGCCGGGCGCGCCGATCCGGAGGGGGAGGACAGGCCCAGTCGGAGCGTCCGCTAGGCGCCGGCGGCCGGCTGGATCGATCGGCGCGGGCCCGCCGGCCCCCTCGCCGCGGTCACTTCGAGGAGGGGCGGGCGCGGACGTGCATGCGTTCCCCCTGCTCGCCGAAGAGGCTCAGCACCTCCACCGGGTCCGGCCCGGCGCTGCAGAACGCGTGCGGGGTGCGGGTGTCGAACTCGGCCGCCTCGCCCGCGGTCAGCACCAGGTCGTGCTCGCCCAGCACCAGCCGCAGCCGGCCGGCCAGGACGTACAGCCACTCGTAGCCCTCGTGCACCCGCGGCTCCAGCGGCTCGTCGCCGGAGCCGCCGGGGATGACCAGCTTGAAGGCGTGCATTCCGCCGAGGTGGCGGGTCAGCGGCACGAACGTGCGGCCGTGCCGGGTGAACGGCCGCGGATGGACCCGCGGGTCGCCGGTGGGCGGCGCGCCCACCAGCTCGTCCAGCGGCACCCGGTGCGCCCGGGCCAGTGGGAGCAGCAGTTCCAGGGTGGGGCGGCGCTGGCCGGACTCCAGCCGGGAGAGCGTGCTCACCGAGATGCCGGTGGTCTCGGCGAGCTGCGTCAGCGTGGTGCCGCGCTGCCGGCGCAGCGCGCGCAGCCGGGGCCCCACGGCGGTCAGGACGGGGGTCAGGTCGTCGGTCGGGTTGTCGGTCACCCCACCAGTTTGCCACCTCGGCAAGAATGTTTGCCAACAGTGCGGAGGTCGGCGAACCATCTGACTCGGAGGTGGTTCGCATGACGACGGCGAGGACCGCGGCGCGGACGGCACGGCCCGGAGAGCGGGCCCGGACCGCGCGGCCTGGTGGGCAGGCCCGGAGCGGGCGGTACGACGTGGTGGTGGTCGGCGGGGGAGCCGCCGGCCTGAGCGCCGGGCTGACGCTGGCCCGGGCGCGGCGTTCGGTGCTGGTGATCGACTCGGGTGAGCCGCGCAACGCGCCGGCCGAGGGGGTCCACAACTACCTGGGCCTGGACGGCGTGCCGCCGGCGGAGCTGGTGGCCGTGGGGCGGGCCGAGGTGTCCGGGTACGGCGGCGAGGTCGTCGCCGGGCGCGTCGTCTCGGTGGAGCGCCCGGAGGGCGGGGACTTCCGGGTGGTGCTGGAGGACGGCTCCGCCGTCGCGGCCCGGCGGCTGCTGGTGACCACCGGACTGGTCGACGAGCTCCCGGACGTGCCCGGGTTGGCCGAACTGTGGGGGCGCGACGTGCTGCACTGCCCCTACTGCCACGGGTGGGAGGTCCGCGACCAGCCCATCGGCGTCCTGGCCACCGGCCCGCTGGCGGTGCACCAGGCGCTGCTGTGGCGGCAGTGGAGCGAGCGGGTGACGCTCTTCCTGCACGACACCGTGGAGCCCGACGACGAGCAGTACGAGCGGTTGGCCGCCCGCGGGATCGCCGTCGTGGACGGCCGGGTGGCGGGGCTGGAGACGACTTCGGCCGGGGACGCGGCCGGCCGGCTCAGCGGCGTGCGGCTGGCCGGCGGCCGGGTCGTCCCGTGCCGGGCGCTGGTGGTCGCCACGCGCGGCACCGCCCGGGCCGGCCTGCTCGCCGGCCTGGGCGTGGAGACCACCGAGCGGGTGATGGACGGCTGGGTGGTGGGGGACCACGTCGTCGCCGATCCCGCCGGAGCGACCAGCGTCCCCGGCGTGTGGGTGGCCGGCAACGCCGCCGACCTGACCGCCCAGGTCGTGGTGGCGGCGGCCGGCGGGCTGCGGGCCGCGGGGGCGATCAACGCCGATCTGCTGGCCGAGGACGAGCGGCTGGCCCTCGCCGCCCGGCGCGCGCCGGTGGCGGCCGGCCCCTCCCACGGCCCCTCCCACGGCTTCTCGCCCGAGGTGGAGGCCGAGGTCTGCGAGCGGGTGGCCGGCGAGCGCCGTCACGGCATCTGAGCCCGCCTGCCCGCACCGCCGCCGCGGCGGAGGGACGCCACGCCCTGGGTGGGCGTGGCGTCCCGGCCTGGCGTGTGGGCTCCCGGCCGAGTACGGCGCCCCGGCGGCCTCCTGGTCTGTGCACGTTCCCAGGGAAATGGGCTCCCCGGGGTTGTCATGTCCCATCAGGTGCGGTTCTCTTGCTGCAACACGGCCATGCCCAGGTGTGCACGTTCCCAACCGAGGGTCCGTTTCGGGCGGCGAACCGGCTGCTGTGGGCCCCGCATTGTCGAAGAGGACACGACCCATGCGACACGCATCCCCGCACCCCCGGCCGGGCGGTGTCCGCCGCCTGCTCGCCCGCGCGGCGACGGCCCTGCTGGTCGGCGCCGCCGCGCTCGTCGCCCCGCCGAGCACCGCCCACGCGGCCAGCACCCCGGTCAACACCGGCTTTGAGGCCGACGGCACCGGCACCGCCACCCCCAGCGGCTGGAGCACCTACTCCGCCGGCGGCCACGCCGGCGCCTCCTTCACCGAGGCGGGCGGCCGCTCCGGCTCCTACCGGCTCACCCACTGGGCCTCCCGCGCCTACGCCGTCGAGACGTACCAGTACCTGGACGGCCTGACCAACGGCTCCCACACGCTGACCGCCTGGGTGCGGTCCAGCGGCGGGCAGAACGCCGCCTACCTGGCGCTGCGCAACTGCGGCAGCGCCGAGCAGCGCACCGACCTGCCGCCGACCCCCAACGGCGCCTGGGTGCGCCTGGTCACCTCCGTCCGGGTGACCAGCAACCAGTGCACGATCAGCATCGTCTCCGACGCCAACGCGGGGAACTGGATCAACGTCGACGACATCTCCTTCACCCCGGGCGCGACCGGCCTGGCCATCACCGGCGGCGACGTCTCCTCGCTGAAGAAGAGCGAGGACCTCGGCGGCGTCTACCGCTACGCGGGTGGTGCCGCCGGCGACGCGCTCACCATCCTGAACTCCGCCGGCATGAACTACGCCCGGCTGAAGGTGTGGGTCGACCCGGCCGACGGCTACAACAACAAGACGCAGGTCCTCGCCATGGCCAAGCGGATCAAGGCGCTCGGCATGGGCCTGCTGGTGGACTTCCACTACTCCGACCGCTGGGCGGATCCGGGCCAGCAGACCAAGCCCGCCGCCTGGTCCGGATACACGGCCGGGCAGCTGAGCACCGCCGTCTACAACCACACCCACGACGTGCTCAACGCCCTCAAGGCACAGGGCACCACTGCGGACATGGTGCAGGTGGGCAACGAGATCAACGGCGGGATGCTGTGGCCGGAGGGATCCACCGCCAACTGGGGCAACCTGGCCGCCATGCTCACGTCCGGCGCCAACGCGGTGAAGGCGGTGAACCCCTCGACACGGGTCGCCCTGCACCTCGCGGAGGGCGGCGACTACGAGGGGGCGCGGACCTTCTTCGACCAGGCCACCTCCCGGGGCGTGCCCTTCGATGCCATCGGGGTGTCGTACTACGGCTACTGGCACGGCGCGCTGAACGACCTCCAGACCACCCTGGACGGGCTGGCGGCCCGGTACGGCAAGCCGGTCTTCGTGGCCGAGACGGCGTACGCCTTCACCCTCGCCAACGACGACTCGCTGGGGAACATCGTCGGCACCTCCGACCAGCTGGTCCCCGGCTACCCGGCGACCCAGGCCGGGCAGGCCGCCAACCTGCGGGACGTGATGAACGTGGTGGAGGCGGTGCCGAACGGCCGCGGGCTGGGCGTCTTCTACTGGGAGCCGACCTGGACGGCCGTGACCGGCAACGGCTGGGACCCGGCCGATCCCTCCTCCGGGAACGCCTGGGAGAACCAGGCGCTGTTCGGCTACAACGACCGCGCGACCGCCGCGATGGCCTGGTTCGACCACCGGTAGCCGGCGGGCCTCCCGCCGCGTGACGGGGCCGAGCGGACGGCGAGCCCTCCCGCCGTCCGCTCCGCCCCCGCCGTCCGCTGCGCCCCCGCCGTCCGCTGCGCCGTCCGCCCCGCCGCCGGCGCCGACGACCGGGCGCGCGGGCCGCCGGTCACCCGCCGGAGCCGGCCATGAGGGCCGGATCGGAGACCAGGAGCACCTTCATCGCCGCGTAGCCGCCGGCTACCGGGGCCGCGCCCGCGTCCCTGCCCCCGCCCGCTTTCGCGTCGGCGTCCCCGCCCCGGCCGGCCGGCGGGAGGGGCGCACCGAGCAGGGCGAAGGCATCGGGGTAGCGCTCCAGCGGCAGCGCGTGTGTCACCAGGGACTCCAGCGGAAGGCCCGGGGCGAGGTCGAGCGCCGCCTCGAACAGGTGCGGCGGGTACGGGCCGGCGCCCACCACCCGAACTCCCCGGGTGACCAGGGGCCGCAGCGCGATCCGGGCGGTGGCCGGCTCCCGCTCGCCCATCACGACCACCGTGCCGCCGGTGGCCACCACGCTCATCGCCTCCCCGAGCAGCAGCCCCGTGGTGTCGACGATCACGTCCGGCGCCGCGCGCCGCAGCTCCGGCACGGCCGCCAGCCCGTCCGCACCCACCGCGAGCACCCCCACCGCGGACGGCAGCAGCTCCCGGGCGAGCGCCAGCCGGCCGGCGTCCCGCTCGGCCACGCTGACCCGCGCCCCGCGCACCGCCAGCACCATCGCGCACAGCGAGCCGATCGGCCCCGCCCCGACCACCAGCACCCGGTCGTCCCAGCGCGGCGCCGCGGCGGTCAGGTTGTTCAGCACGCAGGCCAGCGGCTCCACCAGGGCCGCCCGCCGGTAGGACACCCCGGCGGGCAGCGGATGCGCGAAGCGTTCCGGGACGACGACGTACCCGGCCATCGTGCCGTCGCGGTCCACCCCGACCTCCCGGCCCTCCTTGGCCACGCAGTGCGCCGCCAGGTTCCGGCGGCACGGCCGGCACCGCCCGCAGAAGTACGTCGGGTTCACGACCACCCGCTCGCCCCGCCGCACCGAGCTCACGGCGGCGCCGGTGGCGGCGACCTCGCCCGCCGCCTCGTGGCCGAGGACCACCCCGGGCAGGGCGGGGAACTCCCCGAGCACGATGCCGCGGTCCGTGCCGCAGACGCCGGTGGCGGCGACCCGCACCAGCACGTCGTCCGGTCCCAGCGGCCGGGGAACGGGCCGGACGACCAGCTCCGGCGCGGCCCCGCCGAGCGTGGCGGCCGAGCCGGTCCCGGCCCGGGTCCCGGAGCCGATCACCAGGGCGGGCATGCCGATCCGGTCGTCCATGGGCGCACTCTCCTTCTCAGGTTGGCGGGCCTTCTCACGTCGGCGGGCCCTGTCACGCGGTGACGGGCCTTCTCCCGCGGTGGCGGGTATCCGGCCTTACCGGGCCGGCCACCCGAGGGGATAGTTGGGGGTGGGTCACGGTGGGTCGCGGTGGAGCAGGGAGGGCCCGCGGATGAGGGTGCTGTTACTGGGGGCCTCCGGCTACGTCGGCGGCGGGCTGTACCGCGACCTGTCCGCCCGGCACGACGTGGTGGGGACGCGCGCCGCCCGGTGCGTGCCCGGGCTGGTGCGGCTGGACCTGCGCGACGAGTGGGGACTGCGCGAACTGGCCGGCCAGGGCTTCGACCTGGTGGTGCACGCGGCCGGCCTGGTCGACCTCGCCGCGGCGGAGGCCGATCCCGCCCTGGCCCAGGCGCTGAACGTGCGCTCCGTCGAGGTGCTGCTGTCGGCCGTGCGCGGCACCGGCACCAAACTGCTGCTGCTCTCCAGCGACAACGTCTTCGACGGCACCCGGGAGTTCTACGTCGAGCCGGACCTGCGCGCGCCGCTGAACGTCTACGGGCGGACCAAGTGCGCCGCCGAGGACGTCCTGCTGGAGGCGGCCGGGGAGCACCTGGTGGTGCGGATCCCGCTGGTGTACGGCCGCAGCCCGTTCTCCGACCGGTTCATGGCCCGCTTCGCCGCGCCCACCACCCCGGCACAGGTCGACGTGGTGTGCGCGCCGGTGTACCTGCCGAGCCTGGCACCGGCGCTGGAACGGCTGTGGGACGCCAGCGGCGTGCTGCACTACGGCGGCGCCGAGGTGGTCACCCGGTTCGCCCTGATGTCCCGGATCCGGGACGCGCTGCGGCTGCCCACCCGGGTGATCCCGGCACGCGCGGCCGACGCGCCCGCCACTCCCCGCCGCCCGGCGCGGTTGGTGCTGCGCAGTCTCCACCACGGCCTCCTCGGCCCTGATCTTGAAACCGCCCTGGCCGACATGCGGCGGGGCGAACGGCACTGACCCGATGGGAGCGTCGGCCGGGAGCGGTGCACGGGACGGGCGCCGGAGCAACCGCTGTGACCGGGGCTGACGCCGAGTTGTCCACAGGCGGCGAATGGGGACTGCCGCCCGCACCGTTCCATCTGGGAGTGTGGAATCAGGGGGGCCCACCGAGGTCCTCGGGTCACGCCTGCCCTGGGGCCGGTGTGATCCCTGGGGCCTGGTGTGAGTCCTGGGCCTGGTGCGAAGGGTGAGGCCCGTGGTGCCCGGGACGCTGGCGGGGGCGGGGCGCGTGTCTGGGCGCGTGGGCGCCTGGTGGGCGGCTCACCGGGGCGGCGGGCCGCCGGTGACCAGGGCGAGGTGCCGGTCGGCGTCCGGTTCGGCGCGGCCGGTCAACTGCCCCACCAGGTCGTTGATCAGCAGCGTCCCCAGCAGGTAGTGGCCGAGCGCCAGTTCCTCCGGTGGCGAGTCCCGCCCGTCCACGTTCGGCTTCGGCTTGCGGTCGGACAGCCGGCAGGGCGCCTCCGCCAGCACGTGCAGGTCGTGGGTGAGCAGCAGCCGGTCCCGCCAGCGCGGGTCGTCCGCGAAGAGGGCGCCGGGCAGCTCGCCGGCCTGGAGGTGCGGCAGGAAGCGGTGGGCCGCCGCCCGGTAGCCCGGGTAGACGGGGTGCCGGAAGCGGACCGTGTACTCGGCGCGCCGCCCGGAGCCGCCGCCCGCCGAGCGGTGCGCCTCGATGCCGAGGCGCAGCATGGGGTCCCACACGGTGAGGCTGAACAGGGTCTTGGCGAGGTCGTAGACGGGATCCCACGGCTCGGTCGAGCCGCGCGGGTCGATGATCCGGAAGTCGCCGGGGGCGTCGCCGGCCGTCGCCGTGAGGACGTTGCGGATGTTGGCGTCGCCGTGGGCGGGGAAGCCGAGGCGGGTGGGCCCGAGGCGGTCCAGCAGGTCGCCCTCGGTGTTCAGCAGGTGGCGCAGCAGCGGGCCGGGGGCCCGGCAGGGGACGCCGTTGACCACGAGTTCCTCCGCGTGCCCGACCTCCGGCAGGCTGGCCTGGAGTACCGGCAGGCGGCGCAGGAACCGGCCGATGTGCACGTCGGCCAGGTGCCGTCCGGGCGCGGCGAGCCGCCCGCCGTCCCCGCCGTAGCCGTGCAGGAAGAGGTCGGTGGCCACGGCGTCGTGCCGGGCGAGGAAGGCTTCGGTGTCGCCGGGGCCCTGCCGCAGGCAGGCGGCGAGGTCCTGGGAGGGGTAGTGGGGCGTGGTGTAGGCGGCCCAGCCGGCCCCCTCCGCGCTGTGCAGCACGGGCAGGTAGCGGGCGCCGAGGCGGGGCGCCCGGTGCCGGATGTGCTGGAGCTGCCGGAGCTTGCCGCGGAAGGAGTCCAGGTCGTGGCCGTCGACGGCGCCGGGCCGGGCGGCCAGCACCTTGACCACGACCTCCGTGCCGTCGGCGGCGCGTGCCCGGTGCACCCGGGCGGGGGAGCCGCCGTCCAGGATCTCCGTGCCGATCTCCAGGCCGAGGTGGGCGGCGGCGGCCGTCAGGGCGTCGCGTTCGGCGGCGTCGTGGGTGCCGAGGACGGCGTCCGGCGGCTGCGGGGCGGCGTGGGCGTCGGCGGTGGTGTGGGGTTCGGCGGTGTGGGCGTCGGCCGGGGTGTCCATCGGTCGGGGCTCCTCCTCGCTCGTCGGGGTGCCGGTCGGCCGCCGGTCACCAGCGGATCTGGGAGAGCAGGGCCTGGTGCAGCTTGGGCGTGCAGGCGGCGACGCAGGAGCGCTGGTTGGCCGGCCCGATGTCCAGCAGCAGGGTGTCGTGCAGCGAGTCGCCGTAGGCGTCCGTGATGACGACCCCGGCCCGCTCGGCCAGGTAGACGCTGGCCGCGATGTCGTAGGGGAACAGGTGCAGCACGCTGCCGTGGCCGACCCGGCGGAAGTCCGCCTCGGTCTCCGGGTGGTCGCGCAGCAGCCGGTTGCCGATGTCGACGTAGGCGTCCATCTGCCCGGTGATGATCCGGGAGATGGAGAAGGAGGCGCTGTTGAAGACGTACACGCCGCCGCGGTTGGCGGAGGCGTCGATCAGGTGGCCGTAGGCGTCGATCATCAGCCGGGCCGGGTGGCCGTTGAACTCCAGCGACCAGAACATCCGTTCCGGGTCCTCGGTGGTGCCGAGGCGGGGCAGCGGTGGGCCGGTGTATCCGCCGGTCTCGATGCCGGTGCCGTCGGCGTCGGCGTACATCCAGTGCCCGGTCTTGACCTCCTTGAGGATCGCGTACTCGATGTCGCCGATGGTGGGCGAGGCGGTGAACCGGGCGGCGGCGATCGAGACGCAGGCCATCTCCAGGTCGGCGGCGGCTCCGCGGGTGCCGTCGATGGGGTCGACCACCAGCAGGTGGCGCGGGTCGTCGCCGATCACCCGCAGGCCCTCGCTCTCGGTGTAGACCGCGACGGTCTCGCCGCGTTCGCGCAGGTAGTCCCAGGTGGCGCGTTCGGCGAGGACGTCCACCGGGAACTCCGCGTCGCCGCCGAGCGTGGTGCCGTCCACGTAGCGGCCGGACACGGTGTGGTGGCCGGCGCCGCCGCGCGCCTCGTGGACGACCTGCCAGATCCGCTCGGCCAGGCCCTGCACCAGCGCCCTCACGAGGCCGCCGCCCAGAAGAGGCGTTCCAGCAGGTCGCACATCTCGTCGGCCTCCGCGAGGGTCATGATCAGCGCCGGGCGGACCTTCAGGACGTTGCCGAAGCCGTAGAGCGAGGTGCGCAGCAGCAGCCCGTGCTCCACGCCGAGTTCGGCGAGGTGGTTGGTGAGCCGGGGGTCCGGCCGGCCCTCGGCGTCGACGATCTCGACGCCGATCATCAGCCCGGCGCCGCGGACGTCGCCGAGGAACGGGACCTTCGCGGCCATCTCGCGCAGCCGCGCCATGACGTGGGCGCCGACCGTGCGGACGTTCTCCAGGAAGCCGGGGCGGCTGATGATCTCGATGGTCTTCACCGCGGCGGAGGCGGCAAGAACGTTTCCTCCGAAGGTGGCGTTGATGTGGTGGCCGGCGAGGCCGGTGAGCCGCTCCTCGGTGAGGATGCCGGCGATCGGCATGCCGGAGCCGCCGAGGCCCTTGCCGAAGGTCAGCATGTGCGGGCTGACGCCGAAGGTGTCGGAGGCGAACATGTGGCCGGTGCGGCCGAAGCCGGTCTGGATCTCGTCGAAGACCAGCAGGATGCCGCGCTCGTCGCACAGCTCGCGCAGCGCCTGGAGGTAGCCCTCGGGCGGCAGGATGTTGCCGCCGTTGCCGGAGATCGGTTCGAGCACGACGGCCGCCACCCGCCCGGAGCTGGCGTAGTCGATGAAGTCGTGGATCCGTTCCACGCACAGCAGCCCGCAGGTGGCGCGCTCCTGCTTGTAGAAGCAGCGCAGGCAGTACGGGTCGGGGACGTGCACCACGCCGGGCAGCTGGACGGGGAACGGGGCGCGGCGGAAGGCGGCGCCGGAGGCGTTGATCATGCCCATGGTCTGGCCGAGGTGGCCGCGGAAGAGCGTGATGACGTCCGGGTTGCCGGTGTGGTGCTGGGCGATCTTGATGGCGCTCTCGTTGGCGTCCGAGCCGCTGGCCGACTTCAGGTGCACCCGGGTCAGCCCCGCCGGGGCGATCTCGGCCAGCCGGCTGACCAGGGCGTTCACCGGGCCGGACTGGAACTTGGAGGTCACGTGGATGAGGTCGGACGCCTGGGCGCGGATCGTCTCGACGATCTCGGGGTGGGAGTAACCCAGCGTGAGGTTGAACGTCCCCGAGGCGCAGTCCAGGTAGCGCCGGCCGTCCGCGTCGTAGAGGTAGATCCCCTCGCCGCGGACGACGCGTAACCGGTCCGGCGGGTAGTAGTAGTGGTTCAGGACGTCGGCGACGTCCCCGCCCTCCGACGCGCGTGCGTCCCCTGTCGGTACCACGGTCATCGCTCGTCTCCCTCGCTGTCCGATCCGTTCGCCGTCCGTTCGCCGTCCGTTCGCCGCCCCGGGCCGACTCGTGCGTCGGTGCTGACTCGTGTTGCCCGTGCGGCTCATGTGACGCGTGTGGTTCTCGCGGTTCACGGTTCGCGGTTCACGTCCGCGGTGCGCGGTTCGTGGTTCGCGGTTCGCCGTCCGCGGTGCGCGGGTCACGGGGCGCGCGTCGGCTCGCATCCGGGCCGTCCGGCGACAACGCTGCCCGCTCCCCGCAGTGAGCACACCACCACGCGCTGGATTGAGCCAAACCGCCCGGCCGGGCGGCGATTCGCCGTGATTGGGTGTTTTGTCGGGAAGCCCGTGTCTTCCTGGCCGGCGCGCCTGCGTGTAACACTCATGGGACTTTCCGTGGCGCAGCGTGAGGACGGCTGCGCCACGCCCGCGTGCCACCCCGTGGAGCGCGGCGGTGACGGTCGCGCGACGCGGGTGCCGTACGGCGGTGGGCCGGGCCCCGGCGAGCCCGCCGGGACGAGGCGCCGGACACGGCCGCAGGGCGGGCCGGGAGTCGGGTCGGAAGTCGGGCCGGAGGTCGGGTCGGGAGGGGGTTTCCCATGGGCAACGGAACGACGCGGGTCGCGGTCGTCGGGCACGTCGAGTGGACCACCATCGCCCGGGCCGAGCACGTCCCGCGGCGCGGCGAGGTGATCCACGCCGACATCGCCTGGGAGGGCCCGGCCGGCGGCGGCGCCGTCGCCGCGGTGCAGCTCGCCGCGCTGGCCGGGGAGTGCACCTTCTTCACCGCCCTCGGCGACGACCGCTCCGGCGCGCGCACCCGGGAACTGCTCGGATCGCTCGGCGTCCGGGTGCTGGCAGCCAAGCGGGACGGGCCCACCCGGGGCGCCGTCAGCCTGGTGGACGACACCGGGGAACGCACCACCACGACCCTCGGCCCCCGCCTGCAACCCGCCACCGACGACCCGCTGCCCTGGGACACCCTCGCGGGGTACGACGCGGTCCACTTCGTCGCCGGGGACGTCGGGGTGCTGCGGACGGCCCGCCGCGCGCCGGTGCTGGTGGCGACCACCAGGGAGCTGGCCACCGTCGCCGCGGCCGGGGTCCGGGTGGACGCCCTGGTCGGCAGCGGCGAGGACCCGGCCGAGCGCTACGACCCGACGCTGCTGCCCCGCCCGCCCGACCTGCTGGTCGTCACCGACGGCGGGCGCGGCGGCCGGTACTCCCGAGCCGGCGGACCCGCCGGGCGCTACCCGGCGGTGCCGCCGCCCGGACCACCGGTGGACAGCTACGGCGTGGGCGACACCTTCGCCGCCGCCCTGGCGTACGCCCTCGGCACCCGCGTCGGGCCGGCCGAGGCGCTGGCCCTGGCCGCGGGGCGCGGTGCCGCCTGCCTCTGCGGCCGCGGCCCCTACCGGCTGCCGCCGGTGCCGCCGCCGGTGCCGGTGCCGGGCGGGTGAGCCGCACGCGGCCCCCGGGCCGCCGACGCGGCGGTGCCCGCGGTGGTGGTCCCGTGGTGCCGCGGCGTGGGCGTGGTGGTGTGTGTCAGTGATGACCGGTGACTGGTGACTGGTGGACAGGCAGAGGCAGCCGAGCCCGCATGAGGAGATGGCCGTGACGAGTACGCCCCCGAGCAGCACGCCGACCGCCGACCGGCCCCGGACGCTGGTGCTGTGGGACATCGACCACACGCTGATGGTCAGCGGACCCGCCGGCCCGTCCGTGTACCCACGGGCCTTCGCCCTGCTGACCGGCCGGCCGCCGGTGGCCGCCGTCGAGACCGACGGCCGCACCGAACTGGAGATCATGCGCGACCTGCTCGACCGCCACGGCGTCACCGGGGTCACCGAGGAGGAGGTCGCGGCGGCCGTCGTGCACGCGCTGCGCGCCGCCACGGCGGAGCTGCGCGAACACGGCCGGGTGCTGCCCGGCGCCGTCGACGCGCTCACCGCGCTGCACGCACGGCCCGACGTGGTGCAGTCGCTGCTGACCGGCAACCTGCGGCCCAACGCCGACCTGAAGCTGCGCACCTTCGACCTGCACGCCTACGTGGACTTCGAGGCGGGCGGCTACGGCTCGGACGCCACCGTCCGCTCCCACCTGGTCCCCGTCGCCCAGACCCGGGCCCGGGCCCGCTACGGCGCGGCCTTCGGCCGGGAGAACACCGTGCTGATCGGCGACACCACCCGCGACGTGCGGGCCGGCAGGGACGGCGGGGCGCGGGTCATCGGCGTCGCCACCGGCGGCACCACGGCCGAGGCGCTGCGCGCGGCCGGCGCCGACGTGGTCCTCTCCGACCTCCGGGACACCGCGGCCGTCGTCGCTGCGGTGGAGACCGTCGCGCCCGGCCCCGTCGAGCCGGTGGCGCCGGTCAGCGGGAGCTGACCACGGGCCGGCCGCGGACGACGAGCCGGGGACAACGAGCCGGGGACAACGTGCGGGGGCGACGTGCGGGGGCGACGGGCGAGCACCATGCGCGGGGAGGACGGGGTGGCACGATGAGCGGGGACGACGCCGGGCGGCGAACCCCGGGGACGCGGCCCGAGCCGCTCCCGTTCGTGTCCGTCGTCGTCCCGGCGCGCGACGCGGCCGCCACCCTCGGCCGCCAGCTCGACGCCCTCGCCCGGCAGCGCTACGCCGGGCCGTGGGAGGTCATCGTCGTCGACAACGGCTCGCGCGACGCCACCCCCGCCGTCGTCGCCGCCCGCCTGCCGCACATGCCCGGGCTGCGCCTGGTGCGGGCCCCCGGCCCACCCGGCGTCAACCGCGCCCGGAACACGGGCTGCCGGCACGCCCGGGGGGAACTGTTCCTGTTCTGCGACGCCGACGACGTCGTCACCCCCGGCTGGATCGACGCGATGGCGCGCGCCCTGCGCCACGCGCCGGCGGTGGGCGGCGCCCTGGAACGGGTGAGCCTCAACGGCCCGGTGGCCCTCGCCGCCCGCCCGCCCAAACCCCGGGCCGAACTCTCCCGCACCTTCGACTTCCTGCCCTACCCGCTGGGCGCCAACTGCGGTGTCCGCGCCGAGCTGTGGGCCCGGCTCGGCGGCTTCGACGAGAGCTACACCTACGGCTGCGACGACGTCGAGTTCTTCTGGCGCGCCCAGCTCGCCGGCGACGCCCTCGGCTTTGCCCCGGACGCCGTCGTGCACTACCAGCTCCGCCCCACGCTGCGCGGCGCCGTGCGGCAGTCCTACCGCTACGGCAGGTCCCATCCCGTGCTCTACCGGGCGTTCCGCGCCGCCGGCATGCCCGCCTCACCGCCGCGCACCGTCCGCGCCGAGTGGTGGTGGCTGCTCTCCCACGCCGCCGACCCGCTGCGCGCGGCCGAGCGGCGCGCCGCCTGGCTGGCCCGGGCCGCGCTGCGCTGCGGCCGGCTGGTCGGCAGCCTGCGCTGCCGGGTCCTCTACCTGTAGACCGCCCCGGTGTTCCGGCGGTGGCCGAGCCGGCTCGGCCACCGCCCCCCGGCGCGCCGCGCACCACACCCATCACACCAACCACCCGCACCACCCCCACCACCCCAACCACAGGGAGCCCGTCATGCCACACGTTCCCGACCCCGCCCACGCGCCGGGCCCCGCGCGACCCGCCGAGGACCCCCGCCCCGTGCTGGCGATCGACATCGGCGGCACGAAGATCGCCCTCGCCCTGGTCGACGCCACCGCCACGCCACGGCTGCGCACCCGGATACCCACCCCGCGGGTCGACGACCCCGAGGCCGCCTGGGCCGCGGTCGCCCACGCGGCCCGGCCGCTGCTGGACGCGGCCGAGGCGGCCGAGGCGGCCGAGGCGGGTGGGGCGGACGGTGGGTCGCCGGGCGGCCCGGGCGGCGGTGTGCGCGGCGTCGGCATCGGCTCCGCCGGTCCACTGGACCCGGTGGCCGGCACCATCAGCCCCGTGATGATCCCCGCCTGGCGGGACTTCCCGATCCGCTCGCGCGCCGGCGCCCTCCTCCCGGGCCGGCGCCTCCCGGTCAGCCTGGTCGGCGACGGCGTCTGCACCGCCATCGGGGAGCACTGGGCCGGGGCCGGGCAGCGGGTGCACAACATGCTCGGGTGCGTCGTCTCGACCGGAGTCGGCGGCGGACTGATCCTGGGCGGCCGTCCCCGGGTGGGGCCCACCGGCAACGCCGGCCACGTCGGACACATCGTCACCGAGGTCGACGGGCCACCCTGCCCCTGCGGCAGCCGAGGTTGTCTGGAACTGTTCGCCAGCGGCACCGCCGTCGTCACCCTCGCCCACGAATCCGGCTGGCGCGGACCGGTCGCCGACCCCGCCGTCGGGCCCACCGCCGGGGACGTCGCGGCGGCGGCGCGCGCCGGCGATCCGGTCGCACGGGCGGTCTTCACCCGCGCCGGACGCGCCCTGGGCGCCGCTTTCACCTCCGTGTGCGCCGTGTGCGACCTCGATCGCATCGTCGTCGGCGGCGGGGTGGCGCAGGCCGGAGCGGTCCTCTTCGACGCCCTGGAAGCCGGCATGCGCGAGTTCGGCGGCCTCGGATTCTTACGGCGCGTGACCGTCCACCCGGCGGCTCTCGGCCAGGACGCCGGCCTGGTCGGCGCCGCCGCGCCCCTGCTGCTGCCGGACCGCTACGGCGCCGCCGACCCGGGGTTTTCCCACCCGGGACCGGCCCGGATCCCCTAGGTTGAACGCCGTGAACGCCTCCGACGCAGAAGGCCCGAACGGCCCGAACGGCCCGAACGGCCCGAACGGCCCGAACGGCCCGAACGGCCGGGACGGCCGGGACGCCGGGCGGGCGGACGCCGGCGCCCCGTCCCGGCCGACGCCCCCCTCCGCCAGGGCCACCGGCGCCGGGCGCCCCCGCCCCGACGCGCGACTGCGCCGGGCCCGCGCCGCCGTCGTCATCCTCTTCTTCGCCAACGCCATCGCCTACGCCAACGTGGTGCCCCGGCTCCCGGAGATCCGCGACGCGCTGAGCCTGTCCAACACGGCCCTGGGCAGCGCGATCGCCACCATGCCGGTCGGCGCCCTGCTCGCCGGCCTGTCCGCCGGCGTCCTCGGGGCGCTGATCGGCAGCGGCCGGCTGGCCACGCTGTGCGCGGTGGGCTTCGGCGTGGTCGTGCCGCTGATCGGCCTGGCCGACCGTTGGTGGATGCTGGCCGGCTGCCTGTTCCTGCTGGGCGTGCTGGACGCCGTCATGGACGCCGCCATGAACGCCCACGGCCTGCGCGTGCAGCGGGGCTACGGGCGCTCGATCCTGAACAGCTTCCACGGCGTGTGGAGCGTCGGTGCGGTGACCGGCGGGGTGCTCGGCACGCTGGCCGCCGGCCTCGGCCTGACGCTGCGCGTCCACACGGCGGCCGTCGGCGTGCTGCTGGCGGTGCTGGCCGTGGTGGCCTGGCCCCTGCTGCTGCCGGGCGCCGACGACGCCGACCGGCCGGCGGCCCGTGACGCCGAGCGCCCGGCGGCCGGCGGGGCCGCCGCCGCTGCCGCGGGCGCCCGGGCGGGACTGCGCGCCGCCCTGCCGGCGCTGCTCCTGCTGGGACTGGTGCTGGTGATGACCTCCGTCGTGGAGGACACCCCCGCCTCCTGGGGCTCGGCGCTGCTCCAGGACGACTACGCCGTCCCGGCCGCCGTCGCCGGCCTGGCCTACGTGGCCTTCCAGGCGGCGATGACGATCGGCCGGTTCACCGGCGACCGGGTCACCGACGTCTACGGCCCGGTGCGGGTGGCCCGGTGGGGTGGCCTGCTCATCGCCGTGCCGGTGGGGCTGGCGCTGCTGACCGAGCTGGCGCCCGCCGTCATCCTCGCCTTCGGCCTGGCCGGCCTGGGCGCGGCCACCCTCTTCCCGGCGGCCATGCACGCCGCGGGCAGCATCCCGGGGGTGCGCAGCGGGGACGGCATCGCGGTGGTCTCCTGGCTGGCCCGGGTGGGTTTCCTGGCCGCCCCGCCACTCGTGGGGTTCGTCGGCGACCGGGTCGGGCTGCGCGTCGGAACGGCGATCGTGGTCCTGGCCGGGCTGCTGATCTTCCTGCTGGCGAGGGTCCTCGCCCCGGCCGAGCGCCACCCGCACGTACGCCCCTAGCGCCGCGCCCCCCGGCGGACCCGCCCGCCCGGCCCCGGAACGGCACCGTGCCCGTGGCGGGAGCACACGCTCCCCCCACGGGCACGGTCGGTCGTGGCGTCACCCGCCGAGGGCTGCGCGCGCCGGTCGGGTGTGCCGTCCGCTAGCTGATGAACGCGATGCCGTTCCAGCCGCCGTTGCCGACCAGCGTCGACGGGCCGTCGATCGGGTTGCCGTTCGCGTCCGTGCCGCCGCGGTAGAACAGCAGGGTGCCAGTGCCCTCGCGCGTGGTGGCGTAGATGTCCGCCGTGCCGTTGCGGTCCGCGTCGGCGGCGGAGGCCAGCAGCGGGCGGTTGCTGCTGGTCCAGCCCGCGCTGCCGTAGAGGGTGCGGGCGCCGTTGCCGAAGTTCTGGCTGATCGTGCCGTTGTACAGCCACATCCGGCCGTCGTTGGTGTTGCGGGCGAGCAGGTCCGGCAGGCCGTCGCCGTTGGTGTCACCCGGCGCGAAGATGGTGTAGGGGGCCCAGCCGATGCCGATCTGCACGCCCGGCTTGACGCCCGGCTTGTTCACCGGGTCGCCGGCGAACAGCAGCAGCCGCCCGCCGTCCTCGACCACCACGTCCGGGTAGGCGTCGCCGGTGAGGTCGCCCACCGAGACGATCTGCGCGGCGTTGGCCCAGGCGCTGCCCACGCCGTTCATCACGATGCGGCTGCCCACCGTGCCGTCGCCGTTGCCCGGGTAGACGTACGCGGTCGTGCCGACCCGGGCGACGAGGTCCTCGATGCCGTCACCGGTGTAGTCGCCGCGGTGGCTGATCTTCGCCCCGGTCCAGCCGGCCGTGCCGATGGTGACCGGGCCGGACACCCGGCCGTCCCCGTAGCCCGTGTACAGCCGCAGCCGGCCGGAGGTGTCGATGGCGACGAGGTCGCCGATGCCGTCGCCGTTCATGTCGTTGGCGCGCGGCTGGGCCGGCGCCACCGGAGCGGTCTGGATGGCCCGGGCCTCGGTGCGCAGGGCCGGCAGCCGGTTGTAGAAGGCGGTGCCCGGGCACTCGGTGGCGAAGCCGTCGCGGTGGCCGGAGATGTTGTGGAACGTCACCTGCTGGCCGGTGGTGTACTTGCCGTTGTCGGCGCCGGCGGTCAGCACGGTCTGGCCGGTCGCGTCGACGCCGTACAGCGCGAGCTTCCACGCCGCCAGGTGCGCGACCGAGTCCTGCGCGGCCTGGGACGGGGCGGTCGAGGTGTACTCACCGAGCACGGAGATGCCGGTGGTGTCGGTGTTGAAGCCGAGGGTGTGCGCGGCGATCACCGGCTGGTCGATGCCGCCGGAGCGGCCCTCGAAGATCGTGCCGCACTTGTCGACCAGGAAGTTGTAGCCCAGGTCGCGCCAGCCGAGGCTGCTCATGTGGTACGTCTGGATGTCCCGGACGATCTGCGGGGACTGCGCGCAGGTGTAGTCGTTGGTCTCCGCCGTGTGGTGGACGAAGACCGCCTTGATGCTGGTGCCGATGTCGGACGGCTCCGTCGGCGCGGTGGCACCCCAGCCGGCGCGGCTGATCACGGCCGGCTGCGGCACGGTGGTCGCGGCCGTGGAGACCGAGCTGGCGGCGACCGTGGAGGTGGCCGCGGAGTTGAGGCCCGTGGCCGTGGAGTTGAGGGCCGTGGAGCCGGCGGCCGGCTCGGCGCCGATGAGGTCGACCCGCAGGCCCTCGGGCACGACCAGCGCCCCGTCCTGCTCCGGTTCGGTGCTGTCCGCCAGTCGGACCTGCACGCCGTCGGAGACGTCCACCCACAGCGGGTCCGTTCCGCCGCGCAGCCGGCCCTCCGGGCTCTCCGACGGGTCGGCGCCCTGCGCGACCGGGGAGACCCCCAGCTCGCGCCACGGCGTCCAGGTGCCGGTGGCCGCGTCCCGGGTGCGCACCTGCACCGGCGCCTGGGGCGGCGCGGCCGGGTCGTCCCACGTGACCGCCACCAGCCGGAAGGGCTCGGTGCGCGTCGCGGGCAGCTCCGGCAGTTCCTCCTCTGCCGGGGCGGACGGACCGCCGGCCTGCGGGGGAAGGAGGTCGAGGGTGTTCAGGACGCCGACCTCGGGGGCGGCGGGGGTGGCCGCGGCGGCGGGCGCGGCCGGGCCGCCGGGCGCCGTCGCCGGGCGTGCCGCCGCCGGCTCCTGGCCGACGACGGCCAGCGCACCGGAGGCGGCCAGCACCACGCTGGCGCAGAACAACACCGATATGCGACCGTGCTGTCCCGGTCTGCGGCGTTTCAGAGCTGCCAAAATCGTTTCCTCCCCAAGGGATCCCATGGCTCGCCGGTAGCGGACCGGCTCGCTCACACGGAATCAGGCAGATACGACAACACCCGCGTCGGTAACCGCGGATGAGGTGTGCGTGAGGGGGACGGCCGAGGAGCCGGGACAGGAGGTACCGCGTCGCCGGTCCGGGGCCGAACCCTCTCGAAGCCGATGCCGGCGCACCCGGCGCGGACGGCACACGCGGCCCGATTCAACCACGCGGATACCGTGATGACCAGTGAAAACAAGGCCGGGCGGCGCGCGGACCGGTGAGTGCCCGGTCACACGCGGGGGTGCCGGTGGCCGGCCGGGGCGATGGGCGAAAACGACTTGACGCGCCGGCGGGGCGGCGTGTGAGCTCGCCCGATGACACCGGCCAGGCGCGTGATGATGGACACTCGGCCGCTGCGGATCCGTCCGTTCCGCCGGCTGTGGACCTCCTCGATCATCACGGCGGTGGGCAGCACCTTCACCGCCGTCGCGGTGCCGCTGCAGATCTACGACATCACCGGCTCCTCCGCCTACGTCGGCCTGTCCGGCGCGGTGGCGCTCGGCCCGCTGGTGGTCTTCGCGCTCTGGGGCGGAGCACTGGCCGACGCGGTGGACCGCCGCCTGATGCTGCTGGTGACCAACGTCGGCATCGCGCTCGTCTCACTGCTGCTGTGGGCCCAGGCCGCGGCCGGGCTGGACTCGGTGGCCGTGCTGCTGGCCCTGGTCGGGGCGCAGCAGGCGTTCTTCGGCGCCAACTCGCCGGCCCGCGGCGCCTCCACCCCACGCCTGGTGCCGGCCGACCAGCTCACGGCGGCGGTGGCCCTGGAGACGACGGTGCGCTGGCTCGGCGCGATCGTCGGACCGCTGATCGCGGGGATCCTGCTGCCGCTGATCGGCGTCGAGATGCTCTACCTCGTCGACGCGGTCGCGCTGTGCGCGGTGGTCTGGGCCGTGGCGAAGCTGCCGCCGCTGCCCCCGCTGCCGGCCACCGGCGGCGGTGCCGTCACCGGTGCCGACGCCGACGGCTCAGCGGCCGGGGCTGGCGGGGTTGTTGGTGTTGGTGGGGCTGGTGAAGCACGTGGGGCGGGCGGGGCGCGCCGGCGGGTGGGGCCGCGGCAGATCGTCGCGGGGTTCGGATACCTGGCGACGCAGCGCGTCCTGCTGGTGGCCCTCCTCGCCGACCTCATCGCGATGCTGTTCAGCCTGCCGAGGGCGCTCTTCCCGGAGGTGGCCCGGGAGACCTTCGGCGACCCGCCCGGCGGTGGCCTGGCCCTCGGCCTGCTGCACGCGGCGATCCCCGCGGGCGCGGTGCTGTCCGGGCTGCTGTCCGGGGCGTACACGCGGGTGCGCCGGCACGGCGTCATGGTGACGCTCGGGGTGTGCGGATGGGGCGTGGCGGTCGTCGGGTTCGGGCTGGCGCGCTCGCTGTGGATCGCCGTGGCCTTCCTGGTGTTCGGCGGGATCGCCGAGTTCGTCCTCACCACCTTCCGCACGGCGATCCTCCAGGCCTCCTCCACCGACGACATGCGGGGCCGGATGCAGGGCGCGATGCACGTCGTGGGCGCCGGGGGCCCGTGGCTGGCCGACATCGCCCACGGAACGGCCGGGGCGGCCGTCGGCACCGTCTGGGCCATCAGCGGGGGAGGGGCCCTGACGGTGCTGGCGATGGCGCTCACCGCCGCCGTCTTCCGCGACTTCTGGCGCTACCGCGCCCCGGCGCCCGACGTGCACGGGGCCACTGGGCAGGGGGCCGCGGGGCAGGGGACCGCCGGGCACGGCTCCACACCCACTCCGGGGAAACGGAAGGGGGAGCGGAGCTGACGGGCGCGGCGACCGTGGAGGCGGCGTCAAGGATGTGTGCACCGTGCGGCAAGGACTTCCGCCGCCCCGTCCGGCAGGCTGGTGCCCGACCGTCGGGTCCGGGGATGCCACCACCGGCGCCGTGGCGCCCGGCCGGGACACTCCGCCGTCCCGCCGTGCGGCGCCCGGGGCGCCTCGGTCCGCCCCCCACCGCCCGGGCTGTGTGGGGGGCGGGCGAGGTGGACCGGCGCGACTCGCACCTGACACACCCGCAACGCCGTCCAGGGGGCCGGGTGGGCCCCCCGATTCCAGGATCCCATGCGGGGTGGGGCGGGCGCAGCCCTCGTTCTCGGGGCTGTGGATAACTTCCGCCCGGGGGTCTGACCTGGGGTTACTTCTTGTCGGCGGGGTCGTCCCCGGCGTCGTGCCGAGTGGGGCGGCCCCTCTCGGAGGCCCGGTCGTGCCCCGGGGCGGGGCCGTTCCCCGGGGCCCGGTCGTGGCCCGGGGCCCGGTCGTGCCCGGGGGCCCGGTCGTGGCCCGGGGCGGTCGCGGGGAAGGGGCTCCGCCGGGGCGGTGGGAGCGGCAGCGGCGCGGGGAGGTCGAGCAGCACGACGCCGGTGGTGGTGCCGACCAGCAGGGTCGCCGCGTTCACGGCGCCGCCGCGACCGCCTCCGCCCGCCCTGCCACCGCCCTCCCGCCCACCGCCGGCGCCGACAGCGCCACCGGCACCGTCGTGGCCCTCGTCACCGCCGGCGCCGGCCCGGTCCCCGGTGCCCGGGTCGGCGCCCTCCGCGCCGACGACGGCCAGGTGGCGGATCCGGCCGTCCAGGGTCACCGTCGCCAGCCGGCGTCCGTCGCCCAGCCGGGTCACGGTCAGCCGGTGCCCGGCGGCGTGGGCGCAGGCGGGGAAGCCGGCGAGGGTCAGCAGCGCGAGCACGTCGGGCACGTCGGGGAGTTCCAGCCGGGGCAGCAGGGCCGCGCCGTCGCGCACCCGCCGGGTGGCGACGACCCCGCGCCGGTCGGCCGTGGCGACGACCAGCTCGCCCCCGACCACGCCGGGACAGCACGCCGCCACCTCCCCGCCGGGAACGGACCACAGCGGCGGCGCCGCGCCGTCGCCTCCGGCGGGCGGGGCGGCGCCCGGGTACACCGCGAACGACACGCCCGGTGACCACACCACCGCGAACGCCGCCCCGGGACCGTGCAGGGCGAACTCCACCGTCTCGGCGGTGCCCCCGGCCTGCCCCGCCGGCCCGCCGTACCGGCGGGTGGAGGAGGTGAAGACGCCGGCGGCGTCCAGCGGCGCGCTGGCGTCCTCCGGCAGGTCGGCCGCCGGCCAGTGGGACGCCCACCTCGCCGTGACCGGCAGCCCGTCCACCAGCTCCCTGACCTGGGCGCCCAGCGCGGGAAGGCCCGCCTGCATGGCCGCCACGGCGAGTTGGGCCGCCCGGTCGCCGGCGGTCGGGGGCCCTCCCGACGGGCGCGGCAGCAGCGAGGCGACGACCGGGAGCAGCCGCCCGGCCTGCGGCTCCCGGGAGGTCTCGACGGCCGCGTGCAGGCGCACCGGGTCGGCGGCGAGGATCAGGTCGGCGTGGCCGAGCAGCGGGCCGAGGGTGCCGGCGGCCGAGGCGAGGCCGGGCAGGGCGTCCAGCAGTTCCCGGTCGGCCGCGAACCAGTCGGGGCGGGGCGGCGTGGCGTTCCGTGGCGCGGCGGCCGGGCGCGTGCCGGTCGCCTCCTCGGCGGCGGAGTCGGGGGCACTGCCGGGAGCCGGGTCCGCCGCCGGCGCGGGGGGCGGCGCGGCGGGGCGCAGGGGTGCCGTGCCGGCGAGGGCGTAGACCATGCGGGTGCGCATGCCGGCGATGGTCGGTGCCGGCTGGGTCGCGAGCAGGGTGCCGATGAGGGACGGGTAGCGCAGCTGGAGGCGTCCGGCGTCCTCGGGTTCGCCGGGCAGTGGCGGGCGGCGGCTGGGCACGCGCCGCAGCATGTCGCGCAGCCGGCCGAGCCAGGCGTCGCAGTCGGCGGCGCTCATCCGGGCGTTCAGCGCGGCGGGGACGACCAGGGTGCGGTGGCGGTGGTGGGCGCCGTCGGGCCCGCAGAGGGCGAGGGCCAGCAGGATGTCGGTGGCGTCGCGGACGTTGCCGGTGAGCTGGTGCAGGTGGGCGGCGAGCGCATCGGTGAGGGTGCGCGGCAGCGCCCGCGCCGTCTCCTCCCGCCCGGGCGGCGCGGTGCCGGCGAGTGGGACGAGATGGGTCAGCAGCCGGGCCAACAGGGGGTTGGGGAAGGCGGCGTCGACCACGGCCCGGACGGCGCGGTGGCGGGTGGCGGCGGAGGCGCCGTCCCACTCGGCGCCGCGTTCGCCGGAGGCCAGGAGGTCCGCGACGTGCTCGGCGAACTCGTGGGGGCTGGTCCAGCCGGGGTCGTCGAGGTCCAGCACGTCGAAGACGTCCGGCGGCGGGTCGAACAGCGGCAGGAACTCGCGGGGGCCCTCGGTGACGATCCGCACGTGCGGCAGCCGGGCCAGCGGTGCCAGCAGGGAACGCACCACGTCCTCGCCGACGTGGGGCGCGGCGGTGGGGCCGGCCTCGTCCAGCTCGCCGATGGCCAGCACCACGGGGCGGCGGTCGGCGGCCAGGGCGCCGAGGAGGCCCCGGGCGGTGGTCACCTCGTGGCCGAGGTCCTGGCCGATGGCGGCGGCCAGGCCGTCGGGCCCCCGGCCCCGGGCACCGAGGGCGCAGTGGAAGACCTTTCCGGGCGGGGGCGTGTGCTCGGGGAACTCGGGCGGGGGCGGGACGTCCTCCGGGGTGCCCGGGGGCGGGACGTTGGCCGGCTCCGGCCGGTCGGTGTGGAGGAAGAGCCAGCTCAGCAGCGTGCTGCGACCGACGCCCGGCGAGCCCGTCAGGTAGACGACGGCCGAGCCCTCCGGGCGCCTGACCAGACGCGACAGCTCGGCGATCGCCGTCTCACGTGCCACAGGCAGCACGTCCACTCCCTACCTTCCGCATTGCCCTGTCGTCATTGCCCTGACGCTATTGCCCTGTCGTTCGGGACGGCACCGTGGCCGCCAGGCCGCCGATCGCCTTCTCCGCGGCGGGGCCGTACGGGTTCTTCCGGAGGGGTTTCCGGGTCTCGCGGAACACCGACCGCACCTCCCCGACCCGCTTCGGGCGGATATCCGAACCGGAATCGCCGGCCGGGCGCCACGGCGGTCCGGGGGCGTCGCGGTCGGGCATCGGAAACGCGTTCCGGCGGGTGTGTTCCTCCAGCGTCTGCGGCATTTCTGGTGTCTTCGGTGCCCGGGCGGCCACCCGCACGCCGGCCGCGGACGGGAAGTCAGGCGGCCGGCGCCGTAACGGCGTCGGTTCCCGCGGTGGGGGCGCGCCGTTCCGCCCCGGTGCTCCGGATCGTCCCGGCATGGTTTCCCGTCCTCACTTCCTGCGTTTGATGGGCGGTAGCCCCCGGATCTCCTGGTGGGAGCCCGGAATATTGTTGTCGTACTCGTAGCGGCGTGTTCGGTCGGCGTTCGGGAAGTAGTGCCCGGTCCACGCGTCGCAGTTGGGGCCGCGTTGGTTACAGTAATCCCGCGCCGAATGGATTTCGGTGACGTCGGTGCCGCGTCCGGTGTCGAGGAGGGGCACGCCGGCCACCCGTTCCGAGCGCTTTCCACCACCGTGGTCGACGAGGATGTCGTCCGTGCCGTCGGCGTTCCGCACCCGGAACGCCGGGTGGCCCCCGCCGCCGAAGCGGCCGACGTCCCGGCGTCGCTCGACCACCGCCCGGCCGAGTCCGGTCTCGTCCCGCCGCACCTGGCGCGGCGGCGCGGTGCGGCGCCCCTCGGGCGGGGGCGGCGGGCGCCGGCCCTGGTGCGGTGGGGAGTCGGCGCCGCCGGCCCGGCCGGTGGCGCCGGTGGGGCGGGCGCCGGGCCCGCGCCGGTCGCCGGTCGCGGTGCCGGTGCGGTTGATCGCGGCGGCGGTGGCCCGCTCGGTGCCGCGTCGGCGCGCCGCGTCGCCCCGCAGTCCGGCCCCGGTGCTGCTCAGCACGGTTGGCAGGCCGCCCGCGGCGCGGTCGTGCGTCTCGGTCAGCCGCTCGTAGGGGCCCCTGACGCCGGCGCCGAGTTCGCCGGTGCCCCACATGCCGGAGTGCGCCCGGAGCACGCCGAGCAGGTTGGCGCGGGCGGCCGCGGCGCGCTCGGCGACCTCCTCCGTGCGGGCCGCCGCCCAGTCCAGGTCGTCGGGGTCGACGTGGGTGCCGCGTGCGCCGCCGGGGCCCTCGCGCATCAGGCTCCCCCGCGCCGGGAACGGGGGTGCTCCGCCCGGTTCTCCGGCGCCCTCACCGCCCTCACCGCCATCGCCGCACCGCCACCGCAGCACCTCCACCGACGCGACCGTCCAGCCGCCACCGTCAAGCCGCCACCGGGCGGCGCTTCATGCTACTGACGGCGCGCCACCACGATCGAATCACGGCCGCCCTTCCGACACTTCACAGGGGCGGAAGTAAACAGTGAATATTCGCCACCCGTTCGTGTTGCGGTCGGTCCCGTGCGGTGTTTCCAATGGAAGGGAGGGCGCTCCCGCACGGCTCAGGCGTCAGGCGGGAACGCGGACCGAGAGTGCGCAGTGCGAAAGTCGCACTGTCACGACTTCATCCGAGAGGTAGTAGTCAATGACCATCACGAAGCGTCTCGCTGTCGTCGCCGCCGGTGCCATCGCCGCCATGGGTATGGCCGCTCCCGCCGCGACGGCCGTGAGCTTTGGCGACGACGGCCTGTTCTTCGAGCAGGTCGACTTCGCCAGGGCGGGTGACGGTGCTGTCGCCTTCTCCGGGACGACAGTCCGGATCGGCTTCTAGACCACTTTGCCGCACCAGCGGTAGCGTACCCGGCGGTCCAGGCCGGGGCGCGGGGAAGACAGACCGAAAGGTCTGTCTTCCTTTTTGTTACCGGTTTTGTTTCCGGTCGCTTTCCGAGTGTTCGACCGCCCGGTAGTTTTTCAGCATTTTAGGAGTGAAACGGCGTCGGCCCCCGCGCCCTGGGGCGGTGCCCGCGGGGCCGGGCGCGGAGGCCGACGCTGATTCCCCGCCGCGGCGGGGGATCACCGCGTGGTGGTGTACGCCCGGTGGATCGTCTGCTCCAGGGTGTTGCCGTCCGCGTCGGTGAGCGTCGCCCGCAGCGAGACGGTGCCCGGATCGTCCGGGTGGTCCAGCGTGAAGCGGTCGGCCCGCACGGAGTCGACGGGCCGCCAGGTGGCGCCGTCGTCGTAGGAGACCTCGAAGGCCAGTTCCCGGACGCCGACCTCGGCGGCTGAGCCCTCCACGGTGAACGGCACCTCCAGGGCGTGTCCGGCCCGCGCGGTGCTGTCCAGGGCGAGCCGGGGGCCGAAGCGCACGGTGGACAGCGGGAGCGCCTCCGTCTCCCCCTCCGGTACGGGCCCGGAGCGGAAGGTCCAGGTGGCCTCGATCCGCGAGCTGACCGGTGCGACCTGGGCGTCCCGGGACACCTCGGTGGTCAGCTCGTACCGCCCCTCCGCGGCGGGCACGGCCATCGGCTGGCCGTGCAGCGGCAGGTCGTCGGCGAAGACCTCCTCGCCGTCGCGGACCAGCCGGGTGCTGCCCTCGGTGTACCGGGAGTCGCCCTGGTGGCCGGCGCCGTCGCCGAAGAGCCCGACCCAGGCGCTGATCTCGTCGCCGCTGCGCCACGCGCCCGGCGTGCCGTCCAGGCCCTCGTTGAGCGTGGGGCCGAAGACGCCGACGTTGAGCAGTTCCTCGCGCCGCTCGCCGGGCTGGTGGGCGCGCGGCGCGGTGGACACGCTGGTCTCCTGCTCCAGCCAGCCCTCCTCGCTCACCGTGCCCTGGGTGACCTGGTGGAGCCAGCGGGTGCCGTTCGCCAGCACGTGGTCCACGGCCTCCGTCGGCAGCTCGACGTCGTCGCCGATCAGCAGCGAGCCGCTCTCGTCGACGGTGCCCGCCCACAGGATGCCGGCCTTGCCGGCGGCCGGGGAGCCGGCGGTGATCCGCACCGTGGCGAGTTCGCCGGGGGCGATGTGGTGGGTGAGGCCGGTGAGCAGGCTGCCGCGCTCCGACCAGGCGGCGCGGTACCGCTGGGCGGGCGCCGCGCCCTCGTTGGGCATGTCCCAGGAGGCGGTGACCGCGGCGCGCAGCCGGTCCGCGGGCAGGGCGGGGCCGAGGTCGGCCACGCTGAGGGTGTCCAGGCCGTCCATGAACCAGGTGGCCCACAGCCCGCCCTCGTCCGAGCTGACCTGGTAGTCGTAGGTGGCCAGCGAGGGGGTGGCGGCGCCGTTCGGAACGGTGACGTCGAACGGCTCGGCCCGGCGGGCGTCCATGACGAGCATGGCGTCCTCGGTGACTGGGACGGACGGGGAGATCAGCAGGGCGATCCGCGAGGCGCCCTCGCCCTCGCCGGTGACGGTGGCCTCGGCCACGTAGTCGCCCTCCGGCAGCCGGATGGTGGCCTCGCCGTTCTCGTCCGCCTCGACCCAGCGGTAGCCGGGCCGGTCCAGGGCGACGAAGGAGGTCACGCTGCCCGGCGCCGGGGCGCCGGCGGCGTCGAGGTGCCGGATGGTCACGTCGTGCGCCGGGCCCTCCCGCCACACGCCGAGCGGGGTGACCGCGCGGACGTCGCCGGCCGCCGCCGTGGCGGTGACGGTGCCGCCGTACAGGCCGTCCACGTCGCCGGGGCGGGTGTCGGCGGTGACGGTGGCCGTCGCCTCGCCGCCGGCCGGCACGGTGAGCCGGGCCGGTCGCACGGCGAACATGCCGTCCGGGGCGGGCGCGCCCTCCGGGCCGAACGCGGTCACGGCCAGGTCGAGGGTGACCGGGGCGTCGCCCGCGTTGCGGTAGGCCAGCCGCTCGGTGACGGGCGCGTCGTCCTCGTGCGGGAACTCCTGGACGCCGAAGCCCAGCGAGGTCGGCGAGGTGGTCACGGCCTGACCGATCGCCCGGGCGACGTCGACCCGGCCGGAGCCCTGCTGGTAGGCGTCGAGGCCGGCGGCGGGCTCGGCGGAGGCGGTCAGCGTCTCCTTGATCCGTTCGCCGTCCCAGTCGGGGTGCGCCTGGGCCAGCAGGGCCGCAGCGCCGGCGACGTGCGGGGTGGCCATCGAGGTGCCGCTGGCGACGACGTAGTGCTCCCCGACGATCTCGCCCATCTCGGTGCCGGCCGCCCGCGCGGCGACGATCTCCACCCCGGGCGCGGTCAGGTCCGGCTTGAGGGAGCCGTCGGCGGTCGGGCCGCGGCTGGAGAAGGGGGCGAGGGCGTCCTCCCGGTCCACGGCGCCCACGGTGAGCGCGGCCCGGGCGCTGCCGGGGCTGCCCACCGACTGCTCGGTGGGGCCGGAGTTGCCGGCCGCGATCACGAAGAGCGCGGCGGAGTCGGCGGAGAGCGCGTCCACCGCCTCCTCCATCGGGTCCAGCGCCGGCAGGTCGGTTCCGCCGAGGCTCAGGTTGACGACGTCGGCGCCCTGCTCGACGGCCCACTCCATGCCGGCGATGATGTCCGACTCGCTGCCGGAGCCGCCGTCGTCGAGCACCTTGCCGTTCAGGATCCGGGCGCCCGGCGCGACCCCGCGCAGGGCGGCGCCCTCGGAGGCGGCGCCGGAACCCGCGATGATCGAGGCGACGTGGGTGCCGTGGCCGAAGTGGTCGGCGGCGTCCTCGGCGGCGGAGAAGTTGCGCTCGGCGGCGACGCGGTCGGCCAGGTCGGGGTGGGTGGCGTCCACGCCGGTGTCCAGCACGGCCACGGTCACGCCGGTTCCGTCGAAGCCGGCCTCCCAGGCGGCCGGCGCCCCGATCTGCGGGACGCTGCGGTCCAGCGCGGCCTCCACCCGGCCGTCCAGCCAGATCCGTTCCACGCCGGGCGCGGTGGCCGACGCGGTAGCACCGGCGGGGTCCGCGGCGTCCGGGGCGTCGGTCAGCGCCTGCCACAGCGCGGGCCCGCCGGCCTTGTCGGCGAGCAGCGCCTGGCCGTCCACGCTGGGCAGCTCCCGGGCGACCTCGGCGCCGGCGGCGCGCAGCGCCCCGGCCGCGTCGGCCCGCGCCCCGGAGTAGGTGACGATCAGCGGCAGGTCGTCGCGGGCGGCGTCGTCGTAGCCGGCGGCGATCAGGCCGGAGACGTCGAACAGCCGCTGGTCGAGCACGCCCCGGGCGAGCAGCCGCTGGGCGTCGCCCGGGACGACCAGGGTGTCCTCGCCGACCCGCCGGACGGCGAAGGGGACGTCCTCGCGCCCCTCGGCCGGCAGCACCGAGGCCACCCGCCCCCGGGAGTCGACGACGACCCGGTCACCGGTGACCAGGGTGACCGTGCGTAACGCGCCGCCGCCGGCGGCCGTCGGGGCCGGTGGCGC
Source organism: Allostreptomyces psammosilenae (assembly GCF_013407765.1). GTDB lineage: Bacteria > Actinomycetota > Actinomycetes > Streptomycetales > Streptomycetaceae > Allostreptomyces > Allostreptomyces psammosilenae. The sequence continues at coordinate 144,508 of NZ_JACBZD010000002.1, forward strand.
CGTCGCGGTGGCCCGGCCGGCGTCCGGCACCGTGGCGAGCGCGCCCGGTGCGGCGCCGGCCAGCAACGCCGCCGCGAGGGTGGCGGCGAGCGCGGTGGCCGTGGCCCTGTGTGTTCTTCTCATCGGGAGGGATCCCCTTGTGCGTGCGTCATGGGATTCGGGCACGCCGGGGGCGGCGGCGGGTCGGGCGCCGCGCGTGCCACGGGCACGGGCGGGCTTCCCCCGGCGAACCGGTCGGATACGGGTACGCAAGCAGAGGTTGGAGGGGGATTCCAGAGGGCCAACATATTGACTTCGTGTCACAAATGTGGCCACGCCGAGATGCTGACGTGACGTCCGGTCGCTCGACGGTGCGGTTCGGCGGCCCGCCGCGGCCCGCGTGGGGGCCGCCGGGAGGGCCGGGGGAGGGCCGCAGAGCGGCGGGGCGCCGCCGCGGGGCACAACTCGCGGACGCGGCGGGCGGACGCCTGGCAGGCTGGGGCGCGAACGATTGTCTGATCAGGAAAGGAACTGGCTCATGGGCGAGGAGAGCACGACCGTCACCGCCTTCGGACTGGACGGCTGGCGCTGGCTGAACGAGCCGGAGCTGTGGGGCCCCAGGGAGAACGGCACGCTGGCCGTCCTGACCGACCCGGACACCGATTTCTGGCGTACCACCCACTACGGATTCGTCCGCGACACCGGCCACGCGCTGCTGCGGGAGGTGAGCGGGGCGTTCCGGATGACCGTCACCTTCCGCGGCGACTACCGGGAGCAGTACGACCAGGCGGGGCTGCTGCTGCGGATCGACGACCGGAACTGGATCAAGACCGGCATCGAGTACGTCGACGGCGCGCCGCTGCTCAGCGCGGTGGTCACCCGCGAGCTGTCGGACTGGAACGTCGTGCCGCTGGGCCCGCTCGCCGGCCGTCCCGAGTCGGTCACCCTCGACCTGCACCGCCAGGGCGACACCGTGACGATCCGTTACGGCTGGGACGGGGCGGAGCCGGAGCACATGCTGCGACTGGCCTACTTCCCGCCGGGCACCGCCGCGCAGGCCGGACCGATGTGCGCCTCGCCGGACGGCAAGGGCTTCTGGACCGACTTCACCACCCTCACCCTCACCGAGGAGCCGGCCGCCGCCACCGGCTGAGCGTCCCGCCGAGCGCCGCGCTCAGCCGGTCAGGCCCGGTCCGCGGCGCGGCGCCGCGGTGGTCCCGCGGATCACCAGCCCGGTGGGCAGCTCCACGTGGGTGTCGCCGGAGACCGAGCCGTCCAGCACGCCGGAGGCGAGGCGGCCGGCCTCCGCGCCCAGCCGGTGGACCGGCTGCGCCACCGTGGTCAGGTCGAACAGGGCGGCGCTCTCCTGGTCGTCGAAGCCCACCACCGACATCACCTCGGGCACCGCGAGCCGGGACCGGCGCAGCGCGCGGAGCACCCCGAGGGCCAGGTCGTCGGACTCGGTGAGGACCGCGGTGGGGATGTCGTCCCGGGAGAGCAGCTCGGCCGCGGCCAACGCCCCGCCCTCGACGCCCGGCCGGCCGGTCACCACCACCGGCTCCGCGCCGATCCGCTCCACCGCCCGGCGGTAGCCCTCCAGGCGGAGCCGGGAGTGCCAGGGGAAGCCGGTGTCGTCCTGCGCCTGCACATAGGCGATGCGGGTGTGGCCGAGGTTGAGCAGGTGCCGGGTGGCGCCCTCGGCGGCGCCCGCCTCGTCGATGAAGACGCTGGGGAAGCCGGTGACCCGGTGGCTGCAGAAGACGATCGGCAGCCCGATGGCGTCGAGCTGGTCGAGGTCGTCCTGCCCGGGGCGCAGCGAGACGGCGATGACGGCGTCGACGTTGCGGCGCAGCGGCAGGGTGCGCAGGTAGTCGGTGAGCGCCCGGGTGTCGCCGACCTCGTAGACCACCATGTCGGTGCCGACGGAGCGCAGGTGGGAGTGGATGCCGGCCATGGCCACCCCGAAGAACCACGGCTGGAGGAACGGCACGATCACCGCGATCCGCCCGGTCAACCCGGTGACCAGGCTGGACGCGCCGCGGGAGACCACGTAGCCCATCTCCGCCGCCGCGCGCTCCACCCGCGCCCGGACCTCGGGCGCCACCCCCGACGCCCCCCGCAGCGCGCGGGAGACCGTCGACAGCGACACGCCGGCCCGCGCCGCCACATCGCTCATCCGGGGGTGTTCCGAAGCCGCCATGGTGTGATCGTAAGGGAGCCCGGATTCGCGCGGGACCGGACGGCGGCGCGGCCCCCGCGGGCGTGCGGCGGCACTTCCGCGCAGGTCACCGGGCCCTGGGCGGGCGCCGTGTCCGGTTGCGCATGATCCGTGCGGGTTCGCCGCTCGGGCCGGCGGGCCGGGTCAGCGGGTCGGGACGGGCGTGCCCGGTGACGCCAGGCGGGCGGGCGCCCCCTCCAGCGCCTCGGCGAGCAGCTCGTAGGAGCGGACCCGGTCGGCCAGGCCGTGCACCAGGCTGACGGCCATCAGCTCGTCGGCCCCGGTGGTCCGCAGCAGCGCGTCGAGCCCGTGCCGCAGGGTCCGCGGCCCGCCGATCAGGTGGGTGGACAGGTGGCGCTCCATGATGGCGCGCTCCACCGGGGAGTAGACCCGCCGGGCGGCCTCCTCGGGGGTGGCGTTGGGCCGGTCCCGCACGCCCCGGGTGGCGTCCACCACGATGGCGCCGACCGGCCCGGCCAGCCAGGCGGCGCGGTCGTCGGTGTCCGCGGCGACCACCGGCGCGGCCACGATGGTGTAGGGGCGGTCGCGGTGCTCCGACGGCCGGAACGCCTCCCGGTAGGCGTCCAGCGCGGGCACCACCATCTCGGGCCGCACGTGGTAGGCGAAGGCGAACGGCAGCCCCAGCGCGCCGGCGAACCGGGCGTTCGCCACGCTGGCGCCGAGCAGCCAGATCTGCGGGCGGTTGCCCTGCGCCGGCACCGCCGTGATCGCCGGCCGGTGGCCGTCCCCGCCGGTGGGGGTGCCGTCGTCGCCGGTGGCGGGGGTGCCGGTGGCGCCGTCGCCGGTGGTGGGGCTGCCGGTGGCGGGCGTGGCCGGCGCGAAGTACCCGATCAGCTCCTCCACCTGTGCCGCGAACACCGCCGACTCGGGCGGGGCGCTCACCCGGCGCAGCGCCGCCGCGGTGGCCAGGTCGGTGCCCGGGGAGCGGCCGACGCCCAGGTCCACCCGGCCCGGGTGGAGCGCCTCCAGGGTGCCGAACTGCTCGGCCACCACCAGCGGCGGATGGTTGGGCAGCATGACGCCGCCGGAACCCACGCGCATCCGGCGGGTGGCGTTCACGATCTGCGCCACCAGCACCGGCGGCGCGCAGCTGGCGATGAAGGGCGCGCTGTGGTGCTCCGCCACCCAGTACCGGGTGCAGCCCAGCGGCTCCACCGCGCGGGCCAACGCCACCGACTCGCGCAGCGCCTCGGTCGGCGAGGAGTCCCGCCACACCGGAGCGGTGTCGAGCACGGACCAGGCGATACGCCGCCCGCCGACCAGATCCACGTCCGTCACGTTCCGACCCCTCCCTCGTGAGCATGCGCCAGATGCGAGTTGACCAGAAGAACGCGCGCCGTGCCAGTATTTCGGCGGAATTAACGGTGACAGCCGAGTGCAAGTGATGTGTAAGTCGCCGTGGGTACGGTTCTGGCTGACCGGCGCGGAATCCCGGTGAAGACCGGAGCGCTTCGCGCAGATATTCGTTCGAATAATGGGAGGTGCCTTCCGTGGAAGGTGCGGTGGAGGAGATCACCCTGCCGGGGCAGGAGGCCTACGAGCCCCCGACCCTGGTCGAGGCCGGCGAGTTCGCCCAGGTCACGATGGGTCGCCCCAGCTGGGGCTTCGAGGCCGACTGGTCCTGCGTCATGTTCTGCTAGCAGCCGGACCACTCGGTGGACCGCTTCGCCGGGCGTCCCTGGGGGCCGCCTGGGAAAGCGGTCCACCCCGGCCCGTACCGGCGCCGTCGGGTATCCGGCGGCGCCGGCGCCCGGCCGCCGGCGAAACCCTTTTCCGGCCCGCCCGCGAGTTCACCGGAGTTCCCGGCGGTCCGCCGGCGCCGAAGCTTACGGAATTCCGGCGGTCTGCGGCGCCCCCCGCGGTGCGGGACCGCCTGTCCGAGAGAAAACAGGGGGATCGGAGCAATCGTGGAATTCGTCGTCCTCCCGGACACCCCCGCCGGAGTGGCCCTGGCCGCCCGGCTGCGGGCGCTCGGCCTCGGCAGGGTCGTCGAGCACGCCTCCGGCCGCCCCTGGATCGTCGGCGACTGGCCGGCCGGCCAGGTGGTGTCGGCCGCCGCCGGGCCGCGGCGGCTCGCCGTCCTCGGCTGCGCCCTGACCAGTCCCGAGCAGCTCACCCGCGCCCTGGAGCGGGCCCGCACCCCGCGCGACCTGGACGCCCTCGCCGGCACCCTGGCCGGCAGCTTCCACCTGGCCGCCTCGCTGGACGGCGAGGTGCGCGTCCAGGGCAGCCTGTCCACCGCCCGCCAGGTCTTCCACACCACCCTCGACGGCCAGACGCTGGCCGCCGACCGGCCCGGCCCGCTGGTCGCGCTCACCGACGCGGCCGTCGACGCCGGCACGCTCGCCGCCCGCCTGCTGGCCCCCTGGCCCCCGTGGCCGCTCGCCGAGCAGCCCTGCTGGGAGGGCGTCGAGGCGCTGCCGCTCGGCCACTACCTGGAACTGCGCCGCGACGGCACCGGGCGCACCGTGCGCTGGTGGAGCCCGCCGGCCCCCGAGATCCCGCTGGCCGAGGGCGCCCGGCGGGTCAGGGCGGCGCTCGCCGACGCGGTGGCCGCCCGCGCCCGCCAGGCCGCGGACGCCCCGCTCAGCGCCGACCTCTCCGGCGGCATGGACTCCACCAGCCTCAGCTTCCTCGCCGCCGGCCACCCCGGCGGCCTGGTCACCACCCGCTGGGAGGCCACCGACCCGGCCGACGAGGACCAGCTGTGGGCCCGCCGCGCCTGCGCCGCCATCCCGGACGCCGAGCACCTCGTGCTGCCCCGCGACGAGGCCCCGAGCTGGTTCGCCGACCTGCTGGACCCCGACCCGGACGTCGAGGCGCCGTTCGCCTGGATCCGCACCCGGGCCCGGCTGGCCTACCAGGCCCGGCGGCTCGCCGAACGCGGCTCCACCGGCCACCTCACCGGCCACGGCGGCGACGAACTCTTCCTCGCCACACCGCTGGCCCTGCACACCATCGCCCGCACCCACCCCTGGCGGGCCGTCCGCCACCTGCGCGCCCACCGGGCCATGGGGCGCTGGCGGCTCGGGCCGGCGCTGCGCGCCCTGGCCGCCGACCCCAGCTTCGCCCAGTGGTTCGCCGGCTCCGCCCGGGCGCTCACCGCCCCGCCGCCCGAGGTCTCCCGACGGCCCGACTTCGGCTGGGGCATCAGCCCCCGGATGCCGACCTGGGCCACCGACCACGCCGTGGAGACCGCCCGGCACCTGCTCCGGGAGACCGCGCGGCGCCGGCCCGGGCCACTCGCCCCGCTGCGCGCCCAGCACGCCAACCTCCAGGACGTCCGGCTGTGCGGGGACACCCTGCGCCGGGTGGACCGGCTCACCAGCCGGAACGGCGTCGCCTGGCACGCCCCCTACGTCGACGACCGGGTGGTCGAGGCGGCCCTCGCCATCCGGCTGGAGGACGTCGCCCTGCCCGACCGGTACAAGCCCGCCCTCGCCGAGGCCATGCGCGGCACCGTCCCGGAGGCCAACCTCGGCCGCGCCTCGAAGTCCGAGTACAGCGCCGAGGCCTACGCCAGCCTGCGCCGCCACCGCGCCGAACTCCTCGAACTGACCGACGACATGCAGCTGTCCCGGCTGGGCCTGGTCAACGCCGACGCCCTGCGCACCACCCTGCTCGCCCTGCCCCCCTCCTCGCGCTCCCTGATGCCGCTGATCAGCACCTTCGCCTGCGAGGTGTGGTTGCGCTCGCTGGCCGCCGCGCCCGCCCCGCCCACACCGGCCGCCGAGCCCGCCTCTGCCCCGGCCGCCCCGTCCGCTTCCGCCCCGTCCACCTCACCCGCCTGACCCGCCCCGTCCGCCCTGCCCGCCCCCGGCGCCGGGGCGGTCCGCCCCCGGCTGGAGGAACACCACGATGTTCGCCCTGCGCCCGCACGTCTCCGCCACCGACACCGAGCACGGCATGGTGCTGCTCGACGAGAGAACGGGCCGCTACTGGCAGCTCAACGCCACCGGCGCGACCGTCGTGCGGCTGCTGCTCGGCGGGCACGGCGTGCCGGACGCCGTCACCGCCCTGACCACCGCGCACCCGGAGGCCGCCGAGCGGGTGGCCGACGACGTGGAGGCGCTGCTGCGGGCGCTGCGCGAGGCGCGGGTGGTCGCGTGACCATCTCGGTGACCCTGGAGAACACCGGGCGCGTCCCCTGGCGCCGCCGGCTGGCCGCCCGGCTCGCCGTGGCGCTGGCCCGCCCGCTGGCCGCGCTCCCGCCCCGCCGGCTGCGCCGGGCGCTCGCGCTGGCCAGCCGGGGAGCCAGGCCGGCGACCGTCGAGCAGGCCGCCGCCGCCCGGCTGGCCGTGGTGTCGGTCAGCGTGCACTGCGCCGGGCAGGGCTGCCTGCGCCGCTCCGTGGCCACCGCGCTGCTGTGCCGGCTGGGTGGCGGCTGGCCGGACTGGTGCACCGGCGTGCGCACCGAGCCGTTCCGGGCGCACGCCTGGGTGGAGGTCGCCGGGCGGCCGGTCGGCGAGCGCGACGAGATCCGGCACTACCGCAAGACCATGGTGGTCCCGGCCCGCCCCTGACGCCCCGCCGCTCAAGGCCCGGCTCCCCGCCCGGCGGGCCGCCGCCCGGCCCCGGCCCGCCGCGACCTCGCCGTCCGTCGGCGACCGCCCCCTCGGAAGCCCCTCGAAGGGACCAGCCCATGGAGAGCTACCTGCTGCTCGCCGCGCGATGCCTCCTGGCGGTGGTCTTCGCCGCCGCCTTCTTCGGGAAGGTGCGCGGCGCCTCCCGCTTCCGGCAGTTCACCGCGTCCATCCGCACCCTCGGGGTGCTGCCGGAAGGGCTGGCGCGCCACGCCGCGGCCGTCATCGTGGTCGGCGAGGGCGCCACCGCCGTGCTGCTCGCCACGCCGTTCGCCCCCCGCCTCGGCTTCGCCCTGGCCGCCGCCCTGCTGACGGTCTTCGTCGGCGTCGTGGTCCGCGCCATCCGCGCCGGGGTGATCGCCGAGTGCCGCTGCTTCGGCCGGAAGGGATCGGTGATGTCCACGGCCATGCTGGTGCGCAACCTGCTGCTGATGGCCTGCGCCCTGCCCGGCGCGCTGCTCGCCCCGCCGGCGCCGGCGGCCTCCCCCGGGCTCGCGGCGCTCGCCCTGCTCGCCGGACTGGCCGGCGCGATCGGATTCGTCCGTTACTACGACGTCGTCGTGCGGGCGATCATGACGCGGAACTCCCCGGCCGCACCCGTCTGATCACACGAGGCCGATGGAACGCTTATCCGACGGTACGCGGGTTCGAGCGTTTCTTTCCGTAAAGGAGGGAATGCGTAATCGGCGAGAGGTGTCCGAACGGTCACTGAGAACGTGTTCTTCATGGGGGATGTGCATGACGCGGGGGTACTTCCGGGTGCTGGGACCACTGGAGGTGGACGTCGACGGAAGGAGGATCGCCCTGCCGACGGGCAATCAACGGACCCTGCTCGCCACCCTCCTGCTCAACGCCAACGAGGTGGTCCCGGTGGAGAGCCTGGTCGAGCAGGTGTGGGGCGACGACCTGCCGCGGCAGCCCCGCGGCGCGTTGCAGACCTGCCTGACCCGGCTGCGCCACAGCCTGGACCGGCACGGCCGCGACCTCTCCCGCGCCATCTCCACCTCCGCCGCCGGATACGTCATCGAGGTCGGCTCCGACCGCCTCGACCTGCTGCGGTTCCGCGAACTGGTGCAGCGCGCCCGCCGGGCCGAGGAACGGGGCGACCTCGCGGCCGAGTCCGACTGCCTCACCGAGGCGCTGGCGCTGTGGCGCGGGCCCGTGCTGCCCGAGGTGCGCTCCGACTGGCTGCACCGCGGCGTCGTCTCGCGGCTGACCGAGAAGCAGCTGTGGGTGCTGGAGCGGCGCAACGAGATCGACCTTTCGCTGGGCCGGCACAAGGAACTCGTCGGGGAGCTGCGCGCCGCGATCTGCGCGCACCCGTTCCGGGAACGGCTGTGGCAGCAGCTGATGCTCGCCCTGTACCGCTCCGGCCGGCAGGCCGAGGCCCTCCACGCCTACCAGCAGCTGAGCGCACGGCTGCGGGAGGAACTCGGCATCGACCCGGGCGTGGAGCTGCGCCGGCTGCACACCGCCATCCTGCGCAGCGACCCGGCCCTGGGCGCGCGCGGGCGCTGCGCCGCCTGCCGCATGCCGCGGTGGTCCGGCGGGGGTCGCGAGAATCCGGCGTCGTCCGCCTAGAGGTGATCCAATTCGATCAAATTACGTCGAAAATCGGCCGCGCGGAAAACGATTGCGAAAGTCCCACCCGGGATCCCGCGTCCCACCCGCATCACTCCTTTCCGCAGGGGTGCGGGAGGAGAAGTGCCCCTTCTAGACTGTTCGTGTCACGCACTGTTGCGAAAGATGCCACAGTGCCAGCGATCTTTTGGCAACAGCAGTGAAGGTGGGGATGAGGTGGGGGAACTCCAGCCGGTCACGGACGGAGTGTCCGAACAGGGCCGAAGGCTCGCCGAGGCGCTTCGAGAACTGTTCGCCGGGTTGGGGGTCTCGGTGCGCCGCTACGGCGCGCGCCGGCACCGCGACCCCGGAACGGTCTCCGGCTACCTCAGCGGCCGGCAGATCCCGCCGTGGGAGTTCGTCACCGACCTCGTCCACGACGTGGCCGCACACCGCGGCGTCGCCGGAACGCCGACGACGCTCAACCTGCTGCGCGAACTGCACCGCGAGGCCCTGCGCTGCAGCGGCTCCCCGCTGCACGCCGTGCAGGTCCTCCAGGACCAGCTCGCCGACGCCGACCGCGACGCCCGTCTGGCCGCCCAGCGGGAACAGGTGCTGACCGAGGCCCTGCTGATCCGCCAGCACCGCATCGCCGACCTGGAGGTCCGGCTGCGGGACACTGAGGCGGCCTGGGAACGCGAACGCGCCGAGGCCCGCCGGGAGGTGATGCGCCGCGAGACCAGCTACGCCGAGATGGAGGCCGAACGCGCCTACCTCAAGGCCGAGGTGCGGCGCCTGACGGCCGACCTGACCGCGGCGCGCGAGTCCCACCTGCTCGCCGAGGAACGCTGCGCCCACCTGGAGCGGCAGCTCGCCGCCGTGGAGGGGCCGGCGGCCGAGCGCCAGGCGACGGAGAACCCGCCCGGCCAGCCGTCGACGGCCCCGGCACGGGAACGGCCCGCGACACCGGCCGGGGCGGAGGCCGCGGCGGAGTCGCCCACGGAGCCCTCCGCCCACCCGTCCGCTCACCCCTCCACGGAGCCCTCCACGGAATCCGCCGCCGAACCCACCGCCGAACCCGCGGGGCCGCCGTCGGCCGACTCCTCCGGGGAGCCGCCCGCGGAACCCTCCGTGCCGTCGGTGCCGGCCCGTCGGCGCGGCTCCGGCCGGACACCGGCGGCCGCCCGCGGCGGGGCGGAGGGCGGGGCGGGGCTGCTCGCCGGGCCGGCCGCCGGCGGCGGCGTGGCCGGGGGCCCTGTCGACCGGTCCGTCGACCAGCCCGTCGACCAGCTCGGCGGCGGTGCGGCCGGCGCCCCGACCACCGCGGAGCCGGAGGAGGAGGCCGCCCCGGCGAAGGTGCTGCTGGTCGACGACCGGCCGGAGAACCTGCTGGCGCTGGAGGCGATCCTGGAGGACGTGGGCGTGCAGCTGGTGTCCGTCTCCTCCGGTGAGGAGGCGCTGAAGGCGCTGCTGACCGAGGACTTCGCGCTGATCCTGCTCGACGTGCAGATGCCCCTGATGGACGGCTTCGAGACGGCGGCGTACATCCAGCAGCGCGAACGCACCCGGGGCATCCCGCTGATCTTCCTGACGGCCAGCAGCCACGAGCCGGAGCAGGCCGTCCGCGGCTACGAGAGCGGCGCGGCCGACTACATCCTCAAGCCCTTCGACCCGTATGTGCTGCGCGCCAAGGTCCGCGCGTTCGTCGGCTCCTACCAGCGCCACCACGCGGTCGGGCGGGCCGGCGGCGGCCACCGGGTCCGGGAACGGCTGGGCTGACCACGGGCTGACCCCGGGCTGACCACCCCTCCGCAAAGCCCTCATCCGGCTTTCATGCCCTGCTCATGCTGCTTCCCGAGGCTGGATACCGACGGTGAGGCGTCCGTGGCGTCCCGGGGCTGAGGTTGCGGGCCCTGCTGCGATCCGATAGGCCGGAATAGTGAGTTTTGTCCGGAAAAGGACCGTGCACGTGCGACGGCTGCCGTTTCCGGCAACGGCTGGCTGGGAGGCACAGTGAGTACCCAGATACAACCGGAACAGGTACTCGGCCACAAGGTGGTCGATCCGGCGGGACACAGGATCGGATCGGTGGGACAGGTGTATCTCGACGACCGGTCCGGCGAGGCCGAGTGGGTGACCGTACAGACCGGGCGGCTGGGGGGCCGCGAGTGCTTCGTCCCGTTGAAGGACGCGCGCCTGGTCGGCGACGACCTACAGGTCCCCTACGAGAAGGAGCAGATCAGGGGCGCCCCCGAGTACGAGGTGGGGCAGCGCCTGTCGGTCGAGCAGGAGGAGGACCTCTACCACTACTACGCCACCGCGGCGCCGACGCGCGTCACCGCGGGCCGGGGCGGCGGGCCGGAGGCCGGTCAGCGGCCGGCCGGCACCGGGGAGGCCCAGGCCGGATACGGCACGCCGGGCCGCGCCACCGTGCCGGAGCGGTGGGACGTCGAACGCCGGCGCGAGGCCATGGAGCCCGAGGCGCGCGGTCGCGCCGCCCGCGGGCCCGGCGTCGAGGCGGACAGCGCCATCACCCGTTCGGAGGAGGAGCTTCGGATCCGCACCGAGCGGGTCCGGATCGGCCACGCCCGGCTGCGCAAGTACGTGGTCACCGAGCAGGTCAGGCAGACCGTGCCGGTGGTGCACGAGGAGGTGCGGATCGAGCGCGAGCCGATCACCGAGCGGAACATCGGCCCCGCCGTGCGCGGGCCGGACCTCGGCGAGGCGGAGTACGAGGTGGTGCTGCACGGCGAGCGGCTGATCGTCACCAAGGAGACCGTGCCGAAGGAACGGATCCGGCTGAGGGTCGAGGAGGTCCACGACCAGGAGACCGTCTCCGAGGAGCTGCGCAAGGAGCGCCTGGTGATGGAGGACGACATCTCCGGTGAACGGCGGACCCGCGCCGTCGGCGAGGACGAGCCCGAGAGGCGTCGCTGACCCCCGGTCACGGCGGCCCACACCGTGCACCAGAACGGCCCGACCACGCCGGCCGCCGCGCGCTCCGGGCCGCCACCTGACTCCCCGGTCACCGCGTGCCCCCGGCCGGCAGGCCCCCGTGCCCGCCCACCAGCGTCGGTGGGCGGGCACGGGTACGCGCGGGGGTCAGCGCCCGATGTCCATCACCGCCATCATGCCCATGGAGGAGTGGTCCAGCAGGTGGCAGTGGTAGACGTAGCGGCCCTCGAAGGTGTCGAAGGTCGCCCGGAGCCGCACCGTCTCACCCGGCCCGATCCGCACGGTGTCCTTCAGACCGGCCTCGCCGGGGTCGGGCGGCCGGCCGTCACGGTCCACCACCCGGAACTCCACCAGGTGCAGGTGCAGGTTGTGCGCCATGGGGTCGTCGTTGGTGACCCGCCACTCCTCGGTGTCACCCCAGCGCACCGCGGTGTCCACCCGGGTGTGGTCGTAGGTGCGGCCGTTGATGGTGAACGCGGTGCCCTCCGTCCGCAGGGAGAAGTCCCGGGTCACGTCCGGCTCGCGCACCGGCGGCAGCGTCGCCAGGTGGTCCGGCACGACGCTGGGGTCGTGCGTCGCCGGCACCACCATGAAGCGCAGGATCGGCACCGGCTCGGCGTCGACCGTCGCCAGCCGGCACAGGTCCACGTGCCCGCCGACCCGGTAGCGGGAGAAGTCCACCACCACGTCCGCGCGCTCCCCGGGCGAGAGGTACAGCTGCCGGGTGCGGTAGGGCGCGGCGAGCAGGCCGCGGTCCGAACCGATCTGCACGAACTCCCCGTCGGACAGCTGCAGCCGGAAGAACCCCATGTTGGCGGCGTTCAGCAGGCGGAACCGGTACTTGCGGGCGTCCACCGTGAAGTACGGATCCGGCACGCCGTTGACCAGCACGGTGGTGCGCCCCGGCTGGTTGTTCGCGACGTAGACCAGCTCGCCGTGCTGGCCCAGCTGGGCGTCGCGGATCATGATCGGCACGTCGAACTTGCCGCCCGGGAGACCGAGTCTTCGCTCCGGGCCGTCGTGCAGCAGGTAGAAGCCGGCGAGGCCGCGGTAGACGTGCTCCGACTCGGCGTGGTGGGCGTGGTCGTGGAACCACAGCGGGGCGGCGGCCTGCTCGTTGGGATAGGAGTACGTGCGTGCGCCGCCGGGCGGGATGGGGTCCATCGGGTTGCCGTCGTCCCGGGCGGCCACCACGCCGCCGTGCAGGTGGACGGCGGTGGGGCGGTCGAGGAGGTTGAGCTGCTCGACGATGACCCGGCGGCCGGCGTGGGCGCGGATCGTGGGGCCCGGGAAGTACCCCTCGTACGTGAACACGGGGGTGGACATGCCGGGGAGGATCTCGGCCTCCGTCTCGGCCATGGTGATGCGGTAGTAGTCGGCCTCCGCGTCGCGGCGGACCGGTCGCAGGGTGGGGGAGAGCGGCATCGGGCGTGAGAACGGCGCGAGGGTGGAGTGCGGGGGTGACGACGAGCCGTCGTCCGGCGGGTCCTCGTGCGTCTCGTGCGACTCGTCGTGCGACCCACCGCCTGAGATGCCGTTCGCCCCGGCGGGCACCCCGGTCGGGGCACCCGGGGAGCCGGAGCGCGTCAGCTGACTGGCCAGCAGCAGTCCGCCCGCCACCGCACCGGCCTTGAGGACGTTTCTGCGCGTCGGCATGTTGCTCCCTGGTGTCCGTAGGGTCCCGTGTCCCTTGTGCCGCACCCGTCGATCCGCCGACGACAGCGATCGGCGGACCGCGTCCCCTCACCCGGACCGACGCGCCCCGGGTTACCGGTACGCCCAAGACGATCCAGTGATGCCGCACTCTCCTCCGTCGGCGTCCGCCAGCACCGACGGGTGTCCCCGTATCCGCGACCCGCCGCGACGCAGCGCCCGGGCTCGGCGGGTACGGCCCCCGATCGAGGTCTGCCCAGCGGGCAACTCGACCATTCACCTGCGGTTTCGATCCCTACCCGGACAGTGACCGATTTCGTCGGCCCTGCGCCGCGCACCACACGCCTGGCCCTGCGGCGTCGCCCACGAGCACCACGCCCGCTGGCGCGCCGGGCGCCTTGGTGCGCGGGGCGGGGTGTGGGAGTGGGGCGGGTGCGCGCACGCCCGGCGGGCGCGCGCCCGCCCTCGCGGGCGGTGCGCACGCGCCGGCGGGTACCAGTCCTCCACATGCCGGTCGGGCGAGTTATCCACAGGCTGAAAGAGGGGGGCTGCGCCGCGTGATCATCTCGTGGGATCCTGAAACAGGGGGTCCCCCCAGGCGAGGGGCGGTATGCGTGGACATGACTGGCATGCCCCTGGCGGAATGGCCGGCTGGGCTCCTGGGCTGAAGAGCTGGCTTGGGGCTGCCTGAATGGCCGGTTGGGGCCTGGGCTGAAGGGCCGGCTGGGCTCTTGGGCTGAATGTTCGGCTGGGCTCCTGGCCTAAAAGGCTGGCTCGGGGCTGCCTGAACGGCCGGCTGGAGCCTTGGCCGGAATGGCAGGCTGGGAGGACCCTGACCGGAACGGCTGGCTTGGAGCTGGCTGAACGGCCGGTTGAGCGCTGCCGCCCAGATGCCGCTGGCCGGATCCCTCCTGGTTGAAGCCTTCCGCTCGAATCCTTACTCCCTGAGCGGGTTCCGGCTGCTCGCGTTGTCGAGGGCCGGTCAGGGGGAGGGGCGGCCGGGGGCGTCCGTGGTGAGGGTGGCCGGGGCCGGGTCGATGCGGCGGATCTCGCAGCGGGGGCCGCTGGCCCGCGCCAGGCGCAGGTCGGCCGTCACCAGCGGCGCGTTCAACAGCTCCGCGACGGCCACATAGGCGGCGTCGTCCGGCGTGAGGTTGTCCTTCAGCTCCCAGATGCGGCTCAGCAGGCGCTCGACGCCGATCTTCTGCACCGGCAGCGTCTCCAGGCGCGTCGTCACGTCGGCCGCCTCGGTCAGCGTCACCTGGCCGGCTAGGAACAGCCCGCGCACCGACTGGAGCACCTCGACGGTGACGTGTTCCGGGGCCGCCCAGTCCGGGTCCCTGGCCAGTTCCTCGCGGGCCCGGTCGCCCCGCGGGCCGCGGTCGGTCAGCGCGAGCACGAGGGCGGAGGCGTCGACGACGATCAACGGAGCCTCCCCGGCCGGAACGGCGGCATGCCTGAATGACTGGGATTCTGACGCAGTCCGGCCCGCCCCGCCAGCGTCCCGGGCACCACGGGCCTCACCGGCCGCACCGACAGCCAGGCTTCACGGGCAGCGCGGGCAGCATGGACAGCCCGGGCAGCACGGGCGTCAGGGCCAGTCGCGCCGGTCACGAGCGGCGCCGTCCCGCGCCCGGAGCGGGCACGGGACGGCGCGGCGACGTGCTACGGCGACCGTCGGCGAGCGAGGGTCAGACGTTCACGCCGAAGTCGGAGGCGATGCCGGCGAGGCCGGAGGCGTAGCCCTGGCCGACGGCGCGGAACTTCCACTCGGCGCCGTTGCGGTAGAGCTCGCCGAAGATCATGGCGGTCTCGGTGGCGGCGTCCTCGGAGAGGTCGTAGCGGGCCAGCTCGACGCCGTCGGCCTGGTTGATCACGCGGATGAACGCGTTGCGCACCTGGCCGAAGTTCTGGCCGCGGTTCTCGGCGTCGTAGACCGACACCGGGAAGACGATCTTGTCGGCGTCGGCGGGCAGGGCGGCCAGGTTGACCTGGATCTGCTCGTCGTCGCCCTGGCCCTGGCCGGTGAGGTTGTCGCCGCTGTGCTGGACGGTGCCGTCCGGGGTGGACTTGTTGTTGAAGAACACGAAGTGCTGGTCGGAGAGCACCCGGCCCGCGGCGCTGACCACGATCGCGCTGGCGTCCAGGTCGAAGTCGGTGCCGGTGGTGGTGCGGACGTCCCAGCCCAGACCCACGGTGACCGCGGTGAGACCCGGCGCCTCCTTCGTCAGCGAGACGTTTCCGCCCTTGGAGAGGCTCACTGCCATCTGCGATCAGATCCCTTCGATACCGCTTGAGGTGTGGTCACGCTATCGGCACGAGGTAGAACGCACGAGGGGCGGGGCCTGGTTCCTCCCGGACAATGAGCGCATGGACGCAAGGGACGGCACGGACGGCCGGAAGGGTACGCGCGGCGGGGACGGCGCGCACGGCGGGGACATTGCGCAGGGCGGGGACGGGGCGCGGCAGGCCGGGCGCGGCGGCGGCGTCCGGGTGCGCGGAACGGTCGTGGTGCCGGAGAGCGAGTTGCAGTGGCGGTTCTCGCGTTCCTCCGGCCCCGGCGGGCAGCACGTGAACACCACCGACTCCCAGGTGGAGCTGCGCTTCGACCTGGCGGCCTCCACCGCGCTGCCGCCGGCGATGAAGGAGCGCGCGCAGCGACGGCTGGCCGATCGCCTGGTGGGCGGCGCGGTGCTGGTGGTGCGGGCCTCCAGCCACCGCTCGCAGTGGCGCAACCGGCAGGACGCGCTGGCCCGGCTGGCCGATCTGCTGAACGAGGCGACGGCCCCTCCGCCGCGTGCCCGCCGGTCCACCCGCCCCAGCAAGGCGTCGGTGGAGCGCCGGCTGGCCGCCAAGAAGCTGCGGGGGCGCACCAAGGAGGGCCGCGGCCGCTGGTCGGACGGCTGACCGCCGCCTCCGTGACGGCAAACGGCGCGGCCCGGCCGGTCGGGCCCCGTCGGCGGCCCGGCCGGTCGGGCCCCGTCGGCAGCCCGGCAGCCCGGCAGGCCGGCGGCCCGGCAACCCGGGCGGCCGTCAGGAGCCCAGGCGCCGGTAGCGGCCCCGGAAGTAGGTGAGCGGGGCGCCCTCGGGGCTGTGGGTGCGCACGGAGAGCACCCGCCCGATCACCAGGACGTGGTCCCCGGCCGGGACGCGCTGCTCGGTGCGGCACTCCACGGCGGCCAGCGAGCCGCTCACCACCGGCGCCCCGGAGTGCGCGCCCCGGTAGTAGGAGATGTCCTCGAAGAGCAGCCGATCGCTGATCCGCCCCCGCATGGCGAAGCGCCCCGCGATGTGGCGCTGGCTCTCGGACAGGATCGAGGCCGCCCAGCACGGCTGCCGCGACAGCACCTCCTCCATCCGGGACTCCGCGCGCAGGCTGACCAGCACCAGCAGCGGGTCCAGTGACACGGACATGAACGCGGTGGCGGTCATCCCGACGTCCTCGCCGGCCGGGCCGTCCTCGGGGTCGTGGGCGGTGATCAGGGTGACCCCCGCCGCCAGTCGCGACATCGCCGCCTTGAAGTCGTCCGCCGTGGCCTCGGGCACCGTTTCCAAACCTCGTTCCGTCACCCCTCCAGGATGGTGGACCGCCTGGCGTGACGGGAACACCGGGGCGGGCGGCGCACACCCCGGCGCTCCGTCGCACCCGCGTCGGACGAGGGGTTGCCGAGCTGTTACCCGGCGCATCCCGACCATGTCGGGCGGACCGGGCGCATCAGTCGCATTGGGTGGTGCATCCTGTACGCACCGGTGTCACTCGGAAGAGTGGCAACCGGTGCCCAGGACGGCAGACGTCCATAACGAGTGAGACCGAACCGGGGACCGCGACCGCCACGACGGACCAGGATCGGACCAGCACCACCAGCTCCACCAGAACGAGGCGGAAGAAACACGACACGACCGGAAGCGACGACGGAAGCGACGACGCATGGACGCGCCGGAGCACGGCGGGACGGGAGTACTGCGGACCACCAGATGCCCAGGACCTGGTAAGACCCCTGCTAGGCACTCGGGGAGTCGGATGGAAGCCGATTCGGAGACCTTTGTTCGGCTGGAGACGATGCGGCGGCTGCACCGCGTGGTGGCCGAGCTGAACGCTGCCCGGAGCCTTCCGGACACCCTGCACGCGGTGGCTGACGGCGTGGTCGCCAGCCTGTCCTTCGGCGTCGCGGTGGTGAACCTGGTCCGGGCCGACGGAGACCTCACGGTCTGCGCCGTCTCCGGCGACGAGCAGGCGCGCCGCGCGCTGCTCGGCCGCGTGGGACGGCGGGACCAGTGGGAGCGGCTGCTCACCCGCGGCCAGGAGTGGGGCACGCTGCGCTTCGTGCCGCACGACGAGGCCGTGCTGTCCGCCGGGGCGCTGCCCGGCTGGGCCGACGCGGCCGGATGCCCCACCGGGCCGGTGGAGCCCGCCGTGGGGCTCCCGCGGCCGGTGGCGCCCGCCGGCCGCGCCGCCGCGCCCGCGGAGCCGGTCGGGCCCGTCGACCCCGGTGGGGCGGCGGGGCGGTGGGCCGAGCCGGGCGCGGCCACGGAGTGGATACCCGGGCCGGAGCCCGGGGAGGAGGCGGTCGGCGCGCCGGCCGGTTGGTGTCCCGGGGACGTCCTGCTCGCCCCGATGCACACCTCCGGCGGCGAGTTGCAGGGCGTGCTCTCCGTGGACCTGCCGGCGGGGGCGGAACGGCCCGCGCTGTGGCAGCGGGAAGGGCTGGAGATGTTCGCCGCGCAGGCGTCCATCGCCATCAGCAACGCGCGGCTGCGCGCCGACATGCAGCGGGCCATGACCCGCCTGGAACGCGAGCAGCAGGCGCTGCGGGCGAGCGAGGAGAGCTTCCGCGCCGCCTTCGAGTACGCGCCCAGCGGCATGGCCATGGCCGAGCTGCACTCCCGGCACGAGGGCAAGCTGCTGCGGGTGAACGCCGCGCTGTGCCGGATGCTCGGGCTGACCCCGACCGGGCTGCGGGAGATCTCCCTGCACCACCTGGTGCACCCGGACGACATGGCGGTGCTGGAGGCCGACACCGTCGTCGGCCGGGAGATGGAGGTCCGGCTGGCCTGCCGGGACGGCGACTGGCGGTGGGTGTGCCTGCGCACCTCGGTGGTCAAGGACGCCACCGACACGCCGCGCTACCTGCTCACGCACGTGGAGGACATCGAGGAGCGCAAGCGCCACGAGCTGATGCTGGCGCACCGGGCCAGCCACGACGCGCTGACCGGGCTGCCCAACAGCGCCGAGCTGCGCGCCCGGCTGGCCCGCAGGCTGTGCAGCCTGGACTACGGCATGGCCGTGCAGGC
Source organism: Allostreptomyces psammosilenae (assembly GCF_013407765.1). Classification (GTDB taxonomy): domain Bacteria; phylum Actinomycetota; class Actinomycetes; order Streptomycetales; family Streptomycetaceae; genus Allostreptomyces; species Allostreptomyces psammosilenae. The sequence continues at coordinate 162,769 of NZ_JACBZD010000002.1, forward strand.
CGGGTACGCCCGGGAGCGCCGGGACGACGGGGCCGGCGGCGCGGAGGAGGGGGAGCCCGGGCAGCACCAGCACGTCTGCGAACCCGGGCCGGCCGACCGCCGCGGGGCGGACGGCGAGCCGTCGCGCGGGCTCGCGGTGCTCTTCTGCGACCTCGACGGCTTCAAGTCGATCAACGACCGGTTCGGTCACCACACCGGGGACGCGGTGCTGGTGGAGGTGGCCCGCCGGCTGACCGGCGCGGTCCGCGAGGGGGACACGGTGGCCCGGCTGGGCGGTGACGAGTTCGTGGTGCTGGCCGACGGCATCGGCCGGGAGGAGGTGCGTGACCTCGCGGCCCGGCTGCGCACCGTGCTGGCGCACCCGATCCGGGTGGACGGGCGCGCGGTGCGGGTCGGGGCCAGCTTCGGCGTGGGCTGGGCGGGCTGCGGGATGACCGCGGACGACGTGCTGCGCGCCGCCGACCAGCGGATGTACAGCGACAAGCGCACCCGGTCGCGGTCGCAGCGCCGGGCCGTCTGAGCCGTCGGGGCGGCCGGGAGTCGTGGGCAGGGCGGTGGCGCCGCGGGGACGCCGCCGGGAGCGGAACGCCCCATGCCCGGTGGACGCCGCGCGGAGCGCGGTGGGCGCTGGAGACCCGGAGACGGGGAGAACGGGGAGGGGAAGAGGAAGGAAAGAGGAGGGGAACGGGGGAGGGGGATCGGCCGGGCGCGCAGTGGTGGGACGGCGGGTCGGCGGGGCCGGTGGACCGGCGGCCGTGACCCGGCCCGCACCGTCAGGACGCCGGGAGCCGACCCGGCGGTTGCGTCCGGCGGGGACCGCGGCGGCGGGAACGGAACGCGGCACGGGGCGGGGTAGGCTGCGCTCTCGGCGACCGTGTCGTCGGGCGCTCGAACACCAACCGCGCACGTGCCCTCACCAGCGAGGCTGGCCATCGGGTGGGCGCATGGGTGACCATCGGCGCGGCACGGACGCGAGAATCTCACGAGTGGGGAGTTGACGACCGGATGACGGCCGGTAGCAACGGCACGCCTGAGGGCGACGACCCGTTCGCCTACCTCTACCGCCCGGAGGGCGGTGCGGAAGGGCCGAACGCCGGCGCCCAGCACGGTGGTGGTCAGCAGGGGGCCGGCGGCGCGGCGCAGGGCAACGTGCCGCGTACCTCGTACCACCAGGCGACCAGGGTCGGCGCGAACGACCACCGCCGGCAGGCGGCCGCGCAGCGCACGGCCGGGGGCTACCCGCAGCAGCCGGAGGCCGGCCACCGCGCGCCGGCGCAGCCGCAGCAGCCCGCTCCGGCCGGTGGGCGCCGCGCGGCCCGTCAGGAGCCCCCGCGGCGCAGCCAGGGGCCGCTGATCGCGGCCATCGCCGTGGTGGCGGCGGTGGCGATCGGCATCACCGCCGCCCTGGTGGCCAACAACGCCGACGACGGCGGCGACGATCCGCAGACGCAGGGCAGCACCAGCCCGAGCGCCCAGCCCGGGAACGACGGGACGGGCACGGATCCGTCCGAGAGCGCCTCCCCGTCCGCCTCGCCGTCCTCCTCCGAGGAGGCCGGGGAGCTGCCGTCCGCCGACTCCTCCGACTTCCAGCTGATCGGCGGCGCCGCCCTGACCACCCAGCTGCCGGGCGCCGAGAGCGCCAACGGGGCGTACGTGGCGGGCCTGGACCAGCCGAACGCGGCGGTGCTGTGGACGGTGGAGGTGCCCGAGGCCGGCACCTACCGGCTGTACGTCCAGTACTCCAACTCCACGGAGGAGAAGTCGGAGGAGGACCAGGCGTCGGCCACCTACGTGGTCAACGGTGAGGAATCGTCCCACCACATGAACATGCGCAACTTCAACGCCGCGGTCGGCGACTGGTCGGCCTCCGAGAGCACCTACGCGATAGTCGAACTGGAGGAGGGCGAGAACACCATCCAGCTCGGCTGCGGGGCGGCGGACAAGTGCCACTACGTCCTCGACCGGATGTGGCTGGCGCGGGAGTAACGCTGGAGAAGGAAAGGCCCACGGCGGGCGCGGAGGGTTCTCCGCGCCCGCCGTGGGCCTTTGCGGTGCTTCCCGGTTCCTTTGCGCCGGTACCGCGCCGGTTCCGCGGCGGCTGCTCCGGCTCAGGTGCCCGGCAGGCGGTCGGCGCCGTGCACCCAGGCGCCGCGGCGCATCACGGCGACGACGCGCAGTTCGGCGTCGAGCACCACCAGGTCGGCGTCCTTTCCGGCTTCCAGGGAGCCGACGCGCTCGCCGAGGCCCATCAGGCGGGCGGGGTTGCCGCTGAGCGCGCGCACGGCCTGCTCGATGGGGATCCGGTCGACCAGCACGGCCCGGCGCAGCGCCTCGTCGAGGGTGAGGGTGCTGCCGGCGATGGCGCCGCCCTCGACCAGGCGGGCCACTCCCTCGGTGACGTCGACCTCCAGCGGGCCGAGGTGGTAGCGGCCGTCGCCCATGCCGGCGGCGCCCATGGCGTCGGTGACGAGGGCGACGCGCGCGGCGCCGGCGGCGCGGAAGGCGAGCTCCATGACCGCCGGGTGGAGGTGGACGCCGTCGTTGATCAGCTCGACGGTGACCCGTTCGTCCTCCAGCAGGGCGGCGACCGGGCCGGGGGCGCGGTGGCCGAGGCCGGGCATGGCGTTGAACAGGTGGGTGGCGACGGTGGCGCCGGCGTCCACGGCCCGGCGCGTGGTGGCGTAGTCGGCGTCGGTGTGGCCGACGGCGGCGATGACGCCGTGTTCGGCGAGGAGGCGGACGGAGTCCAGGCCGCCGTCGAGTTCGGGGGCGAGGGTCACCATCAGGGTGGTGCCGCGGGCGGCGTCGAGGAGCTTGCGGACCTCGGCCGGGTCGGGGGCGCGCAGCAGGGTGGGGTCGTGGGCGCCGCAGCGGCCGGGGTTGATGAACGGCCCTTCGAAGTGCAGGCCGGCGATCTCGCCGTCGTGGACGAGTTCGGCCAAGGCGGCGGCGGAGCGGGCGAGGTCGTCGAGGTCGCCGGTGACCAGGCTGGCCATGGTGGTGGTGGTGCCGTGGGCGAGGTGGGTGCGCGCGGCGCGCAGCGCCTCTTCCGGGTCGCCGGAGGTGTAGGAGGCGCCGCCGCCGCCGTGGACGTGCATGTCGACGAAGCCGGGGACGATCCAGTGGCCGGTCAGGTCGAGCTCGGCCGTTCCGGGGGCGGGGGCCGGGGCCGTGGTCGCGGTCGCGGCCGTTCCGTCGGTCCTGTCGGCCGGGGCAGCGGGGGCTTCGGCGATCCGGCCGTCCCGGACGAGCAGCCGGCCGCCGCGGGCCACGCCGCCGGGCAGGACGACGTCCGCCCCGGTGAGCGCTTGGGTTCGGGTGGTCACGCGGTTACCTCCTGCGAGATCAGGTCCCAGGCGAGCAGGCCCGCGCCCAGGCAAGCGGCTGTGTCCCCGAGCGTCGCCGGGACCAGCCGCGGCGGCACCTGGAAGGTGAGGCGGTCCCGCACGGCGCGCCGCAGCGGGTCGAACAGGGTGTCGCCGGCCTCGGCGAGGCCGCCGCCGACGATCACCGTGCCGGGGTCGAGCAGGCTCAGGCAGACCAGCAGGCCGTCGGCCAGCGCGTCGACGGCCTCCTGCCAGACGGCGCCGGCGACCGGGTCGCCGGCGGCCACGGCGCGGGCGCAGTCGGCGGCGCCGGCGGTGGTCCGTCCGCCGGCGTCGGCTCCGCCGCGGGCCTCGGCCCAGGCGCGGCCGACGGCGGCGGCGGAGGCGTAGGTCTCCAGGCAGCCGCGGGCGCCGCAGCCGCAGGGCCGTCCGCCGGGGCGGACCACGACGTGGCCGATCTCGCCGCCGTAGCCGTGCGCGCCGGCCTCGATCCGACCGTCCAGGCCGATGGCCCCGGCGATGCCGGTGCCCAGGGCGACGAAGACGAAACGGCCGGCGCCGCGGCCGGCGCCCAGGCGTCCCTCGGCCAGTCCGCCGGAGCGCACGTCGTGGCCGAGCGCGACGGGGACGGGGTGCTGGCCGTCGGCGGCGAGCCGGCGGGTGAGCAGCTCGCGCAGCGGCACGTCGCGCCAGCCGATGTTGGCGGCGAAGACGACGGTGCCGGTGGCCTCGTCGATGGTGCCGGGGACGGCCAGGCCGACCGCCCGGGGGCCCTCGCCGAGCCGGCGGACGCCCTCGTCGCGCAGGGCGAGCACGAACTCGCAGATCGCCTCGGTCACGGCCTCGGGGCCGCGCTCGCGGTGGGTGGGGCGGCGTTCCTCGTAGTGGACGCGGCCGTCCGGCCCGACCAGGGCAGCCTTCATCCCGGTGCCCCCCACATCGAGGGCGATCACGTGGTTCACGGGGGACAGTCTGTCCCGAAGCACCGGGAAAGGTCTAGTCCAATGCCGTCCGCGCCGGGGCGGCGCCCGCGCGCCGGTGGTGTCCGCCGCCGGTGGCGCCCGGCCCGCCCGCGCCCCGTCCCCCGTGCCCGGTCGGCCCGCGCCCCCGCGCGCCCGGGGCGGACCGCGGCCGTGCACGACCCCCGTGGCACCGCGCCCCCGCCGCCGCCCTCCCGGCACCACCGCCGCGCCCGCACCCGCGGGGCCGACTGTCCGAGGGGGCGGCGACAATGGAGGCGAGGAGGAAGCGCATGGGCGAGGACGTGGCGGTGCCCGGTGGTGCCGCGCCCGGCGGCTCGGTGCCCGGGGATCCGGTGTCCGGTGGCTCGCTGCCCGCTGGGGCCGCGCCGGAGGAGGCCGAGCCGACCAAGCCGGAGGACGCCTACTCCTGGCCGGGCGACGGGCCCGGAGCGGGCCGGCCGGGCGGTGACGGCCTCGGCGCCGTGGAGCGCGCCGTGCTGGAGTTCGAGCGGGGCTGGTGGCGCCGGCCCGGCGCCAAGGACCAGGCGATCCGGGAGCGGCTGGAGCTCTCCCCCACCCGCTACTACCAACTGCTCAACGGCCTGCTGGACCGCCCCGAGGCGCTGCGCGAGTACCCGGTGGTGGTCGGCCGGCTGCGCCGGCTGCGCGAGGAACGGCGCCGCCGCCGGGGGTGAGCGCGGCCCGCGCCGACCACCCGTTCGTCGATCAGCGGTCGAATGAATGTGTTTCAGGTTCGCGGGGGGTGTGTCGCATACCCGCAATCGTGTGTAAACATTCGGAGCGCCCCTTTCCTTCACCCGGGAGCGCGATGGAAAAGCCCTCCGGCGTGCGCGTCCCGGAACGGCGGCCTCACGCTGCGTGCCTCGTACCTAAGGTGGACTTCGGAAGTGAACCGGCGTTGGATCAGGGCCGCGGCCTTCGCGGCGGCCTCCACGTTCACCCTGACGGCCTGCGGTAACGGCGTCCTCGGCATCGGCGGCTCGGACGACGGCAGGACGGTCGTCAAGATCGTGGCCGCCGACTACGGGACGGACGCCAACGTCAGCTCCGCCAGTTTCTGGTCCGAGGCGGAGAGCGCCTTCGAGGCCGAACACCCGGACATCGACATCGTGCCGCTGGTGCTGCCGTGGACCGAGATCGACGCCGAGGTCGAGGAGATGATCCAGGAGGGCGACACCCCGGACCTGGTCCAGTCCGGCTCCTACGCCGGGTACGCCGCCGAGGGGCTGCTCTACCCCGCCTCCGAGTACATGTCCGTCCGCCTGGAGGCCGACCTCATCCCGTCCTACTCCGAGGCCGGGCGGGTGGACGGCACCCTGTACGGACTGCCGTTCGTCGCCTCCACCCGGATGCTGTTCTACAACGAGGACATGTTCCGCGAGGCGGACATCGCGCTGCCGCCCACCACCTGGGACCGGCTCGCCGAGGTGGCCAAGGCGCTCAAGGACGAGGGCGTCGAGGTGCCCTACGGCCTGCCGCTCGGCCCGGAGGAGCCCCAGGCCGAGACCATGGTGTGGATGATGGGCAACACCGGCGGCTACACCGACGCCGCCGGGAACTGGACCATCAACTCCGAGCAGAACGTCGACGCGCTCAACTGGGTGCGCGCCAACCTGGTCGAGCCGGGCCTGACCCAGCCGAACCCGGAGCAGACCAACCGGCAGGACGTCTTCCAGATGTTCGCCGGCGGCGGTGTCGGCATGGTGGTCGGCCACCCCGCGCTGCTGCTGCTCGCCGAGCACGCCGGGCTGGAGTTCGGCGTGGCCCCGCTGCCCGGCCGCCTGGGCGCGCAGTCCGGCACGCTGGGCGCCGCGGACTGGATGATGGCGTTCCGGGAGAACGGCCACGCCGCCGAGATCCGGGAGTTCCTCGACTACCTCTACCAGCCGGAGAAGCACTACTCGCTGGTCGACGAGTACGGCCTGCTGCCGGTGACCGATTCGGCCACCCAGCTGATGCAGGAGCGCAAGGCCGACGACGAAAACCTGCAGAAGATGATCGACCTGCTGCCGTACGCCGACCCCTACCCGGCCGGTGAGCCCGCCTGGTCGGAGGTCACCGCCCGCCTGAAGGAGACCATCGGCACGGCGATGACCACCAGCGACCCGGAGAGCGTGCTGGACGACCTCCAGGCCGTCGCCGAGCAGGCCGACGCCTCGGCCGCGGCGGAGTAGCGCGGCGCAGTAGCGCGGCCGAGCCGGCACGGTGGCACGGCGCCGGCCTCGGCGCCGGCCGCCGCCCAGGCCACGCCCCGTTCCCAGCCCGCCCACCGGTCCGCGATCCTGGGGACCGAGGCGGCGGCCCGCCGCCGACGCGGCCGTCCGGGAGGTGCCCGCGCCGGACGACCGGATCGTTTCCCGCGACTCCCGCCGGGCGTGTGTCCCAGGCGGGGAAGGGTAGGAAGCCGCACATGGGAACCCCTGAGCCGACCACCGAGGCCGGACGCCGCGGCTGGGCCGCGATCCAGTCCGATCCGACCCGTGCGGTGGTCGCACTCGACTTCGACGGCACCCTGGCCCCCATCGTGCCCGACCCGGACCAGGCCCGGGCCCACCCGGCGGCGGTACCGGTGCTGGCCCGGCTGGCCCCACTGGTGGACTCCGTGGTGGTGGTCACCGGCCGCCCGGCCGCCTCGGCGGTGCGACACGGCGGCTTCACCGACGTCCCCGGCCTGGACGGCCTGGTCGTGCTCGGCCACTACGGGGCCGAACGCTGGGACGCGGCCACCGGCCGGCTCACCGCTCCCGAGCCGCCGCCCGGGGTGGAGACCGTCCGCCGCGAGCTGCCCGCGCTGCTGCGCTCCCTCGACGACGGCACCGCCTTCAGCACCACGGCGGGGGTCACCGTGGAGGACAAGGAGCGCTCGCTCGCCGTGCACACCCGCCGATCACCCGACCCGGCGGGCGCCCAGGCCGCCCTCGCCCGCCCCCTGGAGGACCTCGCCGAGCGCTGCGGCCTCGTCGTGGAACCCGGCCGGTTCGTGCTGGAACTGCGCCCGCCGGGCGTCGACAAGGGGGCCGCGCTCCGCGGCTACCTGGCCGAGCGCGGCGCCGCCGCCGTGCTCTACGCCGGGGACGACCTCGGGGACCTGGCCGCCTACGCGGCCGTGGAGGAACTGCGCGGATCCGTCGGCGGGCCGGCCGGGGTGCTGGTGTGCAGCGCGGCCGGTGAGGGCGCCGTCGCCGAACTCGCCGCCCGGGCCGACATCGAGGTCGACGGCCCGGCCGGGGTGGTGGCGCTCCTCGACGACCTCGCCAAGATCCTCGGTTAGCAGTTAGCAGTTAGCAGTTGGCGGCTGGCGGCTCCGGCGGCGCGGCGGGAGAGCGCTCCGAGGCCGCGAGCCGGCTCCTGGACCACTGGTGGCGGCGTGGTGCCGCGCCCGGCCCGCCGCCGCCCGTGCGGTGGCGGGCCGGGCCGCGCCGCCGCTCAGCCCAGCGCCTCCAGCTGGTCCATGAACCAGCGCGCGGGCGGCAGCGCGGCCGCCGCCTCGGCCAGCCGCTTGCTCCGCCCGGAACGTTCCTCCGGGGGCATCGAGAGCGCCTGGTGCATCGCCTCGGCCGTGCCGACCACGTCGTAGGGGTTGATGCCCAGGGCGTCCTCGCCGAGCTCGGCGTAGGCGCCGGCCTCGCGGGAGAGCACCAGGGCGCAGCCGGCGTCGGAGACCACCGGGATCTCCTTGGCCACCAGGTTCATGCCGTCGCGGATCGGGTTCACCACCGCCACGTCGGCCATCCGGTAGGCGGCCAGCGAGCGGGCGAAGTCGTCCTCGACGTGCAGCAGCAGCGGGGTCCAGTCCTCGGTGCCGAACTCGGCGTTGACGGCGTCGGCGAGCCGGCGCACCTCCGCCGTGTAGTGGCGGTAGGAGGCGAGGTCCTGCCGGGAGGGGTAGGCGAAGGCGACGTGCACCACCCGGCCGTGCCACTCCGGGCGGGTGCGCAGCAGGTGCTGGTAGGCCAGCAGGCCGCGGACGATGTTCTTGGACAGCTCGGTGCGGTCCACCCGCACCAGCATCCGGCGGTCGCCGACCTGCTCGCGCAGCACGGCCATCCGGGCGTCGACGTCGGGGCGGCGGGAGCGCTCGGTGAGGAACGCCGCGTCGGCGCCGAGGCCGTGCACCCCGATCCGGGTGGTGCGGCCCTCGTGGACGATCTCCAGCAGGTCGCGGCCGTCGCCGGCGGCGTCCGGCGCGCCCGCCTCGCGGACCTCGGCGGCCAGCAGGTCGCGGCAGCAGGCGGCGAAGGCCCGGGCCCAGCGCTCGGTGAGGAATCCGGCGCGGTCCGCGCCGAGTATGCCCAGCAGCACCTCGCGGGCGACCGCGTCCGGCAGCATCCGGAAGTAGTCGACCGGCGCCCACGGGGTGTGCGAGAAGTGGCCGACGCGCAGGTCGGGGCGGAGCGCGCGGAGCAGGCCGGGGACCAGCACCAGGTGGTAGTCCTGCACCAGCACCACGGCGTCCGGACCGGCCTCCTCGGCGAGCGCCCGGGCGAACGCCTCGTTGTAGGCGCGGAAGTTCTCCCACTGGGTGGCGAAGTGGGCGTCGAAGGCCGGCTCCACCGGCGTGTCGTAGAGCATGTGGTGCACGAACCACAGCACCGAGTTGGCGATGCCGTTGTAGCCGTCGGTGAACACCTCCGGCGGGATGTCCAGCAGGCGCACGGGAAGGCCCTGGCCGTCCCCGTCGCCGGGCAGCAGGTCCGAGCGGTCCAGTCGGCCGCCGGGGGAGCGCCGGGCGGCCTCGCGGTCGGCGTCGGACATCGCCGCGCACACCCACACGGCGTCCGAACCGAGGCCGGCCGCGGAGATCCCGGAGACCAGCCCGCCGCCGCCGCGCCGGGCGGAGAGCGTGCCGTCCGCCTCCAGCCGGAAGGACACCGGGCCCCGGTTGGAGGCCACGAGGACCCGCGCCGCGGGGCCCTCGCCGATTCGCTCGTTCATGCGTTTCCCTCGCTGCGATCGCTGCGATGGTCCATGCGAGAGGCACTGCCCCCACCCGGGTGATCGCAAACGCGTTCGTGGCCGTGCGGGGCGCCCTCCGTGCACCCTGCGCCGCCGTGCGACCACGGGGAGGTGACGAAGATCTCAGCGCGGCGCGCCGGAAGGGGAACGGCCGGGTCCGGTGCGGCGGGTCCGCGCGATCGGCGTCGGCGGTGGCCCGCCCGCCGGTGCGGGCCCGGGCGGGCCACCGCCCCGGCGGCGCCCGCGCCGGAGGGCGCCCCGCGCGGCCGGCCCGGCGCCGGCTACCCCGCCAGCCCGGCCGGCAGCACCTCCTCCAGGGAACGGCGGTGCGCCAGGTACTCCGGCACCCGCACCATCGGCGGACGCTCGTCCGCCGCCACCGCGTGCACCTTGGGGCGGAAGCCCTGCCCCGGCACCCGGTCGAACTGCACCAGGGTGTCGCCGAGGTCGGCGGTCAGGCCGCCGTCCGGGCCGGTGCCGATCCGCCGCGGCTGCGGCGTGAGCCGGGCCTGCCGCTCCACCGCCGTGCGGTGGATCGTCGCCGCCATCCGCCCCAGCGCCTGCCCGTCCTGGTGCCGGTGCCGCCGCACCCCGACGTCCACCTGCGCCATCGCGTCCAGCCCGACCGCGTGCAGGGTGTCCACCAGTAGCCCCAGCTCCACCCCGTAACCGCAGGGGAACGGGAGCTGCTCCAGCAGCGAGCGGCGCGCCGCGTACTCGCCGCCGAGCGGCTGCACGAAGCCGGCCAGCCGGGGCCAGTACAGGTTGATCAGCGGACGCGCGACCAGCTCGGTGACCCGCCCGCCACCGGCCGGCTCCACCGAACCGCCCTGCTCCAGCGGCCGGTCGTACATGGCCTTGACGAAGTGCACCGGCCCGCCGTCGGCCGCGCTGGTCTCGGTGAGCAGCGGGCCGATGATCCCGGTGACGAAGTCCGAGGAGAAGTCCCTCAGGTCGGAGTCGACGAAGCAGATGATCTCGCCGCGCGCCGCCAGCAGCGAGCGCCACAGCACCTCGCCCTTGCCGGGCACCACCGGCCAGTGCGGCAGCAGCTCCTCGCGGGTGACCACGCGCGCGCCGGCGGCCCGGGCCACCTCGCGGGTGCCGTCGGTGGAACCGGAGTCCACCACCAGCACCTCGTCGACCAGCGGTACCTCGTGCATCAGGTCGGCGCGGATGGTGCGCACGATGTCGCCGACCGTGGCCTCCTCGTTCAGGGCAGGCAGGACGACGCTGACGGTTCCGGCCCGTCCGGCGGCCCGCTTCGCCGTCAGCAGCCGCCGGACGGGCCGGTCGGCCACGCTCCAGGAGCGCCGGAGCAGCCAGCGGTTCACCTCGTCGTGCATGGGGGCACCTTCCGTTGGTCTTCGGGGCCGCCGCCGCGGCGGCGGACCGGTCGTCGTTCCGCGGGACCCCCGGGGGCGGCCTGGCCGCCAGCGCCTGGCGAGCGCGCCGGCCGGGGCGGGGAGCGGGGAGCGGTACGGGACCGGGGAACAAAGGGGGATGGTACGGAGAGGGGTCGAACGCGCGGTGTCCATCGCGCGGAGGGCGGTGCGGGCGGCGTCGTCGGCACCCGCACGGCCCGGTGCCGGCGGCTGCGCCGGTCACCCTGAGGTGTGTTGTTTCCGCCTCCGACCGGCAGAAACATTTATTGACAAACAGGGGCAAATCAGGCTGTGCCGTCTCGGTTACTGGTCACCGTCGGCCCACGCACCGCTCCCGGGTTAGAGTTTGCTTCCGGGAGTGGACCTTTCGGTGTCCGTCCCGAGACAAACGTGTTGCCGCCGCTGATCTCCCCGTGCAGGTCCGGCGGCCGGCGACTCCACAGAGCTCATCCAGAGGGGCAGAGGGAACGGCCCGTTGAAGCCCCGGCAACCCTCCAGCCGGTCCACTCGTAGCCGGTCCGCGTGACGCGGGCCCGCGGCGAGGCCGCCGGCGGGGAAGGTGCCAAGTCCGTCCCGCGGCGTACCCGCCGTGGGGAAGATGAGGAGAGAGAGGGCCTCGCCTTGGCTTTGTCAGCCGCCACCCCCGCATCGCCGACCACGTCCACCACCACGGCCCCGGACGCCACCAGCCCGGCCTCGTTCGGCAATGCCGTCGCGCTGTCGTGCCGGGAGTGCGGGGAGCGCTTCCCGCTCGGTCCGATCTTCGCGTGTACCAGCTGTTTCGGCCCCCTCGAAGTCGCCTACGACTACCCGGCCGGTGCGATCACCCGGGAGTCCATCGCGGCCGGGCCGAACTCGATCTGGCGCTACGCCGCGCTGCTGCCGGTGCCCGCCGGCGTCGCCGAGCGGCCGAACCTCAACCCCGGCTTCACCAGGCTGGTCCACGCCCGCAACCTGGCCCGCGAGCTCGGCATGCGGGCGTTGCACGTCAAGGACGACTCCGGCAACCCCACCCACTCCTTCAAGGACCGGGTGGTGGCCATCGCGCTGGAGGCCGCCCGCACCTTCGGCATGAACACGCTGTCCTGCTCCTCCACCGGCAACCTGGCCGGCGCCGTCGGCGCCGCGGCGGCCCGGGCCGGCCTGCGCTCCTGCGTGTTCATCCCCTCCGACCTGGAGGCCGGCAAGCAGGTGATGGCCGCCGTCTACGGGGGCGACCTGGTCGGCATCGACGGCACCTACGACGACGTGAACCGTTTCTGCTCCGAGCTGATCGGCGACCCGATCGGCCAGGACTGGGGCTTCGTCAACGTCAACCTGCGGCCGTACTACGGCGAGGGCTCCAAGACCCTGGCCTACGAGATCTGCGAGCAGCTCGGCTGGCGCATCCCCGAGCAGATCGTCATCCCGATCGCGTCCGGCTCCCAGCTCACCAAGATCGACAAGGGGCTCGCCGAGCTGGTCAAGCTCGGCCTGGTGGAGGACCGCCCGTACCGCATCTTCGGCGCGCAGGCCACCGGCTGCTCCCCGGTCTCGGCCGCCTTCAAGGCCGGCCACGACGTGGTCCGCCCGGTGCGCCCCGACACCATCGCCAAGTCCCTGGCGATCGGCAACCCGGCCGACGGCCCGTACGTGCTGGACATCTGCCGCCGCACCGGTGGCGCGGTGGAGGACGTCTCGGACGCCGAGGTGGTCGACTCCATCAAGCTGCTGGCCCGCACCGAGGGCATCTTCGCCGAGACGGCCGGCGGCGTCACCGTCGGCGTGCTGCGCAAGCTGCTGGCCTCCGGCGCGCTCGACCCCGAGGCCGAGACCGTGGTGCTGAACACCGGCGACGGGCTGAAGACGCTGGACGCGGTCGCCGGGACCGGGCCGTCCGCCGTCATCAAGCCGACCCTGGACGCCTTCCGCGCCGCCGGCCTGGCGTAGCCGCGCCACCGCGCCCGCGCGGCGCCGTCCCCCTGACTCCCCACCTCCCTCCCGCTGTCCCGAAGGGCCGAAGCCATGAGCGTCTCCGTTCGCATCCCGACCATCCTGCGCACCTACACCAAGGACCAGGCCGAGGTCTCCGTGGAGGGCGGAACCCTCCAGGAGGTCATCGACGCGCTGGAGGCCGACTACCCGGGCATCCGCGCCCGCATCCTGGACGACGCGGGCAAGCTGCGCCGCTTCGTGAACGTCTACGTCAACGACGACGACGTGCGCTTCGCCGACGGGCTCGCCACCGCGACGCCGGACGGCGCCGGCGTGTCGATCATCCCGGCGGTCGCCGGAGGCTGCTGACCACACCGGCGCGGTCGGCCGCCGACCGTACGGCAGGGGGCCGCGGACGGCGGCCACCGAGGGCAGGCGTGAGGCCGGCCGGTTCCCCCTGGGCAGGGGTGAACCGGCCGGCCTCACGCGTGCCCGGACCGGGCCGGGCGTTCGGGGCGTGCGGCGCGTTCGAGGGGTGCGGGCGGTCGGTGCGCGCGCGGGTGGGTGGGGGCGTGGGGGCCGGCGAAGCGCGCGCCGGGGGGCGTGCGGGCCGGGGTGCGGAGGGAGTGCGGGCGGCCGGCGCGCGACGGGTGTACGCGGGGCGCGCGGGTGTGCGGCGCCGGGGCGGGATCGCGGCCGAGTAACCGGTAGGGTGGTGCCGCCGCACCGACGTCGTGCCGTGGCGTGGTGGCCGTGCCATGCCCGCTGTCGGGCCGGCCGCCCGTGGCGCCGTGCCGCGGGCCATCCCCCGGCGGGTCGCCCACGACCGCCGCCGCGAACCGCGGGGCCGCCGCCCTCCTCGCGGCCCGGCCGTACCGGAACGCGTCGATCCGGTGTTCGACTCCGGCGCCCGGCGCGCCACCCGGCTACACCGCACAACGCGCACCACCGGTACCACGCGAATCACTCGCACCACGAGCAACAGCCGCGCCCGACGGCGCTCCGAATCGACCGTCGCCATCTGCCTGATCGATTCGTCGGAGAAGCGCCATTTGTCCACCACTCATTGCGGTATTCGTCGGACATGGCATGAAATGTCTCTCGGTAAAGACGTGGCACTTTTCCTCCTCGTGACCTGTTGCGGAGGGCGCTCGGGCAGATACATTCGGCCGCGGTCGAGGTTCGTCCGACGGCCTGGGGACACCCGGGGCGAGCGGCGTTCCCATCGCTGACCCTCTGCCCTGTGGGGACTTTCCTTCAGGGGGCCGGAAGAAAGCGAGCGACCCGGGTCCGCGAAGTGCAGATCCGTGCAAGGGCCAGCAATAGGGGAGTTAGGAATGGCTCAGGGCACCGTCAAGTGGTTCAACGCGGAGAAGGGTTACGGCTTCATCGCGGTCGACGGTGGTGCGGACGTGTTCGTCCACTACAGCGCGATCCAGATGGACGGCTACCGCACCCTTGAAGAGGGTCAGCGGGTCGAGTTCGAGATCTCCCAGGGCCAGAAGGGCCCGCAGGCGGACCTGGTCCGCCTGGCCGGCTGACACAGCGGCTGACGCCGGCTCCGCCACCGCGGCGGCCGTCGGGGAGTGCGTGTGGGCCCCCGTCCCGACCTGGGACGGGGGCCCACACGTGTGTCCGCCCCGCCCAGGGCCGCCGCCGTGCCCGCCCCGGTCCGCGCCTGTCCGCGCCCTGCTCGCGCCTGTCCGCGCCCTGCTCGCGCCGGTCCGCGCCCTGCTCCGCCGTGCCGCCGCCGCGCCGTCGTGACGCCGCCACGCACGCCCGTGCGCTTGCACTCGCAGGGGGCGAGTGCTAATCATTGCTTTGGCACTCTGAGGTTGAGAGTGACAGCGGATCGGGTCGGCGAGGCCCTGGGCGCGCCGGGAGGGACCGGAGCGGCCGAGGCCGTCCGTCGCGGGCGTCGGTTACGGTCCGAAGATTCCACCCCGTCTGGGAGGACCCCTTCACATGGCCAAGATCATCGCGTTCGACGAGGAGGCACGGCGCGGTCTCGAGCGCGGTATGAACCAGCTCGCTGACGCCGTCAAGGTCACCCTCGGTCCCAAGGGCCGCAACGTCGTCCTGGAGAAGAAGTGGGGCGCCCCCACGATCACCAACGACGGTGTGAGCATCGCCAAGGAGATCGAGCTGGAGGACCCCTACGAGAAGATCGGCGCCGAGCTGGTCAAGGAGGTCGCCAAGAAGACGGACGACGTCGCCGGTGACGGCACGACCACCGCGACCGTGCTGGCCCAGGCCCTGGTCCGCGAGGGTCTGCGCAACGTCGCCGCCGGTGCCAACCCGATGGCGCTCAAGCGCGGCATCGAGAAGGCCACCGCCGCCGTCTCCGACCAGCTCCTCCAGCTGGCCAAGGAGATCGAGACCAAGGAGCAGATCGCCTCCACGGCCTCCATCTCCGCCGCCGACCCGCAGATCGGTGAGCTGATCGCCGAGGCCATGGACAAGGTCGGCAAGGAAGGCGTCATCACCGTCGAGGAGAGCCAGACCTTCGGCCTGGAGCTCGAGCTCACCGAGGGCATGCGCTTCGACAAGGGCTACATCTCGCACTACTTCGCCACCGACATGGAGCGGATGGAGGCGTCCCTGGAGGACCCCTACATCCTGATCGTCAACTCCAAGATCTCCTCGGTGAAGGACCTGCTCCCGCTGCTGGAGAAGGTCATGCAGTCCGGCAAGCCGCTGCTGATCATCGCCGAGGACGTCGAGGGCGAGGCCCTGGCCACCCTGGTCGTCAACAAGATCCGCGGCACCTTCAAGTCCGTCGCCGTCAAGGCCCCGGGCTTCGGCGACCGCCGCAAGGCCATGCTCGGTGACATCGCCATCCTCACCGGTGGCCAGGTCATCTCCGAGGAGGTCGGCCTCAAGCTGGAGAACGCCGGTCTGGAGCTGCTCGGCCGCGCCCGCAAGGTCACCGTCACCAAGGACGAGACCACCATCGTGGACGGCGCCGGCGACAGCGACCAGGTCCAGGGCCGCGTGAACCAGATCCGCGCCGAGATCGAGAACTCCGACTCGGACTACGACCGCGAGAAGCTCCAGGAGCGCCTCGCCAAGCTGGCCGGCGGCGTGGCCGTCATCAAGGCCGGCGCGGCCACCGAGGTCGAGCTGAAGGAGCGCAAGCACCGCATCGAGGACGCGGTGCGCAACGCCAAGGCCGCCGTCGAGGAGGGCATCGTCGCCGGTGGTGGCGTGGCCCTGCTCCAGGCCTCCACCTCCGCCTTCGAGAAGCTGGACGTGGACGGCGACGAGGCCACCGGTGCCGCGATCGTGAAGCTGGCCGTCGAGGCCCCGCTGAAGCAGATCGCCGTGAACGCCGGCCTCGAGGGCGGCGTCGTGGTGGAGAAGGTCCGCAACCTGCCGGCCGGTCACGGTCTGAACGCCGCCACCGGCGAGTACGTGGACCTGGTGGCCGAGGGCATCATCGACCCGGCCAAGGTCACCCGCTCCGCGCTGCAGAACGCGGCCTCCATCGCCGCGCTCTTCCTCACCACCGAGGCCGTCATCGCGGACAAGCCGGAGAAGGCCGCCGCTGGTGCCGCCGAGGGTGGCATGCCCGGCGGTGGCATGGACTTCTGATCCCACCCCGGCCACCGGCCGGACAGGGATCGGCACCGTCCATCCGCCGAGGGGCGGCACCCGGGAGCTGGAGCTCCCGGGTGCCGCCCCTCGGTCTTTTCCCGGGCTCGGCGTTTATGGCATGCCTATGCCATTTGGTGCTGTGTTGCTGGTGGTGTGCCCGTTCCGGCGCTGTTGCTGTTGTCCTTGCTGTTGTTGTTGCTGTTGCTGTTGCCGTTGCGTTCGCTGCTGTCGTTGTTGTTGCTGTTGTCCCGAGGCCCTTCCACTTGGGGACGCCTGCCGCTGCCTGGCCCTTTCCCCCGGGCGGGCTGCTCGGGAGGGGCCCGCCCCGGGGCCTGGGGGTTATCCACAGTTGGGTTTTGCCCCCTTGCGGGGTATCCCCGCTCTCGGTTACCCCTGGAGACATGGGGGCGCCGGAGTTGTCCACAGGTGGCGATTGCCCTCTTGTGCTGCGCGTCTGACCTGGGTTACCCCTGAGACAAGGGGGCGGCTGAGTTTTCCACAGGTAGGTTTTGCTCCCTTGTGCTGGCGGCCTGGTCTGGGTTAGCCCTGGAGACAAGGGGGCGCCGGAGTTGTCCACAGGCGGCGATTGCCCTCTTGTGCTGCGCGTCTGACCTGGGTTACCCCTGAGACAAGGGGGCGGCTGAGATTTCCACAGGTGGAATTTGCCCCCTTGCGCGATCGGCCCGCCCCGCCGGCCCCGCGCCCCTCCCGCCCCCACCTCGGTCCGCCCCGCGCCTCATCCGCCCCCGCCCCCGCCCATTCAGGTCCCCGCGCTGCCCGAGGTGCCGGCGGGCGCGGCCGGGGGCGGCGGCGGAGAGGAGGCGGTGGGGGAGGTGGCGTCGGCGGAGGGCCGGGGCGTGGCGGACGGGTCGCGGTCGAACTCCTCCAGCATCTGCCTGCTGAAGCCGAAGAAGTAGGTGACCACGAAGCCGGCGACGTAGCCGGCGACCAGCCCGAGGCCGTAGACGGCCACGGTGGCGCCGAGCCCCGAGTCACCGGTCACCAGGGGGAAGAGCGCCCAACCGGAGGGGCCGATGGCCGTGGAGCCGACGTCCGTGCCCAACTGGTTGAACAGCCCGACCACCCCGCCGCCGAAGGCGCCCCCCACGCACGCCGTGATGAACGGCCGCCCGAGTGGCAGCGAGACCCCGTAGATCAGCGGCTCCCCGATGCCCAGCAGCCCGGCCGGCAGCGCGCTGCGGATGGTGGCGCGGATGCCGGGGTTGCGGGGCAGGCGCAGGTACACGGCGGCGGCGGCGCCGACCTGGCCCGCGCCGGCCATGGCGAGGATCGGCAGCAGCACCGTGTAGCCGTCCTGCTCGATCAGCGTCGTGTGGATCGGGATCAGCGCCTGGTGCAGCCCCAGCATCACCAGCGGGAGGAAGAACCCGGCCAGCACGAAGCCGGCCACCGCGCCGCCGGTGCCCATCAGCCAGTCCGCCACCCAGCCGATCGCCTCGGCCACCTCTCCGGCGACGAACATCAGCAGATAGAGGGTCACCAGCCCGGCGCCGAGGACGGCCAGTGTCGGCGTCAGCAGCACGCTGACCGCCTCCGGAACCCAGCGCTGGCACCAGCGTTCCAGGTAGGCGGCGAGCACGGCCGCGCCCAGGGCGCCCAGCACGCCGCCCTGACCCGGCGCCAGGCTGCGGTCGGCACCGAGGAAGCCGACCGACACCTCGGCCACCCCCGGATAGACCACGACTGCCGCCACCGCGCCGCCGACCACCGGCGTGCCGCCGAACTCGCGCGCCGCGTTGATGCCGACGAACACCGCCAGCACCGAGAAGAAGGCCCCGCTGACGGCGGTGAGGGCCGGCTGCACTCCGACGAGCCAGCCGGCGTTGCGCAGCAGCCCGTTGACGCCCGCGACGATGCCGCAGGCGATCAGCGCCGGGATCAGCGGCACGAAGACGGCGGCGATCCGGCGCAGCAGCAGCCGGCCGGGCGTCGCGTTGCGCCGGCGCAGGCGCTCACGGATCTCCGCGCCGCGCTCGGCGGCGGTGAGGTCCGTGCCGGCGTCGGGGCCGGGGTCCGGGCGGGAGGCGGAGTCGGGGGCAGGGCCGGGGGCCGAGAGGGAGGCCGGGGCGGACTGGGCGGCCTCGACCAGGCGCCGCACCTCGGCGGTGACCGCCGCGACCGGGCCGGGGCCGAGCACCACCTGGTAGGTGTCGTCCTCGACGACGCCGAGCACGCCGGGCAGCGCGCGCAGTTCGGCGTCCCGCACGGCCGCCCGGTCCCGCAGGCCCAGGCGCAGCCGGGTCATGCAGTGTTCGACGGAGGTGATGTTGCCGGCGCCGCCCACGAGCGGGAGCAGGGCGCGGGCCGTCCGTTGGTGCCGGTCCCCGCCGGCTGTGCCTTCGCCTCTGTCGCCGTCGCCGCCCTCGCCAGCGGCGTCGATGGTGCTGGTCATGTCGGTGGCCTCCTGGGAGAGGAAGACAGGGAGTAGGAGAGCAGGATGCTCCACGAGCGGGAGCGCGGAGAACGGGACGGGAGGAGGTAGGAAGGGGCGGAGCGGGAGGCTCCGCGGCGGACCGGGCCAGTGACGGACCGGGCCAGGGGTGGGGCGGGCCAGGGGGGGAGGGCGAGACGGCGCCGGGGCTGGGGAGGGTGGCGGGGGAGGGCGGAGAGCCGAGCGGGGGTCAGGCGACGCCCGTGGTGCGCAGCGCCGCGCGCAGATGGCCGTCGTGCTCGGCGAGCACCTTGGCCGCCGACGGGCCGTCGATGCCGGCGAGCACGACGAGGATGGCGTCCTTGACCTCGCCGCCGGTCGCCGACAGCGCCGTCTCGATCTCCTCGTCGCCGGCGCCGGTCGCCAGCCGGACGATGCGCCGGGCGCGGGCCCGGAGCTTGTCGTTGGTGGCCCGGACGTCCACCATCAGGTTTCCGTAGGTCTTGCCGAGCCGGATCATGGTCAGCGTGGAGACCATGTTGAGCACGAGCTTCTGGGCCGTGCCGCCCTTCAGGCGGGTGGAGCCGGCCAGCAGTTCGGGGCCGACCACGACCTCGATGGGGTGCTCGGCCGCGGCGCCCAGTTCGGAGCCGCTGTTGCAGGCCAGGCCCAGGGTGAGCGCGCCCTTGGCGCGGGCGTGGCGGACCGCGGCGACGGCGTAGGGGGTCCGTCCGGAGGCCGAGATGCCGACGACGGTGTCGTCGGCCGTCAGGCCCAGCTCGTCCAGGTCGGCCACGGCCTGCTCCGCGTCGTCCTCGGCGCCCTCGACGGCGGTGAGGATCGCCGGCGGCCCGCCGGCGATCAGGCCGACGACCCGGGAGGGCGGGGTGCCGAAGGTGGGTGGGCACTCGCTGGCGTCGAGCACGCCGAGCCGTCCGGCGGTGCCCGCGCCGGCGTAGATCAGCCGGCCGCCGCCGCGCATCCGCTCGGCGATGGCGTCGATGGCGACGGCCAGCCGCGGCAGCACCTCCGCCACGGCGCCGGCGACCCGCGCGTCCTCCCCGTTCATCAGCCGGGTGAGTTCCAGGGTGGAGAGTTGGTCGAGGTCGGCTAACTCGGGGCGGACCGCCTCCGTGGTCATGGTGTCGAGTTGGGCGCGCAGCCGGCGGTCGGCGGCGTGCGGGTCGCGTGCGTCCGGCTCGGCCGGGGAGGTGCGGCTCATCGGGTCGGGCCTCCGTGCGGTCGGTGCCAGGCCGTACCGACGGCGGGGCCGCGGCCGGGGTGACGACCGCGGCCCCGCCCGGCACGCCCTAGGAGCGGGTGTGGCGGTGGGCCAGGGCCGCGCGGGAGGCGGCCAGTGCGTTGCGGGTGCTGTCGTAGGTGCGTTGCGCCACGCCGATGAACAGGCAGTCCACGACGAGGAGCTGGCTGGTCCGACTGCCGAGCGCGCCGGGACGCAGTTCCGTCTCGCGGCCGGCGGTGGTGGTGAGCACGTGGTCGGCGTAGCGGACCACGGGGGCCTTGGGGCGGCCGGTGACGGCGATGGTCGTGGCGCCGCGTTCGAAGGCGGCGCGCAGCGGCTCGATGACGTCGACCGTGCCGCCGGAGTCGGTTATGGCCACCGCGACGTCACCGGGGCGCAGCACCACGGCGCTGGTCACCGCCGAGTGCATCTCGCAGTGGGCGTGCGCGACCATGCCGATGCGCAGCAGCTTCTGGACGAGGTCCTGGGCGACCAGGCCGGAGGCGCCGATGCCGTAGACGTCGATCCGGCGGGCGGCGACCAGGCTGTCGACGGCCGCGGAGAGCGTCGCGGGGTCGAGCTGCGCGGCGGTGTCGGCGAGGGTCTGCTGCTCCTCGCGGGCGAGCTTGGCCACCACCTCGGACATCGGGTCGTCCAGGGTGATGTCGGCGACCACGCCGGGGGGTTCGGCGACCCGCTCGCGCACGGCCGTGCCGGCGAGGGCGATGCGCAGGTCGCGGTAGCCGGGGTAGCCGAGCAGGCGGGCGGTGCGGACCACGGTGGCCTCGCTGGTGCCGGTGCGCACGGCCATCTCGGTGACGGTCAGTACGGCGCAGCCGGCCGGGTCGGCGACCACGGCCTCGGCGACGCGCTGCATGGAGCGCGTCATGGACGGCAGCAGGGTGCGGATGCGGCTGCGCAGGGGGTCGGCGGTGACGGTCGCGGCGCCGTCCACGGGCACCGCGTCCTCCGCGGTGCTGAAGTTTTCCTTCACATCGGACGACATGTGCTGAAGGTAATTTTCAGGGCCGTCCCGGTCAACGGTTCGGCGCGCGTTGATCGATCAGTGTGGCCGGAAAACCATACGAAAGGGTGTGTCGGGGCGGGTGGGGCGGCTGTGGTTTCGCGGTCGGGACGCCGGGCGGGCGCCACGCGGTGCGGCGCCACGCGGGCCGGTCGCCACGCGGGCCGGGCGCCACGCGGTGCGGCGCGAGGCGGTGCGGTGCCTTGGCGGGGGCGGGTGCCGCGGACGGGGGTCAGCGCAGCTCGCCGACGGCGGCGACCACCTCCGCCTGGGCCGGGCAGACCCAGTGCGCGTCCTCCCCGAGTTCGGGCTCGACGACCAGCGCGTGCGGGTCGGCGCTGTCGCGGTGCAGCGGGCACAGCGGCCAGCGGCCGTGCGAGGTGAGCAGGGCGTCCTGCATGTCCTGGGCGACGAGCCCGGGCAGGAAGCCGGCTCCCTGCGGCCACTGCTCCACCCACCACCGCCGGTGGGTGATCGCGTCCTCCAGCAGGGAGACGACCTCGGCGTCGTCCGCCCCGCCCGCCGACAGGTCGTGCAGCACGAGGGCGCGGGCGTGGTGCAGGGCCTTCTCCAACTCCATGCCGGCCATTGTGCCGCCGCGCCGGGGTTCGGAGTTGTCCACAGGCCGGAGGAGGGGGCTGCGGCGCGCCGAGCCGGCGTGGAATCCTGGGAACAGGGGGTCCCCCGAGGGCTCCCCAGCGGGCGTTGCGCTGCCGCCCCCTCACCCGGCCGGCGGACGGCGGAACCGCGCTGACCAGTGCGGACGCCCGGGGCGTAGCTGCGGGACGGGCCGTGCGGGCGCACACTGGGGACATGGGCGACTTCGATCCGTCGGAGGTGTCACCGCGGCGGTTTCCCCGGGAGCCGGCGAGCGTGGCGTCGGCCAGGCGGTTCGCGCGGGCGGCCCTGGGCGGTGTCTCCTCGGATCTGGCGGACACCGCCGAGCTGCTGGTCAGCGAGCTGGTGACCAACGCGGTGCTGCACGCGCACACCGAGGTCGAGGTGTCGGTCTGGGCGCGCGGCGGCAGGGTCGGCGCCCGGGTGAGCGACCACCGGCCGTGCCGCGGGCCGGCCCTGCGCGCCTACTCCCCGTACGCCGGCACCGGGCAGGGGCTGGCCCTGGTGGAGCGGCTGGCGTCCCGGCACGGGGTGGAGACCGGCGCCGGCAGCAAGACGGTGTGGTTCGAGCTGTGGCCCGAGGGCGCGACCCCGCCGCCGTCCGGGTGGGGCGACGCCGGCCCGCCCCCCGGCTGCGGGCGGACCGTGACGCTGGTCGACGTGCCGGCCGGGCTCTACTCGGCGTCCCAGCAGCACCGGCACCTGCTGCTGCGCGAACTCGTCCTCGCCGCGTCCGCCGGTGAGCGGTTCGGTGTGCCGCCGGACGATCTCGTCGTCGCCCACGACACCAACAACGTGATCAGCGCCTGCGTGACGGCCGCGCTGGCGGACCGGCCCAGTGAGGGGGAGGCCCGCTCCGTGCCCATGTCGGTGCCGGCGGACGTCGTGCCGGCGGTGCGCACTCTGCGCCGGGTGCTCGACCTGGCCGAGGAGGCGGCCCGGGACGAGCGCCTGCTCACCCTGCCGGCCTTCCCGCGCTCCCGCGTCTTCCAGCAGTGGCTGTTCGACCAGATCATCGGCCAGCTCGCCGGCGAACGCCCCACCGCGTGGACGGTGACGCGCCGCGAGCCGGGCGCCAGCCCGTCGGAGCTGGTGCCGTGGGAGGCGAGCCACCTGGAGGGCAGCCGGGTGCCGACGATCGCCGCGAACGAGGACAACCGGATCATCGCGGCGAACCGTCCGGCCGCCGACCTGCTCGGCTGGAACGCGGACGACCTCGTCGGACGGCGGCTCACCGCGGTCATCCCCGAGCACCTGCGCCGGCGCCACGTCGCCGCCTTCACCTCGCTGCTGCTCACCGGCACCCCGCGCATCGTGGGCCGTTCGGTGCCGCTGCCGGCGCTGCACCACGACGGCCGCCTGGTCCCCGTGCGCCTGTTCATCCAGATCCAGGAGACGGCCGACGGCCGCACCGTGTTCGTCGCCCAGCTCACCCCGAGGGCGACCGCGTCCATCGCGGCGGGCGTCTCCGGCCGGAGCCGGCACGCCGCGCTGCAGGAGCCGAGCGGACGGTACCCGACGACCACCGCCCCGGCGCTCGGCCGTCCGCCGAGCGCCGCGACCGGGGCGGGCATGTCGGCGCTGGAGCGGCTCACCCTGCAGGCGGAGATCGGCGACGCGCTGAGCAACACCCAGGATCTCGACGAGGCGCTGCAGCGGGTGGGCCGGAGCCTGACGCGCCGGCTGGCCGACTGGTGCGCCGTGGACCTGTTCGGCGAGCACGCCCGGGTGGAGCGGGTCTGTGTCGTCCACCGCGATCCCCGGGTGCTCCGTCCCGAGGCGTACGAGGGCCCGCTGCCGCCGGTGTCCGAGGCGGCGCGGGGGCCGCTGGCCCGGGTGCTGCGCGGCGCGGGACCGCTGCTGCTCGGCGAGGTGCCCCCGCCGAGCCAGGCCAGCAGTCCGCTGGACGCCGAGTACCGGGAGTTGTTCCGGCGACTGGGCGGGGGCAGCGCCATCGTGGCCCCGCTGCGGGCCCGCCGGGAGATCTTCGGCGCCCTGACGGTGGCCCGCACCAGCGGGGACCGGCCGTTCACCGAGGGCGATCTGGCCCTGGTGGACGAGCTGGTCCGCAGCCTCGCGCTGGGGGTGGACAACGTCCGCCTGTACCAGGAGACCCGCAACATCGCCGAACGCCTCCAGCACTCCCTGCTGCCCGTGCTGCCGGACCTCGGCCACCTGCGGGTGGCCGCGCGCTACGCCTCCTCCTCCACCACCGCGCAGGTCGGCGGCGACTGGTACGACTGCTTCGTCCTGCCCAGCGGGGGCGCGGCGCTGGTGATCGGCGACGTCACCGGGCACAACCTGGACGCGACCATCGCCATGAGCCAGCTGCGCAGCATGCTGCGCGGCATCGCCGTCGACCGCCAGGAGCCGGCCGGAACGGTCCTGCGACGCCTGGACATGGCGAACCACAGCCTGTTCCGGGAGGCCATCGCCACCTGCCTCTACGGCATCGTCAAGGGCCCCGCGGAGGGCCCCTGGGAGCTGGAGCACTCCTCCGCCGGGCACCTTCCGCCGCTGCTGACCACCGAGGAGGGCGGGACCCGCTTCCTGGAGGGGGGTTCGAGCCTGCTGCTGGGCATGGATCCCGACCTGCCCCGCCCCGTGGCCGTGAATCCGCTCCCGGCCCGTTCGACCGTGCTGCTGTACACCGACGGCCTGATCGAACGACGGGACGAGCCCCTCGACCACGCCATGGAGCGGCTCCGCCGGCACACCGCCGACCTGGCGCGCGAACCGCTCGACGTGTTCTGCGACGAACTCCTCATCGGGCTGGGTGCCGACAGCGAGGACGACATCGCCATCCTGGCCGTCCGCCCCGTCCCGGCGTCCTGACCCCCGGCGGTGCGCGGTCCGTGCCCGGGCACCGGTTCGGGGGTGTCCGCATCGCGGGGAACGGTCGCGCGGGGCGTCCCCGGTGTGGCACGCTTGGGCACATGTCTAGACCAATCCTTTTCGAGGTGATCGCCACCTCCGTGGACGACGCGGTGGCGGCCGTGGCCGGTGGGGCGGACCGCCTCGAAGTGGTCACCGACATGGCCGCCGACGGCCTGAGCGTCGCCCCCGAGGAGTTCGCCCGGATCCGCGCCGCGGTGCCCGTGCCGCTGCGGGTGATGGTCCGCCAGCGGGACGGCTTCGCCGCCGGCGACCTCGACGCGCTGCGCCACCGTGCCGAGCGGCTGCGCGCCGAGGGCGCCGACGAGTTCGTGCTGGGCTTCCTGGACGCCGCCGGCGCCGCGGACCTCCCCGCCCTGCGGGCCGTGCTGGAGGTGCTGGGCGGCTGCCGCTGGACCTTCCACCGCGCCCTGGACGGCTGCGCGGACCGTTCCGCCCTGCGACGGGCGGTTGCCGGACTGCCCGGCCTCGACACCTTCCTGACCGCCGGATCGCCGGCCGGCGTGGACTCCGGCCGGCGGGTGCTGGCCGAGGAGGCGGCCCGCCACGCGGCCGGCGAGCCCGGCCACGCCCCGCGCGTGCTGGTCGGCGGCGGCCTGCGCCGCGAGCACCTGCCGGAACTGGTCGCCGCCGGCCTGGACGCCTTCCACGTGGGCGGCGCGGTGCGCCACGCGGGCTGGGACTCCCCGGTGGATCCGGCCGCGGTGCGCTCCTGGCGGGAGGAACTGGACGGCCTCCGCACGGCGGCCATGGCCGGGGCGCCCGACCGCGGGTGAGCGAGGAGGCTGACCGCGTCCGACCGCGGGAGGGTGCGCGGGCTGCCGGGAGGGGGCGGGGACGCGCGGGCTGGCGGGACGGGGCGGGGATGAGGGACACGGCGGGGCGGTAACCGCCCCGCTCGTGCCCCGTCCCCCCGCCCGTTCCCCGCTAGATGATTGAGTCCGATGTTCTCAGTGGTCGTAGGCGATCAGTGAGCGTTTGACTGGGGCGTTGGTGTTCCAGTTGTGCCAGATCGCGGCGGCGAGGGCGAGGAGTCGTTGGGCGGTGCGGGCGAACACCCCTTGGGGTGTTCGCCCGCCGTGTTGCTCGAGGCTGAGCTGGCCTTTGAGGGTGTCGAAGACGGCCTCGATCCACTGGCGGGAGCGGGCGAGCCTGCCGTGGCGGGCTGGTTCGTCCTTGCGGTCCGGGCGAACGAGGTGGATGCCGAGCCGGTCGGTGAGGAACGCCTCGAACTCCCGCCCGGCGAAGCCCTTGTCCGCGAGGATGACCTGGCCGGCTCGCACGAGGTGGTGGTCGCGTTCGAGCAGTGCGGTCATCACTTCCCGCTCACCGATCCCGGGGGTGGCCAGGCACCAGGTGACGGGCATGCCTTCGGCGGTGGTGACGAGGTAGAGGCGTAGGCCCCAGAAGTAGCGGGAGTGGGAGCGGCAGTAGCCGTAGCCGGCCCATCCGGCCAGTTGGGAGCGTCTGACGGTCTCGCGTGAGGCGGCGCATGGGAGGGGTGTGGAGTCGATCAGCCGTAGGTTGTCCTCCCATGTGGGCACGGTGCGGGCCAGTGCCTCGATCACCTGGGAGATCAAAGGTCCGGCCGTGTTGAGGCGCTTGGTGTAGCCGGACTGCTGGGGCAGGTAGCGGAACAGGTGCCGCAGGCGGGCGTGGGCGAAGCGGAGCCAGTGGCGGGTCGAGGGGAAGCCGAGCAGGGCCTGTGCGACGGCCAGGCACAGCAGTTCCGCGTCCGAGAGTTTCGGGGGTCGCCCGATCCGGCGACGCGGGGCTGTTGGGGCCACGTGGTCGTCGATGAACACGTACAGTGCTGCCAGAAGGGCGTCTAGGTTTGTCGTCACACACGAACCAACGGACGCCCTTCGTCATGGTCGCGGCCAGCCCAAACATCGGACTCAATCATCTAGGGGCGCGGCCGCTCGGCCAGTTCCTCCGGCAGGTCCTCGCCGTGCACCACCAGCAGCCCGGACACCGGCCGGGTCAGCACCACGTACAGCCGGCGCAGCCCGGTGCGGCGGTCCGGTTCGCCGGCCACCACCGCCGCCGGCTCGTGCACGACCACCCAGTCGTACTCCAGGCCCTTCGCCAGCGAGGCCGGGACCAGCGTCAGCCGGCACTCGGCGGAGGTCTCCCGCCCCGGCTCCAAGTGGTCCAGGCCCGCCTCGGCGAGCGCCGCCGCCAGCTCCGGCAGGCGCGCGTCCGCCGCGATCAGGCCGATCGAGCCCTCGTTCTCCAGCGCCGTCCGGCAGGCCCGCACCGTGGCGGCGGTGGTCTCCTCCAGCGGGGCCCGCACCACCCGCAACGCGCCGGGGGAGCGTCGCACCGACGTCGCCGGCGCCAGCCCGGGAGCGATGGCCGGCAGCAGCCGGGAGGCGAACGCGATGACCTCCTCCGGCACCCGGAAGCCCTGGGTGAGTTCCTCGACCACCCCGTCCTCCTGCCCGAGGTGGCGCAGCGCCTCCTCCCACGTCGAGGTGGCCCACGGGGTGGTGCCCTGCGCCAGGTCGCCCAGGACGGTCGCCGAGCCGGTGCTGCACCGGCGCCCCACCGCCCGGTACTGCATGGGGGAGAGGTCCTGCGCCTCGTCCAGCACGACGTGGCCCAGCGCCCCGATCCGCTCCACCAGGTCGGTGGCCTCGTCCACCAGCACCGCGTCCGCCGCCGTCCACGGCGCCGACCGCACCCCGCGCGCCGGCTTCGGCCAGCGGATCGCCGCCTGCTCCTCCTCGCTGAGCAGGTCCCGCGCGCACTCGGCCAGGAACTCCGGCTCGCCCAGCAGGCGCATCACCACCTTGGCCGGCTCGACCACCGGCCACAGCCGCTTGACCAGGTCCTTGACCTCCCGGCTGCGGGCCACCGCGTCCTGCACCCGGTCGTCCGGCGCCTCCCCGGCCGCCTCCATCCGCAGCAGCACGGTGTGCGCGATCCGCTGCGCCAGGGCCTGCCGGGCCGCGCCGTAGCGCACCCCGCGGGAACGCAGCTCAGCCACCACCTCCACCAGCTCGTGGGCCGGGACCCGCCACCGGCGGGAGCCGCGCACCACCACCAGCGACTCCGTCGGCTCCACCACCCCCGACCAGACGGCGCGGCGCAGCACCTCCGCCATCCGGGCGTCGCCCTTGACCAGCGCCGCCGCGGGGGTGTCCACGGCGCGCACCGGCACGTGCGCGACCAGCTCGTCCACCGTCGCCTGCCCGACCCGCACCTCGCCGAGGGCCGGCAGCACCTGCTCGATGTAGCGCAGGAAGGAGCGGTTGGGGCCGACGACCAGCGTGCCGGTGCGGCGCAGCCGCTCGCGGTGGGTGTAGAGCAGGTAGGCCACGCGGTGCAGGCCGACGGCGGTCTTGCCGGTGCCGGGCCCGCCCTGGACGCAGACCGTGCCGCTGAGCGGGCGGCGCACCAGGACGTCCTGGTCGGGCTGGATGGTGGCGACGATGTCGCGCATGGGGCCGACGCGCGGGCGCTCGATCTCGGCGGTCAGCAGGGCGCTGGTGGTGGCCATCTCGTGGGGGTCGGTGAGGTGCTCGTCCTCGTAGGCGGTCAGTTCGCCGCGGGTCCAGCCGAAGCGGCGGCGCAGCGCCACGTCCATCGGCCGCTCGCGGGTGGCCTGGTAGAAGGACTGCGAGACGGGGGCGCGCCAGTCCAGCACCAGGGGGTCGCCCTCGGCGTCGTGCACGTGCCGGCGGCCGATGTAGAAGCGTTCGTGCTGGGGGCGGTCGTCGGTGGCGTCGTCGTGCGCGAGGTCGATGCGGCCGAAGAACAGCGGGGTGTCGGCGAGGTCGGCGAGGGCCGCGATGCGCAGCTGGACCTGGGCCCGCAGCGCCTCGGCGGAGACCCAGGTGGCGGCGGTGTCGGTGAGGTCGAGCGACTCGGCGTCCTCCCGCATGGCGCGCAGCGCCGCCCGGGAGGCCCGCAGGTGGGCGCGTTCCCGGTCCAGCGGGCCGTCGGCGGAGGCGTCGCCGGGGGCCTGGGCGGAGGGGACGCCGGGGGCGTGGGTGCTGGTGACGCCGGTGCTGGCGGCGTCGGCGGGCCCGGCCGGGGTGGGGTGGGGAACGGCGGGCTGGTGAGGCTGGGTGGGCACGGGAATCCGGAACCTTCTCATCGGGCCCCGCGCGCGACGCACCGGTGGGTCGGCCGAACGGAGCATGCCGTCGGACCGGCCCGGGCGTACCGGCCGTGGCCGGGACGGCCGGCCGTCGCACGACCCGGCCGGGTACGGCCTGCCGGACGGGACGGCCGTGGCCGGCGGTGACCGGGGCCGGGCGTGACCGGGCGCGCGTCGCGGGGACGTGACGCGAACGGGGACACCGACCGGTGCCGACCGGTCGGTACCTCCCCCGGCTGCCCGGGGCGGCGAGGCGGCCCGTGCTCGGCGCCACGGCGTCCGACGAGGTGACGAGACGACACGTCGTCGGCGCCCGGAGGCCGGTGCGCGACAGGCGACCCCGCGGCCCGCGCGGTACCACGGTTCGGGAGGCGGCAAGAGCGACCGAGCATAGTGACGGCCGCCGGCGCCGTCCAGCACCCTGTCCCCATCCGGCCTCGGTGCCCCATCCGGCCTCGGTGCCCCATCCGGCCTCGGTGCCCCATCCGGCCCCGGCGCCCCATCCGGCCCCGGCGGCCCATCCGCCCCACCCCCGCCGCCCCCGGCGACCCGTCCGGCCCAGCCGGACGCCGCCGGCGGCGTGGCGTCCGTGCCGTTCCGGGGTCCGGCGATGCCCGGCGCGGACCCGCCATAGATACTGATAACGGGACGAACAGGACGGAAGCGACTATGTGGCGCCAAAAGCTGTCCGAACGGGAAGCGCAGCTGTACGGCATCCCGATGCCGCGCTGGCTGCCCTGGCTCGACCTCGTGCCCTGGGCCAGCGTGGTGCTCATCTTCCTGGCCGACATGCTGACCGGGGAGAGCGTCGAGCTCGACGCGGCCCTGGTCGCCCCGCCCGCCCTGGCCGCGGTGTTCGGCCGCAACGCCTGGCTGCCGCTGCCGGTCGGCGTGGTCTCCGTCCTCGCCTACGTCTCACTCGGCCTGGTGCACCACCATGGCGAGGCCCAGTGGATCGGCGACCTGCGGACCAACGCGGGCCTCAGCGCGATCGTCGTGGTCACCCTGATCAGCTGGGTCCTCGGCGCCGCCCGCCTGCGGCTGCAGAAGCGCGTCGCCGACGTCAGCCTCGTGGCCGAGGTGACCCAGCGGGTGCTGCTGCGCCCGCTGCCGCCGAAGATCGGCCCCGTGCGGGTCTCAGTGCGCTACGTCGCCGCGATGGAGCACGCCCGGATCGGCGGTGACCTGTACGAGGTCGTGCTGACCCGCCACGGGGTCCGCGCGATCATCGGCGACGTGCGCGGCAAGGGGCTGCTCACGGTGGAGACGGCGGCCTCCGTCCTCGGGTCGTTCCGGGACGCCGCCCACGAGGAGGAGACGCTGCGGGCCCTGGCCGGACGGCTGTCCCGCAGCGTGGAGCGGGTGCTCGGCCCGGAGGACTTCGTCACGGCCGCCCTGGTGGCCGTGCGCGACGGGGAACTGGACACGCTGGTGCTCGGCCACCCCCCGCCGCTGCTGCTCACCCGCCCGCCCGGGGAGCGGGACGAGTGGCGGGTGGAGGCGCTGGAACCGGCCGACCCCGCCCCGCCGCTCGGCGTGGTGATCGACGAGGAGGCCCAGCTCAGCGTGGTGACCCGGCGCTGGGAGCCGGGGAACCGGCTGCTGCTGTACACCGACGGCACCACCGAGGCCCGGGACCGCCGCGGCGAGTTCTACCCGCTGGTCGAGCGGATCGGGCGCAGCGCCCGGCTCCCCTGCGAGCGGGTGCTCGACGACCTCCTCGGCGACGTCCAGCGGCACCTCGGGCACAAGGGGCACGACGACGACGCCGCCCTGCTGCTCCTGGAGTACGACCCCACCGGCGGCGGCTCCTCCCCCCGCCCCGCGCACTGACCGGCCGGGGGCGCCCGGAGCCGCTCAGACCCCGTCCGGGACCCCGCCGCCGGACAGGATGTCGTCGGCGTCCACGATCCGGTAGGCGTAGCCCTGCTCCGCCAGGAACCGCTGCCGGTGCGCGGCGAACTCCTGGTCGACGCTGTCCCGCGCGACCACCGAGTAGAACCGCGCCGCCCGCCCGTCCGCCTTCGGCCGCAGCACCCGGCCGAGCCGCTGCGCCTCCTCCTGGCGGGAGCCGAAGGTGCCGGAGACCTGGATCGCGACGGCCGCCTCCGGCAGGTCGATGGAGAAGTTGGCCACCTTGCTCACCACCAGCACCGACAGCTCCCCGGTACGGAAGGCGTCGAAGAGCTTCTCCCGCTGGGCGTTGCTGGTGTCGCCCTTGATCACCGGCGCGCCGAGCCGGGCGCCGAGCTCGTCGAGCTGGTCGATGTACTGCCCGATCACCAGGGTCTGCTCGCCCTGGTGCAGCCGCACCAACTGCTCGGTGACGCGCTGCTTGCTCTCCGTGGTGGCGCAGAAACGGTACCTCTCCTCGGACTCGGCGGTGGCGTAGGCCAGCCGCTCGGAGTCCGTCATGGTCACCCGCACCTCCACGCAGTCGGCCGGGGCGATCCAGCCCTGCGCCTCGATCTCCTTCCACGGCGCGTCGTACCGCTTCGGGCCGATCAGCGAGAAGACGTCGCCCTCCCGGCCGTCCTCCCGCACCAGCGTGGCGGTCAGCCCCAGCCGCCGGCGCGCCTGGAGGTCCGCCGTGAAGCGGAAGATCGGGGCCGGCAGCAGGTGCACCTCGTCGTAGACCACCAGGCCCCAGTCCCGGGAGTCGAACAGCTCCAGGTGCGGGTAGACGCCCTTCCGGCGCACCGTGACCACCTGGTAGGTGGCGATGGTGACCGGCCGGATCTCCTTCTTGCTGCCGGAGTACTCGCCGATCTCGTCCTCGGTGAGCGAGGTGCGGCGCAGCAGCTCGGTCTTCCACTGGTGCGCGGAGACCGTGTTGGTCACCAGGATCAGCGTGGTGGCCCGGGCCCGGGCCATGGCCGCCGCGCCGACCAGCGTCTTGCCGGCGCCGCACGGCAGCACGACCACGCCGGAGCCGCCGTGCCAGAAGCCCTCCACCGCCTGCGCCTGGTACGGGCGCAGCGACCAGCCGTCCTCCCGCAGGTCGATCGGGTGCGCCTCGCCGTCCACGTAGCCGGCCAGGTCCTCCACCGGCCAGCCCAGCTTCAGCAGCGTCTGCTTGATCTGCCCGCGCTCCGAGGGGTGCACCACGACGGTGTCCGCGTCGATCCGGGCGCCCACCAGCGGCTTGATCTTCTTGCTGCGCAGCACCTCCTCCAGCACCGGGCGGTCGGTGGTGACCATCACCAGCCCGTGCGCGGGGTGCCGCAGCAGCTGGAGCCGGCCGTAGCGGGCCATGGTCTCGGCCACGTCCACCAGCAGCCCGTGCGGCACCGGGTAGCGGGAGTGCGCCACCAGCGCGTCCACCACCTGCTCGGCGTCGTGCCCGGCGGCACGCGCGTTCCACAGGCCGAGCGGGGTGATCCGGTAGGTGTGCATGTGCTCCGGCGCCCGCTCCAGCTCGGCGAACGGAGCGATGTCGCGCCGGCACTCGGCGGCCCTGGGGTGGTCCACCTCCAGCAGCAGCGTCTTGTCGCTCTGCACGATGAGCGGTCCGTCGGTCACGTCGCCATCCTCTCCGCTGTCCGGGAACGGCCCACCGTGGGAACGCGAGCCCGTGGCGCGCGTGACTCGTGAGGCGGGCGGTCTGGCTGTGGCCCGTGCGGGGGCCAAACACCCAGTGTCGCGCATCGGCGAAGGTTGGGTGGCCCGAACGGGTGACGGCGGTGGTTCACGGCCGGACACCACTGCCACACTGGCGTCGACGGCTTCGACGGAGGCAGGTGAGCGGTGTGAGTGCGGTCGAGGACCACGCGGGTGCCTGGACGATAGAGGACGTCCTGGCGCTGGAGGACGACGGCAAGCACCGGTTCGAACTGTGGGGGGACGCGCTCGTGATGTCACCGGCGGCGGGCTTCAAGCATCAGCGGGCGTCGCGTCGCCTGGCCAATCTCCTGGAGGCCGCCGCCGAGGCCGCCGGCGCGCCGGTGGAGGTGCTGGAGGCGGTGAACGTGGTGCTGCCGAGCGGGATGTGCGTGCCGGACATCGCGGTCGTCGAGAACGCGGCCGCCGCCACGGACCCGGTGACCGTGGACGCCGAGGCGGTGTGGCTGGTCGTCGAGATCGTCTCGCCTTCGCCGGCGGGCCGGCGGATCGACCGTATGGTCAAGCCGCTGCTCTACGCGGAGGGCGTCATCCCCGGCTACTGGCGGCTGGAACTCCAACCCGTGCCCGAGCTGGTGGTGGCCGAGTGGCAGGACGGCCGGTACGTCGAGCGTCTGGTCGC
Organism: Allostreptomyces psammosilenae; assembly: GCF_013407765.1. Taxonomy (GTDB): domain Bacteria; phylum Actinomycetota; class Actinomycetes; order Streptomycetales; family Streptomycetaceae; genus Allostreptomyces; species Allostreptomyces psammosilenae. The sequence continues at coordinate 195,453 of NZ_JACBZD010000002.1, forward strand.
CGAGCCGAACCGGACCACGCTGATCGAGAAGCCGTTCCCGGTCTCGGTGGATCCGATGGACCTGGTGCGCCCGGCGCGGGGCTGAGCGACGCCCGTGCCCTCGCGGGGCCGAGGTATCGCGGACCGGAGTTGACCTAAAGGCGGCCTAGCGTTCCTCGTGTCGGACCAACCGAGGAAGGGGCATCCCATGGCCACCACCAGCGCTGCCGCGAACACCACCCCCGAGAGCACCCCCGTCGTCCTGGCGGACGAGCGCACCCAGCTCCTGGGCATCCTGGCCGAGCAGCGCGACACGCTGCTGATCACCGTGCGCGGCCTCGACGACGAGCGGGCGGCGCGGCGCACCACCGTGAGCGAACTGACCCTCGGTGGTCTGATCAAGCACGTCGCCCGCACCGAGGCGTTCTGGGTGCGGCTGATGCGCGAGCGCGACGGCCTGCTGCTGCCGGGCGACCTCGACGAGGAGCGGATGCGCCTGTCGGACGGGGAGACGCTGGACGGCATGCTGGCGGAGTACGCGGCCGTCGCCGAGGCCACCGAGGCGGCCGTCGCGGCGCTGCCCGACCTCGACGTGGCCGTCCCGCTGCCGGACTTCCCGTGGGCCCCCAGCGACGAGCCGGTGTACTGGTCGGCGCGCCGGGTGCTGCTGCACCTGCTGCGGGAGACCGCGCACCACTGCGGCCACGCCGACATCATCCGGGAGTCGCTGGACGGCGCCAACACCACCATGCAGATGGCCGGCTGAGCACACGGCCGGCTGATCCGTGCGGCGCCCGCCCGGCCTCGGCCCCGGCCTCAGCCGAGGATGCCGCGCTGGTAGGCGGCGGCGACGGCCGCGGCCCGGTCGTTCACGCCCAGCTTGGCGTACAGGTGGGTGAGGTGGGTCTTCACGGTGGCCTCGCTGACGAACAGGGCCGCGGCGATCTCCCGGTTGGTGGTGCCCCTGGCCACCAGGGCGAGGACCTCGAACTCGCGCGAGCTGAGCGGCCGGCCCTCCGCCGGGCCGGCCGCGCCGGGCGCGCGGACCCGGGAGACCAGCCGGGAGGCCACGGCCGGGGAGAGCACGGTGCGGCCGGCCGCGGTGGCCCGGACCGCCGTGAACAGCTCGTCGCGCGGGGCGTCCTTGAGGAGGTAGCCGGTGGCGCCGGCCTCGATCGCCGGGAGGGTGTCGGAGTCGGTGTCGTAGGTGGTCAGCACCAGCACCCGGCAGCGCAGGCCGCGCCGGACCAGTTCGGTGATGGCGGCCACCCCGCCGCCGCCGGGCATGCGCAGGTCCATCAGCACCACGTCCGGGTCGAGGCGTTCGGCGAGCGCCACCGCCTCGGGGCCGCTGGACGCCTCGCCGAGCACCGAGAACCCCGGGGAGGCCGCGAACATGCCGCGCAGCCCGTCGCGCACCACCGGATGGTCGTCGACGAGGAGCAGCGTGATCGGGGTGGCGTCCCGCGCGGGAGCGGCGTCGGGAGCGGCGGCGTCGGCGTCATGCGTCATGGCGCACCAACGGTACGTGGGCGGAGACGGCCGTGCCGGCCCCGGGTTCCGACTCGATCAGCAGGCGGCCGGCCACCCGCTCGGCGCGGGCCCGCATGCCGCCCAGTCCGAAGCCGCCCGCGGTGGAGCGCGGCGGCCGGCCGTCCGGGTCGAAGCCGCGGCCGTCGTCGCGGACGTCCAGGGTCACCTGGTCGTCCAGGTAGCTCAGGGTCACGCCGACCCGTGCGGCGTCCGCGTGCTTGGCCACGTTGGTCAGCGCCTCCTCGGCGATGCGCAGCAGCGCCGCCTCGATCTCCTCGTGGAGCGGCTCCGCGGTGCCGGTGACGGTGAGCTCCGGGCGCGCCGCGGAGGTCGTCGACCACCGCGCCACCGCCCTGCGCAGCGCCTCCGGCAGCGTGTGGTGCTCCAGCGGCCCCGGCGCGAGGTTGTGCACCGAGCGGCGGGCCTCGCCCAGGCTGTGCCGGGCCAGCGCGGCGGCCCGCTCCACGTGGGCGCGCGCGGTGGACGGGTCACCGCTGTCGGCGGCGGCCTGCAACTGGGCGATGATGCCGGTCAGGCCCTGGGCCAGGGTGTCGTGGATCTCCGCGGCGAGACGGCGGCGCTCGTCGGCGATCCCGGCCTCCCGGGCCTGCACCAGCAACTGGGCCTGGAGCGCCTCGTTCTCCGCCAGCGCCTGCTCCAGGCGGGCGTTGGCGAGCTCCAGCGCCTCGATGGTGACCCGCTGCTCCCGTGCCTTCTCGGCCTCCTGGTCGCCGAACCGGTCGAGGACGATCGCCAGGCAGGACTGCAGGGCGAAGAGCGCCCCGAACAGCGCCCACTGAAGGAAGGCGCCCGTGGGCGGGCCCAGCACCCCGGACTGGGCGCCGGACATGGTGACGGCGACCGACAGCAGCCCGTACCGGCGCAGCGGGGCCGGGAGCTGGCGGCCGGCATCGAAGTAGCCCATCAGCGCGTAGACGCAGAAGAACGGGTTCGCCCAGCTCAGCGCCAGGGCGAGCACCGCGCGCCCGACGAAGTAGCAGGTGCGGGGGCGGGACGCCTGCGGGAGCGTGCGCAGCGGCCGGTCCCACGCCACCTGCCAGCCCAGGGCCACCACGGCGAGCACGGCCGCCGCGTACGCCTCCTCCCGGTTCATCAGGGTTCCCACCGCGGCGGTCGAGATCACGGCGCCGACCCCCAGCAGCGCGTAGGGGCCCCACCGGTAGAACCGTGCCCAGCCCGGGGCAACTGGTGATGCGTCGGTCATTCGTCCCTCCCCGCGTCGTACGCCGCCCCGCCCAACCCGCGCGCGACGCCTGGCTACTCCCAGCGGAACCAGCGCGCCGCCACCGCGGTCAGCCCCGCGGCCCACACGGCGAGCACGGCCAGCAGCGACCACGCCGGCCAGCCGCCGGTGGCGGCCTGGTCCAGGGCCTGGGTGGCCGCGCCGAACGGGGTGAGTTCCAGCACCCGGAGCAGGGGGTCGGGCAGCACCTGGATCGGCACGTACACCCCGGCCGCGAACATCGCCGGGAAGAAGACCATCATGCCGACCGCCGAGGCGACCCGCACCGTCCGGGAGAACGCCGTGATCACCGCGCCCATGGCCAGCACCGCCAGCACGGCGAGCGCCAGCGCCACGGCGTAGCCGAGCGGCTGCTCGGGCAGCGCGATCCCGAAGGCCAGCCGACCCACGGCCAGGACCAGCAGCGTGGAGAGCACGACGGCGACGGCGTGCAGGGCGATCTGGGCGGCCAGCAGGTCGGCGGGGCGCGCCGGCGTGGTGCGCATCCGGCGCAGGATGCCCTTCTCCCGGTAACCGGTCAGCACGGTGGGCTGGGTCTGCAGGCCGGCCGAGATCAGCCCGATCAGCACGGCGGTGGGGGCGTACAGGTCGATGACCCGGCGGCCGCCGATGTTCTCGTCGGCCTCCCGGAAGCCGGGCACCAGGCCGAGGGCGACGAGCAGCAGGGTGGGGAACGCCAGCACCCAGAAGAGGGTGGACGGTTCCCGGAGGAACAGCCGGGCCTCCGTCCGCAGGACGGCCACGGAGGTGGGGGTGAGCACGGGCATTGCGGATGTCTCCTGGGGTGGATGGACCGGGTGGGGCGGGTGGGCCGGGCCGGGTGGGCCCGGCGGCGTCACGGGGCCGGCACCTCGGGCTGCTCGGCGGGGTCGGACTGCTCGGTGAGGCCGGACTGCTCGGTGAGGCCGAGGAAGGCGTCGTCCAGGGTGGTGTCCACCACCCGCAGCTCCCTCGCGGTGATCCGGCTGCGGGCGAGCAGGGTGATCACGGCGTTCACCGTCTCGTCGGTGCCGTGGATGGTCAGGCGCCCGTCGCGCTCGGCCACGGACGTCGCACCGGGCAGCGCGGCCAGCTCCGCGTCGGGCAGGGGTTCGGAGGGCCGCAACGAGATCACCGTCGGGCTCGCCGAGCGGCTGATCAGGCCGTCCGGGGTGTCCAGCGCCACCACGCGGCCCCGGTCGATGACGGCGACCCGGTCGCACAGCCGCTGGGCCTCCGCCATGAAGTGGGTGACCAGGAGGATCGTCACCCCGGACGCCCGGATGTCCTCGACCATCTCCCAGGTGTCGCGGCGTGCCCGCGGGTCGAGCGCGGTGGTCAGCTCGTCGAACACCACGATCCGCGGGTTCCCGATCAGCGCCAGGGCGATGAACAGGCGCTGCTTCTGCCCACCGGACAGCTTGCCGAAGGGCTTCCCCAACAGCTCGCCGAGGCCGAGCCGGTCGGCGAGGGGCCGCCAGGCGGCCGGCTTCGGGTACAGGGCGGCGTACAGCTCCAGCGCCTCGCGGACGGTGAGCCTCGCCTGCAGCTCGCTCTCCTGCAACTGCACCCCGAGCAGCCGGGTCAGCTCGCGCCGGTCGCGTGCCGGGTCAAGCCCGGCCACCCGCACGGTTCCGGCGTCCGCTGTCCGCAGGCCCTCGACGCACTCGACGGTGGTGGTCTTCCCGGCGCCGTTGGGGCCGAGGATCCCGAAGATCTCCCCCTCCTCGACGGCGAAGGTCACGCCGTCGACGACGGCCTTCCCGCCGTAGGACTTCCGGAGCTCGTTGACTTCGACGATCGACATGCCTTCAGCCTGGCCGCGCAGCCCTCGGCCCGGTATCGGCCATCACGCTCGGACGGGCATCAGCCGATCGGCTGATGCCCGTCCACCACCCGTCCATCGCCCGGCCCGCTCCGGCGGCTGGTCCGGCCGGGCCGGGGCCCCGTGGCCGCTCGCGCCGGTGCGGTGGCCGGCCGTGCCGTCACCGGAAGCGGGCGACGTAGCGGCGCTGCCACGGGGTCTCGACGGCGCGCCGGGCGTAGTTCCGCCGGACGTACTCCACCGCCTGGTCGTTCGGTACCCCGTCCAGCACGGCGAGGCAGGCCAGGGCCGTGCCGGTCCGGCCGAAGCCGCCGCCGCAGGCCACCTCGACGCGCTCGCCGCCGGCGCGCGTCCACGCCTCGCGCAGGGTCTCGGCGGCTGCCGCGCGGTCGCTGGGCAGCCAGAAGTCCGGCCAGCGCAGCCAGCGGCTCTCCCAGCCGACGGCGGGCGGTTCCTGGCCCAGCAGGTACACGGCGAAGGTCGGCTCCGGCCCGTCCGGGAGCGGGTGGCGCAGCCCCCGCCCACGCACCAGCCGGCCCGATGGCAGTCGCAGCACGCCCCGCGCCGAGGGCTCCCAAATGGCGGTCATGGGCGCGAGCCTAGCCACCGGGCGCGGCCCCGCCCATGGGCCGGAGCGCTCCGGGCGGGGCCGTTCGCCCACGGCTGACCGGACCCCTGCGGGCGGTGGGTGGGCCGGCCGGCCGCGCGGTTCGGTCGCCGTCCCGCCGCGCGGTGGGTGGGCCTCCCGCGCGTGGTTCGGTCAGCCGTCGACCTCCGCGTCGGCCACGCCGGTGATCCGGTGCAGGGCGAAGGTGCGCACCGTGTCGCCCTGGTGGTCGTAGGCGGTGACGAAGCCGCCGGCGACCCGCAGCGGGGCGATCAGCCGGCGCCCCCCGCCGCCCTCGGTGTCCAGGTAGCCGATCCACACCTGCTCGCCGCCGAGCGCGGCCGCCTGGAGGGCCGCCAGCGTCTCGGCGGGCGTGCCGCGCGGCAGCTCCCCGGGCCGCAGCCGCGCCGCGCCGTTCCGGCTCCCGGCTCCGGCGCCGGAGCCCGCCCCGGAGCCGCCCAGGGCGGGGGCGGCGGCGCCGCGCTGCTGCGCCGACCCGCCCTCGCCGGCCCGGACGGCCCGCACCACGGCCCGCAGCAGCACCTCGTCCGGCGGCGCCGGGCTGTCCGGCACCGGCGCGGGCGGGGTGCGGGGCGGGGTGCGCCGGCGGTCCGGGCGGTTGATCACGACGTCCCCGGCGTCCGACTCGGCCGCCGGGGCGTAGCCCATCTCCCGCAACCGCTCCAGCACGACGTCCGGCGCGGCCGCCGCCGCCAGCACGGTCGGGGCCAGGCGGCGCAGGCCCAGGTGGAGGGCGCGGCGGTCCGTGACGATCTCGGCCAGCAGCGCCTCGTCGTCGCAGCGCAGGTAGGCCGAGGCGGCGCCGACGCGCAGCCGCCCGTGCCGGCGCGCCACGTCGTCGATCAGGTAGGCGAGCGGCTGCGGCAGCGGCGTGCGGGAGTGCTCGGCCAGGAAGTCGCGCAGCTCCGCCGCGGTGCGCCCGGCGTCCAGCGCGCGGCGCACCGACTCGGGGGTGAAGCGGTAGACGGTGGCGCCGCCCTTGGACTCGATGTCCGCGGCCAGCGCCATCGCCGCCGCCAGGTCGCCGCGCAGCGGGCCGGGGGCGATGGCCGTCAGGTCCGCCTGGAGCAGCACGTGATCGAGCGGTTCGGGGAGCAGCGGGGCCAGCAGGCGGGCCGCGGTGGCCGCCCGCCGGACGGTGTCGGCCCGCTCGTGGGCGCCGGCCAGGTCGGCGATCCGGGCGACGGCCGCGTTCTCGGCCCCTTCGCCGCCCTCGGCCGCGTCCCCGGCCGCCGCCTCCGCCACCAGCCGGGACAGCTCGGCCAGCACAGTCGACTCGCCGGCGCCCTCGGCCTGCGGGCCTTCCGCCTGCGGGGCTTCCGCCTGCGGGGCTTCCGCCCGCGGGCTCCCCGGCCCGGGGCCGTCCGGCAGCAGCGCGCGGGCGAACGAGGAGAGGGCGCCGCGGCCGGTGACGCCCAGCCAGGCCGCCTCCCGCACCGTCCAGCGCACCAGGTCGTCGCGGAGGGTGCCGCGTCCCGCGCCGGTGGTGGCGGGGACGGCGCTGCCGTCGCGCTCGGTGGGCACCCCGGCGGGCGTCACGGTGCGGGCCCGGCTGGCCCGGAGCGGGCGGTACCAGCCGACCACCTCGACCAACTGCTCGGCGGTCAGTGCCGCACCGGGGCCGGCCTGGGCCAGCAGGCCGAGGGTGAGCGCCCGGATCTCCGGGGCGGGCCCCCGGTCCAGGCCGGGGCCGAGCACGCCGAGCACCCGCCCGCGCCCGTCCCGGCCGCCCACCGGCCCGCTGCTGCGGGTCGCGGACAGCCAGGGCGTCACCAGCGCCGTCCACCGCCGCTCGGCGGGCAGCGCCAGCCAGGCGTCGTAGGCGGGGGTGGGCGCGTAGCTCTCGTCGTCCTCGCCGTCCGAGGCCACCAGCCCGGCGGCGTAGGCGACCTCCAGCCAGAACGCCGCCTCCGCCTCGGTGAGGTCCAGCGCGGCGGCGGTGCGCCGCAGGTCGCGGACGCCGAGTCCGCCGGCGCGCAGCACGGGCGGGCCGGCCGACGTCCAGTCCTCCAGCAGTTCCTCCACCACGCGCAGGGCGGCGAACGCCTGCCCGGCCGCGGCGGCGTCCACCGTCGCCGGATCGTGCCGGGTGGGCGGTGGCGTGGGCGGGGCCGGGTGCAGCTCCCGGTGGGCCCGGCCGCCGCGCAGGTGCAGGCCGACCTCCCGGGGCAGCACCACGGAGCGGCGGCCGAACGGGATCAGCAGGGCGTGGGCCAGCAGCCACTCCACCGGCGTGCCGGCCTGCTCCGCCGAGACCGGGCGGGTGGCGTCCTGGACGCTGCCCAGCGGCGGACCCCACACCAGGCGGGCCAGCACCCGCATGGCGCCCTCCGGAGCCTGCGCGATCAGCGCGCCGAGCCGGTCGCGGTCCCGGAACAGGTCGGTGATGGCGGCCACGGCGCTGACCGGGTCCGGGGTGGGCGGCAGGCCCAGGTCCGCCAGCATCTGCTGGAGCCGCGCCGGCGACATCCCGGCGGTGCACTCGGCCAGCGTGGGGCCGAGACCGGTCGGCGAGGCGGCCAGGGCGGGCGCCGCCGCGGGCTGCCCGGAGGCCGTCGGGGTGCCGGGGGAGGAGGGCAGCGGCGGCGGGGCGAGCATGTCCCGGACGGTCCGGATCAGGTGCAGCGCGTCCGGCGGCCCCCACAGCAGGGCCTGCGCGCGCAGCCGGCCCAGGGCGTCGGCCAGCGGGGCGTCCAGCTCGGCGGCGGTGGGGGCGGGCACGGCGGCGGGGCCGGTCGGGGCGCCGCCGGTCGTGGTGCCGCCGGCCGTGCCGGTTGCGCCGCCGGGCGTGCCGCCGGCCCCCTCGGGTGGGACGGCGGGGCGGGAGCCGTCGCCCACCAGCAGGTGCAGCAGCGTCTCGTGCGAGGTGCCGTCCGGGGCGACGGCCAGCGCCTCGGCGACCTCCAGGGTGAAGCGGTCCAGGCGCTCCAGGGCGCGGATCACGGAGGTGCGGGTGCTGGCGCGGGTGGCGAGCTGGGTGAGATCGGCGGGGATCGGCGAGAGCAGGTCCGGGCGCGCGCGGAGCACGGCGGCCAGGGCGTCGTCACCACGGGCGCGTAGGTCCTCGGCGAGGGTGCGCGGCGCCGGTCGCCGCAGGGGCTGCTCGGTTGGCCGGGTGGTCATTCCGTCCAGCCTAGAGCCTGTGGTGGGGTGCGCGGGATGGCGAGCGGAATCGACGCCCGTGCGTGCCCCGCGGGGCGGCGTTCCGGGCCGGGGCGGGGTGGGCGGGAGCGGCCCGTGCCGGTGGCCGTGCGGGTGCGGCGAATACCGGCGGATGGCCGGACGGTGCGGGAGCATGATGGTCTGTCGGCGCGGTGCCGGGCCTTGCTGGGGCGTGAGAGGAGCGGTGGAGATCGCGATGAGCGTCGAGGGCGACAAGCTGGTCTACGACTACCTCAGCCGGGTCGCCGACCTGGCCCGTGGCGAGCTGCCGCCCGACCGCCGCATCCGGCTGGTGGCGCGGCTGCGCGAGGAGATCGACGGCGCCCTCGGGCCGACCCCCAGCACCGGCGCGGTCCGGCGGGTGCTCGGCCGCCTCGGCGAACCGGAGGCGGTGGTGCGCCGGGAGGCGACCGGGGGCGGGGGAGCGGGAGCGGCCGAGGGGTTCGACCCGGCGCCGCTTCGTCCACAGCCTGTGGACAACGGTGGCGGTGGCGGAGGCGGCGAGCAGCCGTCGCCCCGCCGTAGGCCGGGCGGGCTCGGCGGGGCGCTGCGGCTGCCGCGCCAGTCGTCCGGGCCACGCGAGCGCGGCGCGGACGACGCCGGGGCCGCTCCGGCGGAGCCCGCCGACGCCCCCCGGCTACCGGCCCAGGCCGGCGAGCCGTCCGCCGGACCGTCGCCGTCGTTGCCCTTCGGGGAGGCCGGGCCTGAACCGGGCGGTGGCGCGCGCTGGGACTCGGTCACCTGGGCGGAGGCGCTCAAGGCCGGCAAACTGGGCCCGATCGTCCCGCAGACCGAACTCGACCCGACCCAGCCGGGCGAAGCGCGGCTGCTCCCCACCAGCATGCCGGGGGTCGTCGGCGGCCTGATCGTGCCCGCGGCGAACCCGGTGAAGGACGACGTTCCGGAGAAGCCCGGCGACCAGGGCACGCCGGCCGGCAAGGACGCGGCCGACCAGGCCAAGGACGGCGCCCCCGCCGGACGCCGGCCCGGACCCGGCCGCCGACTCGCCCGCGCCGTCTTCGGCGCGGGCCGCCGAGGGGGCGGGGCCTCCGGCGAAGCGGCCGGGCCGCGCCGGCTGTTCCTCACCGAGTGGCTCGCGGTCGGCCTGCTGGTCGCCGGTGCCGTCTGGCCGGCCGTCGTGCTGAGCTTCGGCGGCTGGGTGCTGGCGTACCTGTCCACGTCGCTGCGCGTCTGGGAGGCGCGGGCGGCGTCGATCGGCGTCCCACTGCTCACGGTGGGCGGAGCGGCGGCCCTGTACTGGGCCCGCACCACGGGCCGCCTGGGCGAGGTCTACACCGAAGCCCAGGCCGACGCCTACGTGCAGGCGGCCATGAGCACAGTGCCGCGCGTAGCCGCCGTCCTCTCGGCGATCTTCCTCCTCTGGCGGATCACCCGCGGCCGTTGAGAGTGGGGGAGCAACGTTGTTCCCTTGGTGCGCAGGTGCCGGGATCGGTCGGCGGGCAGTCGTGGGTGGCGGCTGCTGGGCAGTGGCGGCCTGGTAGGAAGTGCGGGACGTCGGCGCGCAGTTTCTCCCACCGCGGGCCGCCGATGATGTGCCCCAGGGGTTCCTGGAGGATGTTGCCGAGCGGTGTCGTTCGTGTGCTGGGGCAGCCGACCACGCTGCCGTCGGACAGCACGAGGGCTCGGCGGTCGGCGCACCGTCCGCACGGGTCCGCTGGCGGTGAGGTGTGGTGGGGCATTCGGATCGTGGTGATCTCCCGGACTCCGAGAGAGCGTAGTTCTGCCGCCGCGTTGTCCACACGCTGTGCTGAGTGGCACTGGAGGACGCGAACGCGGATCCGTACGCCTTTCAGGAAAGCGGCGGCCACGTTCAGGCGTACACGGGCGTATGCGCCGGTGTCGCCCACGATGGCGTCGTGCTCCTCGGGAAGATCGCTGTAGTAGGGGGCTACGAGCGTCACGCCCGGGTGGCGGAAGAGGTCCCACAGCTCGCTGCGGATCGGCATGGCCAGTCCGGTTTCGACGATGGTCCTGCGGCGTGTGTGGATCGCGTGTCGTAGCAGGGACTGGAATGCGGGGTGTGCCATGGGTTCACCGCCGACGAACCGTAGTCGGGGGATGCCGATCACGGCGGCCTGTTCGATGACGGTCTTCCAGGAGCTGGGGGTCATGCCCGAGATGGTTCTCGGCGGAACTCGGGCGCAGCGCTGACGCTGGAGCGGGCAGTGTCCGGCGATCTCCAGGTCGAGTAGATCGAGAGGGGGTGCCGTGGTGCTGTGGGGCACGCTCTTCCAATCGAGTCGGGGACGGTGGGACGGCTGCGGAAGGCCCGTCTCGGCCGTGGTCGGGCGGGGCCGGGACCGGTGGTCAGGGGGCGGCGGACTGGGCCGCGTCCACCATGGGGCAGTGGCCTGCCAGCAGCAGGCGGTGCCGCGCGGCGTCCGCGAGCAGCCGTTCGACGTCGTCTCGGTCTCGCAGCGTGCCGGTCACGGGGGCGGTGACGATGGCGAGGGTGGCGCCGCCGCGGTTCCGTGCTGCCCGGGTCCAACCGCGCGGGACTTCGGGGGTCATGGCGCGTTCCTCCGGGCCCGGTCCGTGGTCGAGGGCGAGAGTGCCGTTGGGGGTCAACCAGCAGCGCGGCCACGTGCTCAGCAGCACGCTCCGGGCTGGGTGGAGGCCGAGGACGACGGCGAGCGTCTCCATGCGGCCGTGGACCCGCCCAGCCGGGGTGAGGGTGTCCCTGCTGATCAGGGTGAGCATGGGGATGCGGGGGTCCCTGGGGCCGCGTAGGTAGGGGAGGGCCTGGACCTGCCACCACAGGTGCGGTGGGGCCAGCGTGGCGGTCATGAGGGATCTCCGCAGCCCGAGCAGAACCGCACCTTCCACCGGTTACCGAACATGTCGTGGACGGCGGTCGGGCGAGTCCGAACGTCTACCTGCCCGCAGCAGTTCACGCATACCGCCCCGGTCCTCTCCGGGACGGTCAGTGCCCGGGCAATGGTGGGCGGTAAAGGGGGCACGCGGCCCGATTCCTGCTCGGGCGTGAGGGTCATGAAGCCTCCTTGGCTGTGAGTGACCACCACATTGCCCAGAGAGAGAGGCGTCGCACGATGACAATCCGTGTGCCACTTGCCCGTCACACCCTGACATTCCGGTCCACTGACGGCATCTCAGCTATACGCTGTGCATGCTTGATGCGACAGGGGGTGAAAGTGAACGCCTCGCGCAACATCGTCTTGGCCGGGCTGATGGCTCAGCACGGCCTGAGTGCCGCCCAACTCGCGCAGGAGGTCAACCAGAAGGCTTTTGAGCTGTACCAGGGCCATGTTGGTACCACGGAGCGACACGTGCGCCGCTGGTTGTCCGGCCAGGTGCGCTGGCCTCAACGGCGCTACCGGGAAGCTCTGACGGTCCTGTTCGAACGCCCAGCGAGCGAACTCGGCTTCACTGCTCCCGCGACGAGGAGATCTTCCAGCGCGGCGGACTCCGGGGTTACCGTGCCGGTACTCCCAGTTGCCCCTGCCCAGAGAGAGCAGCCCGTGCTCCGCCGAGAGTTCCTGGTCACGTCCAGTGCCGCCCTCGCCATCCCCCCGCTCCCGACCACAGGGCGCCTCGGCATGCCCGACATCGAGCGCATCCGCAGCACCGCCGCACAACTGCATGCCCTTGATGACCAACTCGGGGGCGCCGTCGTCGTTGAAGCCGGACGCGATCTCTTCGAGCACGTCGAGGGTGCGATGCGCCGATGCGTTTACGGTTCCACGGTGCAACCGCATCTCCACCGCGTCCTCGGGGAGATCGCCGCCAGCGTGGGCTGGTTCGCCTACGACGCCGGCCACCACGCCACCGCACGACGCTGGTGGGACACCGGACTCCGCCACGCGCTCCTTGCGCGCCATCCCCTTCTCCAGGCACGCATCTGGGCCTACATGTCGCGCCAAGCCTGCGACCTCGGGCACGGCGCGGAGGCCGCTGCCATCGCACGAGTAGCGATCGACGTAACCCGCCGCCATCGAGATGGCAAGTTGTCCGCGCTTCTGCACACCCGGATCGCTCTGGCCAATGCCGTCCAAGGCCACAGCGGGTGGAGCAACCGCGCGCTTCACCACGCCGAGCAGGCATTCGATCGAGCTGCCGATACCCCGCCGCCGTGGCTCGCCTTCTGCACCCCGGCGGAACTACTGGCACAGGCCGCCCTGTGCAGCTCCACACTCGGTGACTACGCCCGCGCGGCTCAACTCCGACAACACGAGGATGCCCAGCCGCGCCAGAGGTTCCGTCGGAACGCCTTCGGGCACACGACCCATCTCGCGCAGTGCCTCCTGCACTCGGGACAAGCCGAGCAGGCCTTCGCCACTGCCGACCAGGCACGCGAGATGCTGCCTCACGTCCACTCCCCGCGATGGGCCAACCGGCTTGCCGCGTTCCGGGACGAAGCAGTCGAGCGGCGCTTGCCAGGCGCCGACGACTTCGCCGAGCAGTACGACCTCACAGTGGCCGCGATCGAAAGGGCACGGACATGAGCCGAACCTTGGCCGTCAGTCTGTACACCAAGGGGCAGTTCGAGAGCATACGAGTCACGCTCGTGGATACCTATGCCGAGGTTTACGCCCGCGAAGCCGCCTCGGACCTGTTCTTCTCACTGGAGCGCTTCGAGGAGCGGCTCATCAGCCACGCATCGGCGCCCGGGTGGCGCTGCGCCATCGGTGAGGTCGATGGCGAAACCGTCGGCTACGCCTACGGTGCGCCGCTCGCGGCGAGTACCCGGTGGTGGCGAGGTCTCACCACCCCTGTCGACGACGAACTGATCCGCGAAGACGGCCGCCGGACACTAGGCCTGTTCGAGATCATGCTGCGCACGCCATGGCGAGGCCAGGGAATAGCCCACACCATCCACAACGAACTCGTGGAGAGCGGCCCTGAGGAACGGGTCTCCCTCTGCGTCGAACGCGCTCACCCCCGCGTGCGCGTCCTGTACGAAAGCTGGGGGTACCGGCAGATCGGGGAACTGCTCCCGTTTCCTGACGCACCACTGTACGACGCCATGATCCTTGATCGCCGCCCGCTCCCTTTCCGCCAGTAACGCACCGGGAACCGTCGGCGGAACTCGGCGTTACGGTCGCATCCCCGCGACCGGCTAGGAGGCAGCCATGGCCGACACGGACCGAGAGAGCACCCTGTGGACGCTACGCAAAGCCCGCGGCTGGACCCAGCAGGATCTGGTCGACCAGTTCCAAGAGACCGCGGCCCGGCTCGGTCGCCCCATTGGCATCAGCCTCCGAACGGTCTCCCGCTGGGAGTCGGGCAATCCTCCGTGGCCCAACGTGGAGGCACAGCGGGTGCTGGAGAAGTTGTTCTGCCTCCCCATCAGCCAGTTGGGATTCGTCGCGACTGGGGACACTGTCTCCCCGTCCGTCCCGGCCAAAGCGGAGCAGTCCGATGTCGGCCCCGCCACCATGGACTCGCTGCACCAAGCGGTTGATCAGCTATGCCGCGAATACCCATCCGCCGCCTCAGACACTCTGCACCAGCAGGCCCGTGGCTGGTTGAACTACACCACCCGGCTGCTCCATGGGCGCACAACTCTCGCCGAGCACCGCGAACTCCTCGTCATCGTCGGGTGGTTGTTCTTGCTGTGCGGGTGCCTGGAGCACGACATGGGACAGCGCCGCACGGCCGAGTTGTCCCGTGCCGCGGCAGCACGGATCGGCGCCGAGACCGGGCATGGGGAGATCACCGCCTGGTCCTGGGAGATGGCGGCCTGGTTCGCACTGACCCAGGAGCGGTACGGCGACGCGCTTGCGGCGGCCCAGGCGGGGCGGCGCCCTGCGAGCGGCCATTCGGTCGCCGTCCAACTCCTGGCCCAGGAGGCGAAAGCCCACGCACGGATGGGCTCGCCCATCGACGTGCGGAAAGCACTGGACCACGGTCGCGGCCTGCTGGACCGCCTGCCACGGCCAGCACACCCGGAGCACCATTTCGTGATTGACCCGGACAAGTGGGATTTCTACGAGATGGACGCCTACCGCCTTCTGGGAGACGACGCCCGCGCCGGCGCGCACGCGGCCGAGGTGATCCGGCTCGGTACCCGCGCGGATGGCACCACCCGATCCCCGATGCGGGTAGCCGAGGCGCGTCTCACGCTCGGCGTCGGGTCAGCACGCTCTGGAGAACTGGAGGAGGCCGTCGACAACGGGATGGCGGCCTTCGAACCCGCGCGGAAGTCACTGCCGTCGCTGCTGCTGGTCGGCAGCGAGTTGGATGCGGAGCTGCAAGCGCGGTATCCGCGCGAGGTGGCCACTCGGGATTATCGGGAGCACCTGCGGGCCCTCGCCACTGTCGCGCGCCGCGCACTGGAGGCGTGAGGCGCGGCTGATCGCCCCGCAGCCGGCCACCGCCGAACGGGTGACACCGCGCCCGGCGTGCGCCGGGGGCGCGCCACCGTGCCCGCTCCCCGCCCCACCCCGGGCCCAGCCAGGATGATCGCCACCCACCCGACAAGGAGGCCATCATGGGCAAGCACGGCGACGGCAAGGGCGGCTCGGCCGGCGACGGCAAGCAGGGCCCTCAGGAATCCGACGGCCAGTGGCCGCCCGCCCACCCCCCGCACGGCGGTGGCGGCGGCAGCGGCGGCAACTCCGGGCAGGGCTCCGGCAGCGGAAGCGGCGGCCAGTGACGCCCGACGACCTGGCGCCCGATTGGCGCAAGGCGTGGTCGGCGGTGGATCGGGCCCAGTTCATCCCGCCGGTCATCTGGGCGACCACCCCCGACGGCTACCGGCGGATCGACCGGGCCGACGAGCCCGACGTCTGGGAAGCCGCCGTCGACCAGGACCAGCCGCTCGTCACCCAGCTCGATGACGGCGCCGAGGACGGACCCGGCACGCCGACCAGTTCGGCCAGCATGCCGTCGCTGGTGGCGCGGATGCTCGATGTTCTGTCCGTGCGGGACGGTCACCGGGTGCTGGAGATCGGCACGGCGACCGGCTACAGCGCCGCGTTGCTGTCCGAGCGGCTCGGCGACGACCACGTCACCACCATCGAGGTGGACCCCGTCCTGGCCGAGGCCGGGCGCCTCGCGCTGCACGCCGCGGGTTACCACCCCACGGTCGTCACCGGTGACGGAACGGCCGGCCACCCGCCGTCCGCGCCGTTCGACCGGATCATCAGCACCGCCGCCGTTCGCCGTGTGCCCCCGGCCTGGCTGGAACAGTGCCGCCCGAACGGAGTCATCGTCACCCCGTGGGGCACCGCCTACAACAACAGCGGCCTGCTCCGTCTGGAGACGGACTGGGCCGGCGGTGCGAGCGGTTGGTTCGTAGACAACGTGGCGTTCATGTGGGTTCGCGGCCAGCGCCGCGCCACCCACGGCCGGCGCCTGTTCGGCGACCTGGTCCGCGACGAACACGAGCAGCAGGCCGAGCACTCCACCACCGGGGTGCACCCCGGCGAGGTCGGCGCCGAGCACCCGGACTTCGCCATCGGCCTCCAGCTTCCCGACGTCGACCGGCGAGTGTACTGGGGCAGTGGGGACGCGGCCGACGAGTACACCGTGTGGTACCTCGCCGAGGACGGCGAGTCCTGGGCGAGTGTGGACTACGCCCCCGGCATGACGGAGTTCCCGGTGGCGCAGTGGGGCCGGCGCCGCCTGTACGACGAGGTGACGGCGGCCTACCGGGTCTGGATCGACTGGGGGCGCCCGTGGCGCGAGCAGTTCGGCCTGGCGGTCACGCCCACTGGGCGGCAGCGGGTGTGGCTGTCAGACCCCGACAATCTGGTCGCCGAGGTCTGACACCAGGGAGAGACAGCGGCCAAGCCTCACCCTTCCACGCCCGCCCCACTCCCCACCCTGAGTGCGTCGACGGCCAGGCGGGCGGTCTGGCCGATGGCGGCGTCGGCTGCTGGGAGGTTGACGGCGGTGGAGGCGGAGCGGGTGAAGACGGCGACGGCGTAGCGGCCGCCGTCCGGGTACTCCACCACGCCCACCTCGTGGCGGAGGGTGGGCAGGCTGCCGGTCTTGCCGGAGACGCGTACGTCGTCGAAGGGGAAGCCGGAGGCGAGGCGGTGCGGCCACACCTGGAGGGCCAGCAGGCGGCGGACCTGGTCGCCGTAGGGGGGCGGGCAGGCCTCGTCGCGCCACACGGCGGCGAGCAGGCGGGTCATGTCGCGGGCGGTGGCGCGGTTGGTGTGGTGCGGGTCGAGGGCGCGCAGCCGGGCGACGACGGCCGGGTCGGCGAGCGCGGCCGGCCCTGCGCCGCCGGTGTCCTCGGCGATGGTGGCGAAGAGCTCGCCGACCCGGTGCACGGCGACGGTGTGGGTCAGGCCCAGGTCGGCCATGGCCTGGTTGATGGCGGGCGTGCCGACGCGGGCCCACAGGGCGTCGGCGGCGGCGTTGTCGCTGACGGTGATGGCGAGCAGGGCGAGGTCGCGCAGCGAGATGGTGACCGGGTCGGCCATGGCGCTCAGCCCGGTGGGGCCCGAGGTGCGGTCGTGCGGGTTGACCTCGATCCGCTCGGCGAGGTCGATCCGGCCCTCGGCGGCCAGCCGGTGCAGGGTCACCACCAGGCAGAGCTTGTGGACGCTGGAGGTGCTCACCGGCGTGTCCGCGTCGACCGCCAGCTCCGCCCCGGTGTCGACGTCCCTGGCGTGCAGCCAGCCGGTCACCCCGGCCGCGGCGAAGGCGGCCCGGATGCGCGCGCGGGCGCGGGTGGGCGCCCCCGGTGGTGGGGTGGGCGTGCCCGACGGTGGGGTGGGCCGGCTGCTCACGTGAGGAACTCCGAGGTGGGCCGCGGGTGGACGGGGCGGTCGGGAATGTCCGCGGTCGTCCCGGCATGTTCGCACAGCGCGCGTAGCACCACCGCGGCGAAGGCCCGCACGGCGGGGGAGCCGCCGCCGGAGGGCCAGGCGGTGGACAGCCGCCAGGCGAGCGGCGCGCCGGCCAGGGGGCGCCAGACCGTGCCCGGCCCGGCGCCCGGCGTGTGCGGTGCGAACGCCACCGCCTCGCCGGAGGCCACCAGGCCGTGCACGAACTGCGGGTTCTCCGCCTCCCGCACCTCGGCCGGGGTGTAGCCGTGGCGGGCGCAGGTGGTGAGGATCTCGTCGTGCAGGCCGGGGGCCTTGGCGCGCGGGAAGAGGACGAGCGCGGAGCCGGCGAGGTCGGCCAGGCGCACCGGGCCGGACGGCGGCCCGAGGGCGGAGGCGCCAGGCGTGGAGGAGGCGCCAGGCGCGGACGCGGAGGCGCCCGGCGTGGCCGTCGCGGCGGTCAGCACGCCCAGCGGCCGGCGCAGCAGCGGCCCGAGCTCCAGCCCGGTCAGGTCGCAGGGGTGCTGCACCAGCCCGACGTCCAGCGAGCGGTCGGCGAGCCGGGCCAGCTGGTCGGTGGTGCCGAGTTCGTGGAGGTCGAGCTGGACACCGGGCGAGGTCGTCCGGAAACCGGTGAGGACGGCGGTGACGGCGGCGGCCCCGGTGTCCGGCAGGACGGCGGCGCGCAGCGTGCCGACCTCGCCGCGCCGGGCCCGGTCAGCCGTGGCGAACAGGGCGTCGGCGCTCTCCAGCAGCCGGGTGGCGTCGGCGAGCAGCAGCCGGCCGGCGGGGGTGACGCTGACTCCGCGGCTGCCGCGGTCGAACAGCCGCACGCCCAGCTCGCGCTCCAGGCGCTGGATACGCTGTGACAGCGGCGGCTGTGCCATGCCCAGCCGCGCCGCGGCGTGGCCGAAGTGGCCTTCCTCCGCCACGGCGAGGAAGCAGCGCAGATGCCGGATCAGGTCCATGACCAGGAACGATATCCGAAGCGTTATCGCCTGACGGCTGATATCCGTATTGGACAGGGAACGGCTCGGTCTGGTCAGCTCCTCATACTGGCGTCGGGGTGCGCACCGGCGCGCGCCGGGGGAAGGGAGAAGAGACCTTGAGCGAATCGCGACGTGTCAGGCGTCGGGCCAGGACCCGCACGCTGGCGGTGGCCGTGCTGATCGCGGCGAGTCCGCAGCTCGCCGGGTGTGGGCTGTTCGGTGACGGTGAGGATCCGGCGGACCAGGCCCGGGGGGTGGCGGACGAGTTCCTGCGCACCTGGTCGGCCGGGGTGCCGGCGTCCGCGGCGGCCGTCACCGACAACCCGACGGCGGCCGAGCAGGCGCTGACCACCACCATGGAGAACCTGGGCCTGCCGGCCTCCTCGATGGAGTCGGGCGAGCCGGTGGAGAACGAGGACGGCTCCTTCACGGTGCCGTTCACCGTCCGGATGTCCTTCCCGACCGGCCCCGACGCCGGCGCCGAAGCGGAGGCCGACGCCTCCGCATCCCCCTCGGACGGTGCGGCGGACGCCTCCACCGACG
This sequence comes from Allostreptomyces psammosilenae, assembly GCF_013407765.1. GTDB lineage: Bacteria > Actinomycetota > Actinomycetes > Streptomycetales > Streptomycetaceae > Allostreptomyces > Allostreptomyces psammosilenae. Next base: position 214,117 of record NZ_JACBZD010000002.1, read on the forward strand.
CCGCCGCCTCGCCCTCCGCGGACGCCTCCGGGGCGGCGGACGCGGGCGAGGTGGTCACCTGGGAGTACACCAGCGAGCTGACCGTGGTGGAGACCGACGGCGGCGAGGGCGAGCGCCAGATCGTCTGGGACCCCACGGTGATCCACCCCGAGCTCACCGACAGCACGGTGCTGCGGCTGAGCGAGGAGGAGGCCGAGCCGGCGGACGTGCTCGACCGGGACGGCCAGACGTTCGACGGCGCCGCGCCCGCGCTGGTCGGCTACGACGGCAGCGGCGGGCTCACGGCCCGCTACGCCGACCAGCTCGCCGGCCGGTCGGCGACCGCCGTGGAGCTGGCGGACCGGGCCAGCGAGGAGACCCAGGAGACGCTGTTCGAGATCTCCGAGGCCACCCCGGGCACGCCCGTGCAGACCACCATCGACGCGGAGGTGCAGGGCGCCGCCGAGGCGGCGCTGGAGGACGTGGAGGTCAACGCGGCGCTGGTCGCCCTGGACGCCACCAACGGCGAGGTGCTGGCCGTGGCGAACAACCCGGCCAGCGGGTTCAACCGCGCCCTGGAGGGCCGCTACCCGCCCGGCTCCGACTTCAAGGTGATCACCGCCGCGGCGCTGCTCCAGGCCGGTGTGACCCCCTCCACCCCGGTGGAGTGCCCGCGCACCGTCACGGTGAACGGGCAGTCGTTCGAGAACCAGGACGAGTTCGTGCTGGAGGACGGCTCCACCTTCCGCGACAACTTCGCCAACTCCTGCAACACGGGCATCATCTCGCTGCGTGACCGGCTCAGCGAGGACGCGCTGACCAACACCGCCGCCCAGTTCGGCATCGGCGCGGTCTGGGAGGTGGGCGCGGCGACCTTCGACGGCAGCGTCCCGGTGCCCGGGAGCCCGAACGAGCTGGCCGCCAACATGATCGGCCAGGGCACGGTCGAGGCCAGCCCGCTGGTGATGGCGTCCGTCGCGGCCACCGTGCGGTCCGGTGCCTTCCACCAGCCGGTGGTGGTCCCGGACGCCGTGGAGAACCCGCACGAGGTCGAACCCCTCGACCCCACGTTGGCCGGGCAGCTGCGCGAGCTGATGGGCGCGGTCGTCACCGAGGGTTCCGGCGAGGCGCTGCGCGGCCTGCCGGGCGAGGTCGGCGCCAAGACCGGCACCGCCGAGTTCGGCACCGAGAACCCGCCGCGCACCCACGCCTGGATGATCGGCTACCAGGACGACGTGGCGTTCGCGGTGCTGCTGGAGGACGGCGGCTCCGGTGGCCGGGACGCCGGCCCGGTGGCGCGCGCGTTCCTCGACGAGCTGGCCACGGCCCGGAACTAGCGCGACGACACGCGGTGACGGCCGGTTCGCGCCCCGCCCCCTCCCCGGTGGAGGGGGCGGGGCGCGCCGGCCGTTGGTGGGGCCACGGCGACGGTCTTGCGGGGGCGTGCCGCAAGGAGGTTGAGGACGGGCGTCTAGCCTGGGGCCATGGCTTCCCCCCACGCCTCCGTACCCGCCGCCCCCGAACCCACGGCGGGTTCCCCGGTCGCGCCCACCGTGGGCTTCGACCTCGACATGACCCTGATCGACTCGCGCCCCGGCGTGAAGGCGGTCTACGACCGGCTCGCCGAGGAGTCCGGCCGCTTCATCGACAGCGCCCTGGCCGTCACCCGGCTCGGCCCGCCGCTGGAGGTGGAGCTCGCCCACTGGTTCCCCCAGGACGAGATCCAGCAGGCCGGTGACCGGTTCCGCGCCCTCTACCCGGACTACGCGATCGAGCCCTCGCCGGCGATGCCGGGCGCGCTGGAGGCCGTCGAGGCGGTGCGGGCGGCCGGCGGGCGTCCGATCGTGGTGACCGGCAAGTTCCAGCCCAACGCGGTGCTGCACCTGAAGCACCTCGGCATCGAGGTGGACGAGGTCTACGGCTGGCTGTGGGCCGACGCCAAGGGAGAGGCGCTGCGCGAGCAGAACGCCACCGTCTACGTCGGCGACCACATCGGCGACATCAGGGGCGCCCAGGCGGCCGGCGCGGTGAGCGTCGCGGTGCCCAGCGGCCCCATCTCCGCGGACGAACTGGCGGCGGCCGGCGCCGACGTGGTGCTGCCGGACCTCACCGCCTTCGGCGACTGGTTCGCCGACTACGCCGCCCGCGCGCGCTGATCCCCCCGCGCGCTGATCTCCTTCCCTCCACCTTCCCCCACCCCCCGGCGGCGACCGGTCAGCGTGGCGCCCTCGCGCCGCCCGCGCTGGCCGGTCGTCGTGTGTCATGGGCATGCGCGTGGACGGACGGTCAAGGATCCGGCCACTCCTCGCCAACGACTTCCCAGCGCAGCCCGGCCATTCTGACGGTGGGACGGCGAGACGATCCGCGTCGCCGTCCGACGGGGGATCTCGTCCGGATCCCTTCGGAACACGTCCGCGCGCGCCGTCGGGGGACGGCACGCAGGGGAGGTCTCAAGATGAAGCGCACTTTCCGCAGGACCGCGCTGGTCGCCGTGATGGCGCTCGCCGTCCTTCCGGCCGCCACCGGGGTGGCGTCCGCCGCCAACGGCACGTGCGGGACGGGGGAGTTCTGTCTCTGGGAGAACCAGGACTTCAACGGCAGCAACGACGGTGGCATCTACGAGTGGACGGGGGACGACTCCGACTACAACAACGACGAGTGGTACAACACGGACGACGGGCTGGACAACGAGGCCAGCTCCGTCCGGAACCTGGAGTCGTGCGCGGTGCGGTTGTACCAGCACGTCAGCCACGAGGGCGCCTACACCACCTTCCAGTCCGGCGACGATGACGGCTACCTCAACAACAACAACATCGGCGACAACCGCGCCAGTTCGCACCGGTCGGTCTGCTGAGGGTGACCCGGCGGGCACGGGGCGGCACCGCCCCGTGCCCGGCCGCACACTCCCCGCACCGTGACCGCCGGGAGGTGGGATGAGGCATCGAACGAGGAACGCCGCCCTGGCCGCCGTCGCGCTGATCGCCCTCGGCGGCGGGTACTACGGGCTGTCGGCTGGCGGGGGTGAGGGCGATGCCGCCGGTGGCGGGCCGTCCCCGGCCGAACGGGCCGCCGCGCTCGACCTGACCCTTCCGCTGGACGCCTACCGGCTCGACCACGCCGCCGAGTCCGAGGTCCGGCGGGCCCGGGACCTGCTGATCCGGGACTGCATGGAGCAGGCGGGCTTCGAGTGGTACGTCTCCACCGAGGCGTCCGCGGACATCGATCCGGCCCGCCGCCGGTACGGGGTGATCGACCCGGGTGTCGCCGAGCGGTACGGGTACCACCTGCCGCCCGATCCGCGCTCGGCGGAGGTCGAGCGGGTGCGCTCGGAGACGCTCGCCGAGCCGGGGGCCGAGGCGGCCTACTTCGGGCCGGCCGAGTCCGAGGAGGGCTGCGTCACGAGCGCCGACGAGCGGATCGCCCGGGGCGCGGGCGAGGCCGACCACGCCCTCTTCACCGACCTCGACTTCGGCTCCCTGGACCGCTCCGACCTCCACCCGGACGTCGTGGCCGCCAAGGAGGACTGGCGGGAGTGCATGAGCGCCCGCGGCCACTCCTACGACACCCCGCGCGACGCCGCGGGCGACGAGGCGTGGGACCTGGACGCCCCGGAGGCGACCGAGGCGGAACGGGCGGTGGCCGCCGCCGACGTGGCGTGCAAGCACGAGGTCGGCCTGGTGGAGACCTGGGTGCGGGCCGAGACGGACATCCAGCGCGACATGGTCGCCGAGCACGCGGCCGAGCTGGAGCGGGTCGGGGCGGCCAACGCGACGTACCTGGAGAACGCCCGGGCCGTCCTGGCCGAACTCGGCGGCGGCTGACCGGCCGCTCCGTCGAGCCGATCCGCGATCCGCGATCCGCGATTCGCGACCCGTACCGGAAGCCGAACCACCGGCCCGCCGGCCCCGACAGCGTCGTCGGGGCCGGCGGGCCGATGGCGGTTCAGCAGGCGATCCGGTGCGCGTTCGCGCCCGCGACCCCGATCGGGTCGTTGCTCAGGTCGACGTCCCGCGCCCCCGGCTGGAAGGACTGCCAGGCCCCGGAGTAGCCGGCGTACTGGTAGACCTGCACGGTGCAGGCGTTCCGGTTCCACAGCGAGCCGATCCGGCCGCCGACGCTGTCGCCGCCGCCCGGCCAGGTGTCGTCGCGCCAGTCGTCGTCCGAGCGGGTCCACTGGTAGGCGCGGCCCTGCTGGCCGGGCTGTTCCCAGACGCAGAACTCGCCGGCCGCGCACGTCTCGTCGGCGGCGGCCACGGCCACGCCGGTGGCCGCCGGCAGCGCCGCGGCCGCGACGGCGGCGACCAGCGCCGCCCGGAGGCGCCACGCGGGCCGGGCCGGCGCCGGCCCGACGGGCGCGGGCCCGTGGGACGCAGTCTGCTGTGCTGTCAGGTGTGCTGTCGGGCGTGGGGTACGGCTCATCGAGGACCTCCCAACGCGCGCCCCTCCAGGGACGCGCCCAGACGCGGGATCAGGTGGGATCGCTTGCCTCCCACCCTGCCGCGACCTCCTCCGGAAGTCCTTCGCGAGGAGTGCACGAACCGTTGACCCGGCGTCCACACCCCTCAGCGTCCACACCCCTCAGTGCGCAGCCCGGACGGCCACCGCGGTCACCGGGTCAGCACCGGGTCGCCCCACACCGGCATGCTGTCGCCGTCCTCGCACTCCACCGCCAGGCGCAGCCGCAGCACGTTCCGCACCGGGACGCTGATCCGCACGGCCTCCCCGATCGCGGCGTGCTCCTGGGCGATCTCCTGGCCGTCGGCGATCACGCTGAAGGTGCCCTCCGAGCCCGAGGGGGAGTAGTCGGACATCCCGACCGTCACCGAGAAGGTGTCCCACTCCCGGCGCAGGTAGTACTCCACCCAGGTGCGGTCGTAGCAGGCGTTGGCGACCACCGAGCGCTCGTACTCGGTCGCGTCGATGGTGCCGCGTCCGGCCTCATGGTCTCGCCCGGAGTCCACCGGATCCTGGATGGACAGGTACATCTGGTCGGAGCCGAGGGAGGGCGCCGCGCCGCCGTCGGCCGACGTCGAAGGCGAAGGCGACGGCGCTCCCGGATCCGTCCCCGCCGAGGGCGTGCCGCTCTCCGCGGGCGCGTCCGTCTCCGGTTCCGTTTCCGTCCCCGTCCCGGCGCCCGTCTCCGAGGCGCTCGGCGAGGGCTGCGCCGCGGGCGCGGAGGCGGACGGGCCGGCCGCGTCGTCGGCCGGCGGATCGAGGGGCTGGACGGTCTCGCCGTCGGCGCCCCGCGCCCCGGTTCCGTCGTCGCCGCCCCCTCCGAGCAGTGCGCCCACCGCCGCCGAGCCGGCTGCGACGACCACGCAGGCCACGGCGATCGCCGTCACCGTCAGCGCCCGCCGGCCGCGCCGCGGCGCCGGTGCGGGCGGTGCCGCCGCCCCCGCCATCCCGGCCGTGCCGACGACGGCGCCCGGCGTCGGATGCCCCGGAGCCGTCGGCGGGTGCGGCGGCGCGGTGGGTGGCGTGGGCGGCACAGGCGGCACGTTCGCCGCCCCGGCCGTCCGTGCGGAGGCCGCCCCGACCCCGGCCGCCCCTGCGGCTCCGACCCCTGCCGCCCCGGCCGCCCCGGCCGTCCCGGCCGCCGCGCTCCACGGCCCCGAGGTGGCGGCGGCCCGGATGGTGCGCAGCCAGTCCACGGCGGACGGCCGCTCGGACGGGTCGGTGGAGAACATCGCCAGCGCGCGCTCCCGCTGCCGCCCGTCGGCCCGTTCCAGCTCCGGCAGCGTGGCGAAGGCGTCGCGCAACTGCTCCGGGGACTGCGGCGGCTCCTCGCCGGAGAGCAGGAAGTACGCCACGGCGCCGAAGGCGTACCGGTCGGTCGCCGGGGTGTACTCGCCGGAGAGCACCTCCGGCGCGGCGTAGCCGGGGGTGAACCACGGGCGGCTGGTCAGGTGCCGGGCGCTGATCTTGCTCAGGCCGAAGTCGACCAGCGTGGCCTGGCCGTTGACGTCGATCATCACGTTGCCGGGGGAGAGGTCGCCGTGCACCACCGTGCGGCCCGACGGGGTGGCCCGCCCGGAGTGCAGCCAGTCCAGCACCTCGGCCACCTGCTCCAGGTGGGCCAGCGCCTGCCGACGGCCGCGCGGTCCCTCGGAGAGCCGTTCGGCCCGCCAGTCGCGCAGGTCCAGGCCGTCCACGTGGTTCATCACCAGGTACAGCGCCCGCTCGGGCGGCGGCGCGGTGGCGTCGCCGTCGGCCGTCGCCGCCGCTTCCCCCTCCGGAGGCGACAGGGGCGCGGCCCGGTGCGGGACGGCGCCCTCGAAGTGCTCGCGCACGCCGACCACGCCCATCCGGCCGATGAAGCGGAGCAGTTCGGCCTGCTCGGCCCACCGGGAGCCCAGCTCCCGGAAGGCCTCGGGGCCGCCCGCCGACGTGGCGTCGAGCACCTTGACCACCACCGGCTCCACCGCGCCGGCGAGGGTCACCTCGGCGAGGTACAGCACGGCCTCGCCGCCGTGGCCGATGGACCGGATCAGCCGGTACTTCTCCGGCTGCGCGTCCGGGCCGACGTACATCGCGGTATCCACTCGTCCCCCTGGTCGTCCTGGTGTCGCGCGGGGGCGCCGCCTCCCGCCGCACTGCCCGGCCCATTACCGTACCGGCCGCTCCGCGCAGCGACCATGACGGAGAGTCATCCGTGCTGAAGCGTTACGCACCCCTGCGCCCCACCCCGCGACCCCTTCGCATCGTCACGCTGGGCATCTATATAGCTACATATCGACATCTCCTCTCGGGCTGCCCGCGCCTGACCGCGCGCCCGTCACGAAGGGACAGCATGCGTTGATACCGGGGCCGACCCTCCGCCGACCCGTCGCCACCCACCCGCCCCTCGCCCGCCCATCCCTCAGCCGCCGACGCCTCCTCGGCTTCGCCGCCGCCACCGCCGTCTCCGCCGCCGTCTCCGTCTCCGGCGGTGTCGGCGGCCTGCTCGCGGGCCCGCGCCGAGCGTTCGCGGACACCACGACGCTCCCCGGCGTGCTCAACGTCTCCGCCCCCGGGCTGTACCCGGAGGGCGTCGCCTGGGATCCCAGCCGGGAGACCTTCCTGGTGGGATCCGGTGCCCAGGGCAGCGTCTCGGTCGTGGACCTGGAACGGCTCACCGTCACCACCCTCGTCCCGCCGATCGGCCGGGTCGCCACCCAGGGCCTGGCGGTCGACGGCACGCGCGGCCGCGTGCTGGCCGCCTACAACAACTGGGGGCCACGGCTCGGCGATCCCAGCCGGGCCGCCATGTCCGGGCTCGGCGTCTTCGACCTCGCCAGCGGGGAGACGTTGCACCTGGTGGACATCTCCGCCGGCGGCCGGGGGGAGACCTGCGCCAACGACGTCACCGTGGACGAGGCCGGCTACGCCTACGTCACCGACTCCGCCGCCGACCGGCTGATCCGCGTCGACCCGGACGGCCGCGTCACCCACACCATCACCGCCCCCGGCTTCGAGACCGAGGAGATGGGCCTCAACGGCGTCGTCGTCCACCCCGAGGGGTTCCTGCTGGTCGGACGCTACGAGGGCGCCCGGCTGTTCCGCGTCGCCGACCCGGCGGCCTCCGACACCCCCGCCGTCACCGAGGTGCCCGTCGACCCCCCGCTGACCACCATCGACGGCATGGCGCTGCGGGCCGACGGCTCGCTGATCGTCGTCTCCAACGACATGGCCACCGACGGCGAACCCGGCCACCGCGACGCCGTCACCATCCTGCGCTCCGACGACTCCTGGGCGTCGGCCCACGTCGCCGAGCAGCGCGACTGGCCCGAGCAGGACCCCTCCACCGTCGCCGTCACCCCCTACGGCGAGTACGTCCTCAGCGGCCGGATACGCGAGATCTTCGAACCCAGCGACCAACCCCCCACCGACTTCGTCCTCCGCGCCTGGTGAGGCCGGGCTGCCCCCTCAATGCCGCTCGGGCAGTTGGAGACTCCCCCGCGGAGCGGCTCAGGGCTGCTCAGCGGTTGCGGCGGTAGGAGGCCAGCCAGACCAGGAGGAAGACGGCCAGCGGCACTGCGAGGACGAGGACGGCCAGCAGCCAATCGGGCACCTCACCGGCCGGCATGAACATGGACAGGGTGCCCGTGCCGATCAGGGCAGCCGTCCCCCAGAACATCCCCGCCAGCAGTCCCGTCCGGGCCGCATCGCGGCGGGCGATCCGGAGTGAGACCTCGGCGGACGGGCGCCAGTCCGGGCCGCGCAACGCGGCCCACGCCGCGCGCATCAGCTCCACCTCGTCCCGGACGGAGGACACGTGGACGTCGTCCACGTAGCGCAGCGGCACGCGGCGGCCGTCCGACCGGTACGCGTTCGCGATCACGCGCGGCCCATAGCGCCGCACGACGGCGGTGAGCTCCTCCTCGGCGTGCAGGGCCTGGATCTCCGCCCACCTCAGCCGCGTGCTGCGGAAGACGCCGCGTACCCGGATGCCGTCGAGGTCCACGACGGTGCCGCACCGGGAGGCGGCGAAGGCCAGTGACCCGATGAGGCCGGCGACGAGCACCACGCCGACGACCCCCACCCAGCCGGGAACCCCCTCCACGAGCAGGAGCGGCAGGAGCGGGGGAACCGTCCCGAGCCCGGCCGCGACACAGAGGCTCGCGGTCCGCCCCGCCCTCGCCCGGTACTCCCGAGGCAGCGCCTCGACAGCCATGCCCGTCCGCATCCTCATCCCCATCCCCGTCCCCGTGGCCCCGACGCGGCTCCAGCCTACGAACACCCGCCCTCCACGGACCCCTCCCGTCGGCTCACACCATCCCGTGCGCCCGCAGGATGGTGAGGGCGCGGACGGTGGACCAGCCGCGCCATTCGAGGGCGGCGGCCTCGGAGTGGGAGTGCCAGTCGACGATCCAGCCGCCGTCGGCCTGGCGCTCGGCGGCCAGGCGGGTGAGGTCGGCCTCGACGGCGTCGGGGGCGAGGAGGGCGCGGAGCGGCCGGTGCGGCTGCGGGGAGAAGTCGAGGGGGCGCATGGCCTCGCCGTCGGCGCCGCCCTCCACGGGCAGGACGGCATCGGCGGGGAGCCACGCGGCGAGGCGGGCGAGCTCGGCCGGTGCGCCCGGCAGGACGTCGTGCGCGGCGTCGAGGAACCACAGGGCGTAGCGGTACTCCAGGGCGTGGCGCGGGGCCTCCAACTCCGCGATCCGGCTCCGGCAGTACTCCGTGGCACGGGCGAGCCAGGGGTGTTCGCGGACGCCCGGGTCGTGGCGGGCGACGCGGTGGGCGAGGGCGGCCACCACGGCGGTCAGGTGGAGCGACGAGACGCGCGGGTCCTCCTTCAGCCACAGCGGGGCGCAGCCGGCGGTGTCGGCGTCCGGGACGGGCAGGGCGAAGGGCAGGCCTCCGTCGGGCAGGGTGACGGAGGCCAGCCAGTCGCACAGCCCGGCCGCGAGGCGCCGGGCGGCCGGGGGCAGGTCGGGGCCGATGTCCTCCAGGGCCTCGAAGGCGTGCAGGGCGTGGCCGGGCTGGCTGACCGGCGCGCGCAGGTCGGGCTCCAGGCTCCAGCCGAAACCGCCGTCGGGGTTGCGGTAGGCGGCCAGGGCGGAGACGACGTCGTCCGGGTGCGCGCGGCCGGTGAGCAGGTCGAAGCGGCGGCGGTCGAGGAGGCGGGCGTGGGTGGCCATGAAGGCCGCGGTGGCGGAGAGGTCGGTCGTCATGGGCACCAGGCTGGTCGATCCGGCCCTGAGCTGGCTTGGACGAATGGGACTTCCGCGCACCCGCGCACCCGCGCACCCGCGCACCCGCGCACCCGCGCACCCGCGCACCCGCGCACCCGCAGTCCCCCGGGCCGTCAGAACAGCGCGGCGGCCTCGCCCGTGGACGTCCGGGGCCCGCGCACGCCGCGCTCGAAGTCGAGCAGGTGGCGCTTGCGGTCCAGGCCGCCGCCGTAGCCGGTCAGGCTGCCGTTGGATCCGATGACGCGGTGGCACGGCACGATGATGCCGACCGGGTTCTTGCCGTTCGCCAGCCCGACGGCGCGGGAGGCTCCGGGGCGGCCGATGCGGTCGGCGAGCTCGCCGTAGGAGATGGTCTCGCCGTAGGGGATCTCCTGGAGCCCGGCCCACACCCGGCGCTGGAACTCGGTGCCGTGCAGGGCGAGCGGGAGGTCGAAGGTGGTGCGCTCGCCGGCGAAGTACTCCCCGAGCTGACGGATCACCTCGCCGAACGCCTCGTCGTCCGGCGTGCCGAAGGTCTCCTGCTCGGGGCGGTGGCGCTGGTCGGTCATGTAGAGGGCGGACAGCACGCCGTCGGTGGCCACCAGGGTGAGGGGGCCGACGGGGCTGTCGATCACGGTGTGGGTGCGGGTGCTCATGGGGTCCTCGTCGAAGACGTGTCGGAGCGGTTCTCGTCGCCGGGCAGGAAGTTGATCGGGTGGGTCCCGGTGGCCCACAGGTACTGGGTGGCGTAGGCGCGCCAGGGGCGCCAGGCCGCCGCGTGGCGGGTGAGGGCGGCCGGGGTGGTGGGCAGGCCGAGGTCCCGGGCGGCGGTCTTGACGCCCAGGTCGGTGGCCAGGAAGGCGTCCGGATCACCGAGGGCGCGCATGGCGATGGATTCGACGCTCCATGGTCCCAGGCCGGGCAGGGCCAGCAGCCGCGCCCGGGTGGCCGCCCAGTCGCTGCCCACGCCGAGGTCGATGTCGCCGGCGGCGAGGGCGCAGACCAGGCCGGTCAGCGCGTCGCGGCGGGCGCGCGGGAAGGCCAGGGCGGCCGGGTCCAGGGCGGCGAGCGCGGCCGGGGTGGGGAAGAGGTGGGTCAGTCCGCCGGCCGGGTCGACGATCTCCTCGCCGTGGGCGAGCACCAGCCGGGCCGCGTGGGTGCGCGCCGCCGCCGTGGAGACCTGCTGGCCCAGCACGGTGCGCACCGCGAACTCCGCCGGGTCGACGGTGCGCGGCACCCGCCGCCCCGGCGCCCTGGCGACCAGCGGCGCCAGCAGCGGGTCCGCGCCGAGCAGTTCGCCGACGGCCTGCGGGTCGGCGTCCAGGTCCAGCAGGCGGCGGCAGCGGCTGATCGCGATCGGCAGGTCCCGCAGGTCGGTCAGCGCCAGCTGGCAGCCGATGTGGTCGGGCAGCGGGCGCAGGGTGGCGGTGCCGTGTCCGTGCGGCAGGCGCAGGGTGCGCCGATAGGCGCCGTCCCGCCACTCCTCCACCCCGGGCACGGCCGTCGCCGCCAGGTGCCCGAACAGGTTGTCCGGGTTGAGCGGGGCGCGGAACGGCAGCCGCAGCGCGATGACGCCCGGCGCGGCCGGCGCGTGGCGTCCGACGGCGCGCCGGCGCAGGTCCGTCGGCGTCAGGTCGAACACCGCCCGCACCGTCTCGTTGAAGGCGCGGATGCTGGCGAAGCCGGCGGCGAAGGCGACGTCGGCCATCGGCAGCCGGCTGGTCTCGATCAGCAGCCGGGCGGTCTGCGCCCGCTGCGCCCGGGCCAGGGCCAGCGGGCCGGCGCCGAGTTCCGCCAGCAGTTGGCGCTCCACCTGGCGGGCGCTGTAGCCGAGCCGCGCCGCCAGCCCGGGCACGCCCTCCCGGTCGACGACCCCGTCGGCGATCAGCCGCATCGCCCGGGCCACCAGGTCGGCGCGCTCGTTCCAGCTCGGCGAGCCGGGGCTGGCGTCCGGGCGGCAGCGCTTGCAGGCCCGGAATCCGGCCTGCTGCGCGGCGGCGGCGCTGGGGTAGAAGCGCATGTTGCGGACCTTGGGCGGCACGACCGGGCAGCTCGGCCGGCAGTAGACGCGGGTGGTCACCACGGCGGTGAAGAACCAGCCGTCGAACCTCGCGTCCTTGGACTGCACGGCGCGCACGCAGCGGTCCACGTCGGTGTACATGCGTCCCAGCATCGTCGCTGGCCACACCCGGGGTCTAGCGGAAATCCGACGCCATCCTCGACGGCCGGGCGGCGTCCGGGAACGGCCCCGCGACGGATCGGCTGGAGCGCGCGGCCGGCATCGGCCCGTCGAATATCGTCGAATCGCTTCGAGGGTATGGACAGGCCCATATGGCCGTGTTTACCTCGTCCAAGTCCGCCGCCGGACGGATCGCGGATCGAACCCGCGGGCATCCGATCGAAGCGCTTCGCTGTGTGTCGAAGCGCTTCGACGACCTGCTCGCTCGCCCGCCTCGACCCGCCCGTCCCGCTCGACCGCCGTCACCGACCCGTGTGAGGAGCGTCCATGGCCACCACCATCATGGAAGTGGCGCGCCATGCCGGCGTGTCGGCCAGCACCGTCTCCTACGTGCTCAGCGGCAAGCGCCCCATCTCGCAGCCCACCCGGGAGCGCGTGCTGGCGAGCATCGCCGAACTCGACTACCACCCGCACGCCGGGGCGCGCGCCCTGGCCGGCAACCGCACGCAGGTCATCGGCCTGGTGATGCCGGTGGGATCGAGCGGCCTGCACCGGCCGCTGCTCGCCGAGTTCATGATGGCGATCAGCGTCACCGCCCGCGGCTACGGCCACAACGTGCTGCTGCTCACCGACCAGGAGGGCCAGCGCTCCGTGGTGGACGCCACCCGCGGCGGGCAGGTCGACGGCCTGGTGATGATGGACGTCACCCTGCACGACCCGCGGGTGGAGACGGTGCGCCGCCTGGGCATCCCGACCGTGCTGATCGGCCTGCCGGCCGAACCGGGCGGCCTGGAGTGCGTGGACCTGGACTTCGCGGCGGCCGGCCGGCTCTGCGTGGACCACCTCGCCGACCTCGGCCACCGCGAGGTGGTCTTCGTCGGCCAGCCCGAGGAGGTCTACCGGCGCCAGACCGGGTTCGCCGAACGCACCCTCACAGGCGTCCTCGACCAGGCCCGGGAGCGCGGGGTGCGGGTCACCCACCGTCCCTGCGAGGGCGGCTGGTCGGCCACCGCCGGGCTGCTGGCGCGGGTCCTGGCGGAACGTCCGTCGGTGACCGCCCTGGTGGTCCACAACGAGTCGGCCGCCAGCCACCTCGCCGGCGTGCTGCGCAACTGCGGGCGGGCCGTGCCGGAGGACGTCTCCGTGGTGGCGATCGGCGCCGACGCCGCCGCGGAGAGCGGCGAGCCGCCGCTGACCTCGATCGCCGTGCCCGCGCAGCGGCTGGGCACCCACGCGGTGCAGGCGCTGATGGCCCACCTGGAGGGCCCGCGGCGGCCGGCCGCGCCGCCGGGCGCCCGCCCCGCGCCGGGGCCGTCCCCGGGCGCGGGCGCCGGGCCGGACGGGCCGGGCGGGCCGCTGCTGCTCCGGCCGGAGCTGACCGTCCGGGCCAGCACCGGCCCGGCCAGGTCCGCCCCACCGCCCCGGGCGCCGCGGCACGGCTGACGGCCGGACGCCACCGGGTCCGGCCACGCGAGCGGGAGGCCGCTCGCCCGGCGGGAGGCCGCTCCTCCGGCGGGAGGCCCGCCCTGGTCGCCGCCCGGTCCCGGTCGCCGCCCGGTCCCGGTCGCCGACTCGCCCCGGTCGGCGGCCCGACGGCCGGCCCGCCGCCCCGCCAGCTCGCCGCCCCGCCCTCCACCAGCCCGGACCGAGGCCGGGCGCGCGGCGCGCTCCACCGCCGTCGACGCCCCCGCTCCCGTCCCGAACACGTCCGCTTCGCGCATCCGTCCAGTGGCGAAACGTCACCCCCGTCCCGCAGCCCGCACGCGCGATAGGAAGCCCATGCGTCCATCCCTTCCCCCGCCCCGCCGGGCCCGGCCGCTGCGCGCCGTCGGCTCCTGCGCCGCCGCCCTGATGCTCACCACCGTCGGCGGCTGCGGCTTCATCACCGCCGAGACCGGTCCGAACACCCTCACCGTCGCCGACTACTACGTCGACGAGCCCGGCAACACCGCGCTGAACTCCCTGCTGGACACCTGCGGGGCGCGGGCCGGCGTCGAGATCCAGCGGGAGACCATGCCCCGCGCCCAGATCGTCCCCAAGCTGCTGCGGGACGCCGCCGCCCGCTCCCTCCCCGACCTCGTGGTCACCGACAACCCCGACCTGGCCTCGCTCGCCTCCACCGGCGCCCTGCTGCCGCTGGACGACCGGATCGACACCAGCGCCTTCTACGAGAGCGTGCTGGCCGCCGGCTCCTACCAGGACACCCTCTACGGCATCGCCCCCGGCATCAACGGCCTCGCCCTCTTCTACGACCGGGAGCTGTTCGCCGAGGCCGGCCTGGAACCCCCCACCACCTGGGACGAGCTGCGCGAGACCGCCCGCCGGCTCACCGACGGCACCCGCTACGGCCTCGCCCTGTCCGCCGTCTCCACCGAGGAGGGGACCTGGCAGTTCGAGCCCTTCCTGTGGGGCAACGGCGGCGAACTCACCGACCTGGACGCCCCCGAGTCCGTCGAGGCGCTCACCTACTGGAACTCGCTCTTCCAGGACGGCTCGGTCTCCACCTCCGCCCTGAACTGGTCGCAGTCCGACGTCACCGAGCAGTTCATCGGCGGCCACGCCGCGATGATGGTCAACGGCTCCTGGAACCTCTCCCACCTCGCCACCGTGGACGGCCCCGACTACGGCATCGTGCCGCTGCCCGTGCCGGAGGCCGGCGGCCGGCCCGCCAGCCCGATGGGCGGCGAGGTCTGGGCGGTGCCGGACCACGGCGGCGGCCCCAAGCAGGAGGCCGCGCTGGCGGTCCTGGAGTGCGTCCTCGACGACGACAACATGTACGAGTGGGCGGCGCAGCGCACCGACGTCGCCACCAAGCCCGCGGTCGCCGAGCGGCTGGTGCGGCAGATCCCGGAGCTGGCGCCGTTCGTGGCCAGCGCGCCGAGCGCCCGGGCCCGCACCGACGTGCTGGGCACCCGCTACCCCGCCGTCTCGGCGGCGCTCAACGCCGCCATGCAGCACGTGGTGACCGGCGGACGCACCCCCGAGGAGGCGCTGGCCGCCGCCCAGCGCGAAGCCGAAACGGCGGACGAATGACGGCCCCGCACGCCCCGCGCGCCGCCGGCCCCGCCCCCCGGGCCGGCGGCGCCCCGCGCCCCGGCGACGCCCCGCGAGCGACCAGGATCAGGCAGGTGCACACCCCATGAGTACCGCGCTCACCCCCGCGCCGGCCCCCGCCCCGGCGGCCGGCCCACCCGCCGCCGGCCGGGCCGGCCGCCGCGCCGACCTGGCGCGGCTGGGCTTCTACCTGCCGGCCACGCTCTACCTGCTGGTGTTCTTCGGCTACCCCATCGTCACCAGCGTGGTGATGTCCTTCCAGGACTACACCGTGAACTCCTTCTACACCGGTGACGCCCCCTGGAACGGGCTGGCCAACTACGCCGAGGTGTTCCGGGACGAGCTCTTCGGCGCCACCCTGTGGCACACCGCCGTCTTCACCGCCGCCTCCCTCGCCTTCCAGTTCGCCATCGGCCTCGCCCTCGCCGTGTTCTTCCGCCGCCACTTCCCGCTCGGCGGCGTGCTCCGCGCGCTGCTCCTGCTGCCCTGGCTGCTGCCGCTGATCGTCTCCGGCACGGTCTTCCGCTGGCTGCTGGACCAGGACTACGGCGTGGTCAACAACGTCCTCACCGGGCTGAACCTGATCAGCGAACCGGTGCCGTGGCTGGTCAGCACCGACACCGCGCTGATCGCCGTGATCATCACCAACATCTGGATCGGCATCCCGTTCAACATGGTGATCCTCTACGGCGGGCTGCAGTCCATCCCCGACACCCTCTACGAGGCCGCCGCACTGGACGGCGCCGGCCCCTGGCAGCGCTTCCGCCACATCACCTGGCCGCTGCTGCGCCCGGTCACCGCCGTGGTGCTGATGCTCGGCCTGATCTACACGGTCAAGGCCTTCGACGTCGTCATCGTGCTCACCCAGGGCGGACCGGCGGACTCCACCCAACTGCTGTCCACCTGGTCCTACGAGCTCTCCTTCACCGACCTCCACTTCGGCCAGGGCGCCGCCGTCGGCAACGTGCTCATCGCCATCGCGATGCTCTTCGCCGTCGTCTACCTGCGGTCCACCCGGCGCGCCGAGGCCGAGCAGGACGCGAGGTAACGACCATGGCCACCACCACCCCCACCACCACCGGCGGCGCCGACCGCGCCCGCCCCGCCACCGCCGGACGCCCCCGCGGCGCCCGGCCCCGCGCCCGCTCCCGCCGCCGCTGGGGCACCACCGCGCTGGCCGTCGCCATCGTCGCCGTCCTGCTCTTCCCGCTGTACTGGATGGTCAACGCCTCCCTCCAGCCCAGCGCCGCCCTGCTGTCCATACCCCCGCGCTGGTTCCCCGAGGACCCGACGCTCGACGGCTACCGCGCGGCCGTCGACACCCAGGGCCGCCACCTGCTGATCAGCCTCTTCGTGGCCTGCGGCAACGTGGTCCTCACGCTCGCCGTGGCCGCCCCGCTCGCCTGGGCGCTGGCCCGGTTCCGGCTGCGCGTCGGCCCGGTGCTGCTCTTCGCCCTGCTGATCGTGCAGATGGTGCCCGGCATCGTGATGGCCAACTCGCTGTTCGCCCTGTTCAACACGGTCGGACTGCTCAACAACACCATCGGCCTGATGCTGGCCCACTCCACCCTGTCGGTGCCGTTCGCCGCCATCCTGCTGCGCGCCTTCATGCAGGACCTGCCCCGGGAGATCACCGAGGCCGCCGCCATCGACGGCGCCGGGCAGTGGCGCACCTTCCGCTCCGTGGTGCTGCCGATGAGCCGCAACGCGGTCATCACCGCCGGACTGTTCGCCTTCCTCTTCTCCTGGGCGGACTTCCTCTTCGCCATCACCATGACCACCCGCGACGCCATCACCCCGGTGACCGTCGGGATCTACCGCTTCATCGGGGCCAACACCACGGACTGGAACGCCGTCATGGCCTCCGCCGTGCTGGCCTCGATCCCCGCCGCGGTGCTGCTCGTCCTCGCCCAGCGCTACATCGCCGCCGGCATCACCGGCGGCGCGGTCAAGGACTGACCAGCCCCCACACCACCCCACGTCCCACCAATCGCCCACGTCCCACCGACCCGCCCCAGCCCCCCCGCACGAAGAGACGGAGAGACGAGCAGCGTGAACACCTTCCGGGAATCCGACGGCGGCCTCGAATGGAGCGCCCACCACGAGACGCTGCGCATCGAGCCGTGGGGCCCCGACGCCGTCCGGGTCCGCGCCGCCATGGGCCCGCTGCGCGACGACATCCCCGGCGCCCTGCTGGACCGCCCCGCGGACAAGGCCGTCATCGAGATCCCCGACGGCTCCGAGAGCCCCACCGCCGCCGCCGGCCTCGGCGCGCCCGACGCCGTGGCCGGCGCCCCCGCCCGGCTGGTCAACGGCGCCCTCACCGTCGAGGTCAGCCCCAACGGCCTGCTGCGGTTCCTGCGCACCGCCGACGGCGGCGAACTGCTCGCCGAACGCCCCGCGCACTTCTGGTGGCCCGGCCCGCGCGTGCACACCGCCACCGGCAACGGCTACCACCGCCTCGAACAGCACTTCGCCGCCTACGACGACGAACGCCTCTACGGCCTCGGCCAGCACCAGCACGGCCTGCTCGACCAGAAGGGCACCGTCACCGACCTGGTGCAGCGCAACAGCGAGGTCTCCATCCCCTTCACGCTCTCCAGCCGCGGCTACGGACTGCTGTGGAACAGCCCCGCCGTCGGCCGCGTCGAACTCGCCGTCACCGGCACCCGCTGGGTCGCCGACAGCGCCCGCCAGATCGACTACTGGATCACCGCCGGCGACACCCCCGCCGACATCCTGCGCCGCTACGCCGACGCCACCGGCCACGCCCCCGCCTTCCCCGACTGGGCCACCGGCTACTGGCAGTGCAAGCTGCGCTACCGCAC
Organism: Allostreptomyces psammosilenae; assembly: GCF_013407765.1. Lineage (GTDB taxonomy): Bacteria > Actinomycetota > Actinomycetes > Streptomycetales > Streptomycetaceae > Allostreptomyces > Allostreptomyces psammosilenae. The sequence goes on from NZ_JACBZD010000002.1 coordinate 231,810, forward strand.
CCAGGAGGAACTCCTCGAGGTCGCCCGCGAGCACAAGCGGCGCGGGCTGCCGATGTCCGTCATCGTCACCGACTTCTTCCACTGGACCCACCTCGGCGACTGGAAGTTCGACCTCACCGAGTGGCCCGACCCGGCCGCCATGGTCCGCGAACTCGACGAACTCGGCATCAAGCTGATGGTCTCGGTCTGGCCGTCCGTCAACCCGCTCAGCGAGAACTACGACACGATGCTGCGCGAGGGCATGTTCATCGGCAACGAGGCCGGCGGCCCCGCGCACGCCCCGTGGATGGACAAGGGCTCCCGGGTGCAGGCCCTGGTCTCCTTCTACGACCCCACCAACCCCGCCACCCGCGACTTCGTCTGGGAGAAGGTCCGGGAGAACTACCAGAGCATCGGCATCAACCTGTGGTGGCTCGACGCCTGCGAGCCCGAACTGCGCCCCAACCACCCCGCCAACCTGCGCTACCACGCCGGCCCCGGCCAGGAGGTCACCAACCTCTACCCCCGGGAGAACGCCCGGATCTTCCACGAGGGCATGGCCGCCTCCGGCAACACCGACGGCCTGTCGTTCTCCCGCTCCGCCTGGGCCGGCAGCCAGCGCTACGGCACCGCCGTGTGGTCCGGCGACATCGGCACGGACTTCCCCACCCTGCGCTCGCAGATCGCCGCCGGCCTCAACATGGGCCTCAGCGGCATCCCCTGGTGGACCACCGACATCGGCGGCTTCCACGGCGGCGACCCGGACGACCCCGCCTACCGCGAGGTGCTGGTGCGCTGGTTCCAGTTCGGCGCGTTCTGCCCGATCTTCCGGCTGCACGGCTTCCGCATCCCGTGGATGCCGCTCGGCGGCGAGATGACCGGCGGCCCCAACGAGGTGTGGTCGTTCGGCGAGGAGGCCTACCAGATCCTCGAACGCTACCTCCACCTGCGCGAACGCATCCGGCCCTACGTGGCGGAGCAGATGCGGATCGCCTCCGAGGAGGGCCTGCCGGCGATGCGCCCGCTCTTCCTGGAGTTCCCGGACGACGAGCGCAGCTGGACCGTCGCCGACGCCTTCCTGCTCGGCCCCGACCTGCTGGTCGCCCCGGTCACCGAGGCCGGCGCCACCTCCCGCGAGGTCTACCTGCCGGCCGGCGCCCGCTGGCGGTGCGCCTGGACCGGCCAGGAGTACGCCGGCGGCGCCACCCACACCCTGGACGCCCCCCTGGACCGCATCCCGCTGCTGCTCCGCGACGACGCCGAACTGCCCATCGCCGACTGACCCGCCCGGCCCACCTCGGCCCGGCGGCCCCGCCCCGCCCGCGCCCCGCAGCCGGCCGTCCCGCCGGCCTCCCCGCCGGTCGTTCCCGCCCTCCACCCGGAGAGCGGGAACGACCGGCGCAGACCGCGGCATGATGCTCGCATGTCCGCGCAGACCCACCTCACGGCCGCCCTCGCCACCCAGACGGCGGCCGAGCTGAACGAGCTCACCGACAACTCCTCCGGTGATGTCACCGCGGCCGTAGCCGCCCGGCGGATCCGTCACCAGCTCCTCGCCGACGACCTGCGGCGTCACGAGGAGGAGCACGGAGCCTTCACCGAGGAGGAACTGGCGCAGGCCCATGCCAGGATCTTCGGGCCGAGGCCGCCAGGGACGCACGCGTGAGCCTCAGCCCATTGGTGAGCCCTCGGCCGAGTGCCCGGCCCTCGGTGGCTCAGCGCTCAGCGCTCGGCGTTGAGGTAGGCCAGTACCGCCAGGACGCGGCGGTTGTCGTCGTCCGAGGCGCGGATGCCCAGCTTGGCGAAGATGTTCGAGGTGTGCTTGGAGACGGCGCCCTCGGAGAAGAACAGCCGCTGCGCGATCGCCGCGTTGGACCGCCCCTCCGCCATCAGCGCCAGCACCTCCCGCTCCCGCGGCGTCAGCGCCGCCAGCGGCTCGTCCCGGGCGTTGGCCGCCAGCAACCGGGAGATCACCTCCGGATCCATCACCGTCCCCCCGGACGCCACCCGGCGCACCCCGTCCACGAACTGGTCGGTGTTGAACACCCGGTCCTTGAGCAGGTAGCCGATCCCGCCGGTGCCGTCCGCCAGGAGCTCACGGGCGTACAGCTGCTCCACGTACTGCGACAGCACCAGCACCGGCAGCCCCGGCACCTGCTCGCGCGCCTTCAGCGCCGCCTGCAGGCCCTCGTCGGTGAACGACGGCGGCAGCCGCACGTCCACCACCGCCACGTCCGGACGGTGCTCCAGCAGCGCCTTCAGCAGCTCCGGCCCGTTGTCCACGGCCGCCTCGATGGTGAAGCCGTGCGCCTCCAGCAGGCGGGCCAGTCCCTCCCTCAGGAGGAAGAGGTCTTCGGCGAGGACAACACGCACGGCAGCTCCATCGTCACCAGGGTCGGCCCGCCCTGGGGACTGTTCAGGGCGAGGACGCCGTCGAATGTACCGAGGCGGCGCTCGATCCCGCGCAGCCCGGTGCCCCGCGAGGGATCCGCCCCGCCGCAGCCGTCGTCGGTGACGTCCACCCGCAGCCGCCCCGGCCCGGTGCGCGCCCCGGCCCGCTCCGACTCCCAGCGCAGGTCGATCCACACCCGGGAGGCACCGGAGTGCTTGGCCGCGTTCGTCAGGATCTCCGAGACGGCGAAGTACGCGGCCGACTCCACCGGCGGATCCAGCCGCCCGGACAGCTCCGCGACCACCTCCACCCGCAGCGGCGACTCCAGGCCCAGCGCCCGCACGGCGTCCGCCAGGCCACGGTCCGCCAGCACCGGCGGGTGGATGCCGCGCACCAGGTCGCGCAGCTCCTGCAGGGCCTTCGAGGACGCCTCGCGGGCCTCGTTCAGCAGCGCCCGCGCCGCCTGCGGATTGGACTCCAGCAGGTGCTCGGCCGCCCCCAGGGTCATCCCCATGGCGACCAGCCGGGCCTGGGCGCCGTCGTGCAGGTCCCGCTCGATCCGCCGCAGCTCGGCCGCGCGGGTGTCCACCGCGTCGTGCCGGGTCTGCGTCAGGTGCGCCACCCGGGTGGTCAGCTCCGCCTCGCGGGTCGGCGCCAGCAGCCAGCGGCTCGCCCGGGCGTACCCGCGCAGCAGCGCGCCGCCGACCGTGGGCGCCGCCAGCAGGAGCAGCAGACCGATCCCCAGGGCGATGTAGGCCCGGGTGTCCGTGGTCACCGGCACGAACAGGTACCAGTAGGCGGCCGAACCGCCCGGGCCGTCGTCCACCAGCCGCCACAGCAGCGGCATCAGCATCCCCTCGACGCCCGAGGCGACCGGGACGGCCGCGGCGAGGCCCAGCACGCCGCCCACCGGCACGTTGTAGAACAGCCACAGGACGTCCCGCCAGGACGCCGGGTCACGCAGCAGACGCGCCGTCCGCCGGAACGACCCGCCGACCCAACCGCCGGAGACCGGCTCCACCGGCCGGTACGGGGCGTCGATCGACACCCCGAACCACCGGCCGCACAGCCAGCGCAGCAGGTTCGCGTGCGCCCGCACCAGCGCGTGGGCGTAGGGCAGCAGGAGCGCGCCCACACCGATGGCCACCAGCGCGGTGGAGACCAGGGCCAGCACCAGCGGCACGATGCCCGCCAGCGCCAGGCCGAAGACGGACACGCCGCGCACGACCGGATCGACCAGGGAGCGCCACCACACCCGGCGGGAGGGTTCGGGGCCGGCGTCGGGCGTCCGACGCGTGGGTGCTGTGCCGTTCGTGGTCATCGGTGCCGCCATCCGTTCCGGCCGTGAGCTCCCCCCGGCCGCGGGTCCGTCGTGGTATGGCCCCAGTCTGACCGCCACCCGCGGCCGGACGCACTCCGGCTCCGCACCCGCCGGGGGTGGGGCCAGCCCCACCCCCGGCGGGCGCGGGCGCGGTCAGCGGTTCCGTCGTGGCGGCGGTCGGTCGTTCCGCTGCGGCGGCTGGGGTCGGTGGTGGTCGGTGACGGCGGTCGATGGCGGTCGGTCGTGCGGCGGTCAGTCGTGCGGCGGTCAGTCGTGGGCGCGCAGGGCCTCCACCAGCTCCCGCCCGTGCCGGGAACGCCGCCGCACCAGCAGCGCCGCCGTGGCGTGCAGCTCGTGCCACGAGTGCGGCCGCCCCACCTCGGCGGCGTCCTTCACCGTCGCCAGCGCCACCGACGCCGCCTGCTCCGGGTCCCCGGCCCCGACCAGCGCGTGCGCCAGACACGCCCGGTACCAGGCGCGGTCCCGCCGGTAGGTCTCCGGCAGCTGGGCCAGCCCCGAGGAGATCAGCTCCACCGCCGTCCGCCACGCCCGCAGGTGCATCTCCGCCATGCCGCGCTGCAGGCGGAACCACGTCTCGTCGTAGAAGTACATCCACGCCGGATTGTCCTGGCGCTCCGCCGCGCCCCGCACCAGCGCCTCCGCCTCCCGCAGCAGCCGCCGCGCCGGCTCCGCCTCACCGGCCAGCGCGTGCCCCCGGGCCGCCATCTGCGCCGCCATGCCCCGCACGCCCAGCGAGGCGTCCGGGCAGGACCACCGGGCCGCCTCGGCCAGCGTCACACAGCGCCGGCTGTTCCCCGTCGACCAGGCCAGGTGCGACTTCATGGAGAGCGTGGTGGCGGCCATGTCGTGGTCGCCGGCCTCCAACCCCCAGTCGTGCGCCCGGTCGTACCAGGCCAGCGCCGCCCCGTGCTCGCCCTGGTCCTGGCACAGCCAGGCCATGAACTGGGCGTGCTCGGCCGCCAACCGCACCACCCGGTTCACCACGGACCCCCGGGCCCGGTGGTGCAGGTCCACGACCGTGCGCAGTTGCTGCGCCATGATGCCGCGCAGCGGCCGCGACCCCAGGGTGTCCTCCGCCCGCCGGTGCTCGGCCAGCAACCGCTCCAGCCAGTCCAGGCAGGTGGCGTCCGGGCGGACGGCGCCGGTGGTGGTGGCGGTGAGGCGGTCCAGCATGTCGGGGTCGGGCGCGATCGACGGCAGGGCCAGCGACGGCAGCCCGGGAACGACGGCGGCTCCGGTGTAGTCGACGCCGTCGCCCTGCCCGTGCGGGGGGCCGCCGCCGCTTCGCCCGCCGGCGCTGCTCCGGCCGGTGTTGCTCCGGCCGGCGCCGAGGTGGTCGCCGTGTCCCTGCCCGCCGTGTCCCTGCCCGCCATGGCCCGGGATCCCCCGGGTGGTCGGCGCGGTGTGGGCGTCGTCGGGGCGTCGCGGCCGTGGCACGGAACCGCTCGGGCCGGTCAGCAGCTCGGCCGGAACACCCAGCCCCTCCACGACGCGCTGCCGCACCTCCGTGGAGGTCACCCGCCGATGACCCCGTTCGATGGCCGAGACGTCCGACTGCGCCAGGCCGGTACGGCTGCCCAGGACGGTCTGGCTGACGCCGACCAGCCTGCGCCAGACCCGGAACACCACGCCCCAGTCCTCGGCGGCCACCGCGGCCCGCAGCTCCGGATGGAGCCACACGTCCGGTGCCTGATGAGCTGCCACATGATCGATCATAGGGCGGCCCTATAGACCGGCCGGGTGGTTGACGGGGCCCGTTCACCCGATGGTGGATCATGCGACCTTCGGAAGGGAGCGGACGGGTGCACGGCGTTACCGGAGAGGCCGGGGGGAGCGGGGGAAAGGGGAGCGGGGAGAGCCGAACGGACTTCCCGCCACCGGAGTTGCTGTTCACCCACGCCCAACGGGCGCGGGTCGCCTGCATCTACTGCCGTAGACAGGGGGCCCCGATGGGCGAGCCGTTCTGGAAGCTCGACGGCTTCGGCAACTCGTGGAAGGTGCGCGCCTGCCTCGACTGCGACCACCGCAGGGAAGCCGAGCCACGCCGCTGAGGCGGGCGGCGGCCGGGGGGCCGTCACCTGCGCTCCGGGCCGCCCGTGCCGCCCGTGCCGGCCCGCCTCAGGTGCGGCCCTCGTCCTCCTGGGCGCGGGTGAGCACCGGCTGCTGCTCCATCCAGCGGGCGCGCAGCACCTGGAAGCCGGCGCGCTCGTAGGCGTCGCAGACCAGCTCGTCGTCGTCCACCACGACGGCGACGGTCCGGCGCCGGGCGAGCCGCAGCAGCAGCTCAGGCTTGGTGACCCGGGCCGGCCGGCGGTCGCCGCCGCGCCGCATCACCAGCTGCCCGACCGGCAGGCCGTGCCGGGTCAGCCAGTCCAGGGTGTCCGTACGGCACCGCTCCGGACGCCCAGTGACGTACACCACCTCGCACTCGGCCGCGCTGGCCAGGGCCAGCTCCACCCCGTGCGCCAGCGGCGGATCGTCCACGGCCGCGGCGAAGAAGCCGTCCCAGTCCTTGGGCCGCTGCTCCAGGAAGTGCAGCCGGTGCCGGACGTCGGCCAGCGTGCCGTCCAGGTCGAACACGGCCAGGGGAGTGGTCGCGGGCCGCGTCATCGGTGACCTCCTGGCGTGGTGCCGGCATCGTCGTCTGCTCCGCCCCGCCAGGCCGCCACCCGGCGCGGGTGCTGCCAGCCTACGACCTGCGCCGCTGGAAGAAGTTCAACGCCTTACAGCACGAGCTCCGATTCGGAGCAGGCGTACCCCTTGCGTCGTGGCCAGATGACCGCACACTGTTGGGTTTGGGCGAGGGCCAGGAGGTCCTTGCGGGGTTCGCTCGGCAGCAGGATGGCCAGGCGCTCAGCTGCCACGAAGCGGTTGTAGTCCGCGAGCTGTCCGATCGCCATGCGCATGTTCTCCCGCGTAACGCTCCCCTTTGCTTCGACGAGCAGGTGCAGGTCGGCCACGTAGAGGTCGGTCAGTAGGGGGCGGGTCTCGCCGGGAGGAAGGATCTGGTGGCGGGTGACCTCGTGGCCCTTGGAGCGCAGGTAGTCACTGAACTGGCGCAGGAGCTTCGCCTCGCGCCGCTCCGCTTCATACGGCTCGCGGTTCGGCTCGACGAACGACTTCTCGGTCTCCTGGCGCTCGATGTCGATCTGCGTGACCGTCTCGCGTTGGCCGCGCAGTAGCCGGCCCAGCTTCGTGCGCGGCTCCTGGACGGGTGCGTCCAGGGGCCTCAGGCGGAAGACGATGACCTTGCGTAGCGGCCCGTCGCCGGTTTCCGGGGCGTCCGCTTCGTACCAGCCCTCGGCAGTGAATTCGCCGAGGTAGGTGACGGTGCCGCGGGCTCCCTGAAAGAGACGCAGGGCGCGTCCCTCCGCCTTGTGGTTGAGGATGCTGGCGTTGCCGGACAGCATCCTCTGGTCGCCGTACTGACCCTCTCCGCTGTAGTGGAAGAAGCCGTCCGGCATCCACCCGTCGTAGTAGCCGTGCTTCTCGCCCGCGATCGGGTCGGTGAAGATCATGACGTTCGGTGTCTTGGCCGATGGGCCGATACCGCCCTGCGTCCTTCCGCCGTACATGGCATGCAGCTGCTTGCGCTCGATCTCGTCGCCCGGCTTGAGAGACCACTCGACAACCGAGGGTGCAGCGACGTCCACCTCCGCCATGCCCGTCTCCTTGCTCGCTCGCTAGCCGTGGCTACTACCGCTCATCGTAGTGTACGCTTCCGATCCTGCGTCGCCAGCGCATATGCGAATCGGATGCCGAAATCAGCCGTCCAAATCGGACATGAGAAGGCGTGGGTGGTGGAGGCCGCGCCGCTGTACCCGTGTAGGAAACCCGCCCGTCCGGGGGCGGGGCTGGCTGGTGCGCAGATCGGTCGAGTACGTGCGGTCATGGCCCCTGCATGAAGCAGGCGGCCACCCGTTGCCGCGGGGGCCGCCCACAACACCTCGGAATTCCACCAGGAGGCGTCGATGACGAACCTACGGCCCAACCGGTCGGGTGACCAACCGCCCCGTCCGAGCAACAAGACCCTGATGCTGCTCACTGCTGGCGTCATCACCCTCGGGGTGGCCTTGGCGGTCCCGGCAGTCGGCCCGGCCCTGACGGCGGCAACCTCAGTGGTCACCGCCGTGGCCATGCAGCAGAAGGGCAATGACAAGGAACGGTAGGCAGCAGGGAGTGCGCTGGACCGTCGGCGCAGTCGCCCGCATCGGTGCCGGTCCACCTCCGCCGCAGGGAGTGGCCCCTTCCCCGTTGGGCAGGGGCCACCCCGCCCCCGGGGGGAGGGGCGGGTGGTGCCAGGGCGTGAAATGGGGCGGCGTGGACCGGGTGTGTCTCGTTAGCGTGCGCCCATGACGATGCCGATGCCGCCTCCCGCGATCCGTGCGGCGATCCCTGAGGACCTGCTGCTCCTGCCGGCGGTGGAGGAGGCCGCCGACGCGCCGTTCGCCGCGCTCGGCATCGGGCCGCTGCCGCCTCCGGGGGGCGTCGACGAGCTGCGCGCGGCCCGGCACGTGCTGGTGGCGGGCCGGCCGCCGATCGGGTTCGCCCGCCTGGAGGAGGTGGACGGGGTGGCCCACCTGGAGCAGCTCTCCGTCCACGCGGACCATCACCGGCGTGGGGTGGGGAGTGCTCTGCTGCGCGCGGCCTGTGCCACGGCGGCGGGCGAGGGGCACCGGGCGATCACGCTGATCACCTACCGGGACGTCCCCTGGAACGCGCCCTTCTACGCCCGGCACGGCTTCGAGCCGGTGCCGGAGGAGGAGCTGACCCCCGGGCTTCGGGAGCTCCGCCGCCATGAGGGGGAACTGGGGCTCGACCGCTTCGGCGCCCGGGTGGTGATGCGCGCCGTTCTGCCGGGGTGAGGGTGGGGGGTTGATGCCCGCCGAAACCTTCCTCCTCCTCATCCCCCATTGGGGGATCGAGGGCCCCTTCTTCAGGATCCCATGTGGGAATGGGCTGGGTGCAGTCCCCAAAGGTGGCTTGTGGATAACTCAGAGCGGGTGCATGACACTCTGTGGCGGCTCGCCCCTTGGTGAGGGCTTCCTCCTGCCAGGGCTTGCCTGGTGAGGGGTTCTTCTCGCCCGGGGCTTGCCTGGTGAGGGGTTCTTCCCGTCTGGGCTTGCTTGCCTGGCAGCGGAAGGCTCTTTCTGTCCCGCCTTGCCCGGCTGCGGGTGCTGGAACCTTTCTCCCCTTCCCCCCATTGGGGGATCGAGGGCCCCTTCTTCAGGATCCCATGTGGGAATGGGCTGGGTGCAGCCCCCATGGACCGCCTGTGGATAACTCGGAGTGGGTGCATGACACTCTGTTGCTGCTCCCCCCGGGTGGCCGGCGGAGCGGGCCGGCGCCCGCCCTTGCCCCTCAGCCCTTGCCCTCAGCCCCCCTCGGCCCCGGCTCCCCGCCCGCAGCGCGGCCGGCCCCCCAAACCAGCACACCCCCCCACCCCCCACCCCCACCCCCACCACACCGCCAAGTGGCCTAGGTGAGGCGGCGGCATGGCGGGCGCGGCCTAGCCTGAGGAAAGGGAGCGGGCCGGCGAGGCGGTCGCCTCCGTGCGGCGCCGTCCCCGCGCCGCGCGAGGTCAGGAGGTGGTCGGCGTGCGACGGTGGTGGCACCGTCTCCTGCGGCGTGTGCGGGCCCGTCACTTGGTGGAGTCCGGGAGCGACCACGCCCGCGTGTGGCGGGTCCGCCGCACGGGGCTGGACGTTCCCGCGTCGCTGCTCACCGCCCTCGGCGCGCTGTTCCTCCTCGCGCTGGCGGTGCTGGCCGCGGTCACGGTGCTGGGCGGGCCGCCGCGGACGGGGGTCGGGCGGCTGTTTGTCGAGGCGGAGGACCGCTGCGAGGCGCACGGGCTGTCCTGCGCGCTGCTGTCCTCGATCGTGATGCCGTCGCTCACCCTCGCCCTGGCCACCGTCGCCTACCTGCTGTTCCGCTTCACCCGGGTGCGCGGCGCCTACCGGCGGAAGGCGTACCGGCAGCCGCGGGAGCTGGTGGAGACCGCCGGTGGCATCTTCGGGGACGTGGTCGGCCGCGACCAGCTGTGCTCGGTGCTCATGGAGGACCTGCGGGTCCGCCGCTTCCGCCGCGCGCACGTGGTGGTGGGCGGGGTCGGGGCGGGCAAGACCGCCCTGATGGTGTTGCTGACGGAACGGCTCGCCCGGCGGCACGCCATCCCGGTGCCGCTCCGGCTGCGGGACGCCGACCGCCGCCTCGACTTCGGCCAGCTCGCGTTCGAACGCTTCTGCCGCGAGGTGCAGGGCGAGCTGCGTTCCAGCGCCGAGGGAGAGAAGGTGTGGCGGCGGCTGCGCCAGCAGGACCGGATCGTCGTCCTGGCGGACGGCCTGGAGGAGGCGCTGCTCGGCGAGGACCTCGCGGAGGAGCGGGACACCGTCATCCGGCTGGCCATCCGCCGGGCGAACGAGGAGCGGCTGCCGCTGATCATCGCGTCCCGGCCGCACGAGCCGCTGCGGGCCATGGAGGCGTCCCTCACCGTGCTGGAGCCGCTGAGCGAGGAGGCCGCGCTCAGCTACATCGGGCGCACCGGCCGCCGGTCGGACCGGCAGCGGCTGGACTGGATCGTGGAGACGGCCAGCATCGCCGAGGCGCCCACGTATCTGCAGATCGCCCGCGAACTCCATCAGGAAGGGCTGCTGGAGCACGCCGTGACCGGCTCCGAGGGGGAGGCGGTGGAGACCCGCGGCGGGGACCGGGCGGCGCTGCGGTTCCACCTCCTGGACAGCTGGATCAGCGCGTTGATCAGCGGACGCTTCCATCCGGAGCTGTCGCTGAGCCAGCGGGAGCGCCAGGTGGCGGTCGACTACCTGTCCGCGCTGGCCTGCGTCGGGTTGGGCGCGGACTCCTCGGAGGTGCGGTTCGCGGACGTCGTGGGCGAGCAGCGGGCGCCCGAGCCGCCGTTCCCGGAGGTCTGCCGGGAGCTGGCGCGCAGGATCCGGGGCAGCCGGATGGACATCCGGTTGGCAGCGACGTGGGGCATGCGGGTCGGGCTGGTCGAGGTGCACGGGGACCGCGTGCGCTTCCAGCACAGCGTCATGCAGGCGCATCTGGGCGCCCGGTTCATGAACGCCGTCATCCGGCCGGGCGTCGGGGCGGCCGAGGGCGTGGGCGGGCAGGGGTGGGCCGCGGTGGAGCGGACGTTCTTCCCGGGGGCGCTGGAGGAGCCGGGGCGGGAGCTGCTCATCGCCATGGTCCTGCACTCCCGCACCCCCGAGGGGGCCTGCACCCACGGGGAGGCGGGGGGCGTTCCGGGCGCGGGCGCGGAGGAGGTGTGGTGTCCGGTGGCGGCCTCCCGTGACCTGCTGCTGGAGGCCGCCCGCCAGACCCGGGAGCCCCCTGCGGACTCCGCGGGGCGGCGGACGCCGGGGCCCGCCGCCTGCGCGGCCGAGGCGGACGCGCTGCCGCTCGGCCGCGGCTCGCCCACCAAGGTCCTGGAGCTGTACACGGCCGCGCTGGAGATCGACAGCGTGGACGCCCATCCCCGGCAGCACGCGATCGCCATGGAGCTGTGCGCGTACTGGCCGGACCTGCGGGCCGGGGACCCGCACACCCTGTACGCCGGCAAGGCGCGGCTGGTGGCGCGGTTCGGCGAGGCGATGCGCGTGGTCGACCGTGCGGGCAGCGTTAAGCCGGCCTACCTGGCGCTGTTCGAGATCGGCTGCCTGGAGCCCTCCTACGCCATCCGGACGGCGATCGCGCAGGAGATCGGTGCCGGCGGTGACGCCGCCTTCGCGGCGCTGCGCCCGCGGCTGCGCGGGCCGGCGCTGGTGCACGACCGGCCGATGGAGCGGGAGCCGGACTGGCGGGAGAAGGTCTGGGAGGGCCAGCAGCCGGACGGCGCCGAGGCCACCGGGGAAGGCGCCGAGGCCGCCGAGGCCGCCGGGGACGCCGGGGATGGCGGCGAGGCGACGGAGGAGGGCGGTGAGGCCCGGAGGAGCGGAGCGGCGGAGGAGATCGGCGGGACGGGCGGGGCCGCGGGGACGGCCGGGGCCGCGGGGCGGGCCGTGGGGGCCGGCGGCGGTGCGCGGCCCGGGGCGGTCGCCCCGGTGGCGCGGCTCCGCGACGATCGGGCGCGGCGGGCCGACCGGGCGTGGCGGGAGACGCTGCGCGACCGGGCGGAGCGGGAGGCGGAGGAGCGGATGCTGCGCGACAACACGATGTGCGCGTGGCTGGTCCCCCTGCTCGTGGGCTCGGTCAGCACCACCCGCCACCAGGACACCCCGTACGAGTACCTGGAGAGCTGGGTGCGGCGGGTGGGCGAGCAGGAGACGGACCCGGACGCCCGGCTCGACCTGTCCCTGGAGGCCGCCCTTGCGCAGGGGTTCAAGTACGCCGCCAACCGCCGGCACCGGCATCCGCACGCCCGTCCGCAGGCGCGCGAGTACCTGGCCGAGCGGGCGTGGGACATGATGCGGCGCACCACCTTCTGGTTCTCCCGGCTCACCCTGCTGCACGCGCTGACGCTGTGGGCGCTGCCGGACGAGGTGCAGGAGGAGCCGCCGGAGCGCGGGCACGGCTCGGACCCGGCGGAGCAGGTGCGACAGTGGCTGGCGCGGCCGGAGGGAGTGCCGGAGCACCCGTTCGTGGAGGCGGCGGCCGAGCTCGCGGTGTGGGCGCTGCGGACCCGGCGGCCGGAGCGGTTCCTGTGGATCGACGAGAGCGGCGTCGCGGCGCAGGTCGGCTCGCAGACCGCGCCGCGCGGGGAGGCGCGCAAGCACAACCTGTGGATCCCGCCGTCCTGCGGGTGGAGCGCGCTCCACCCGCAGGCGCAGCAGCTGCTGGCGGACGTGCTGCTGCTGCTCAACCTCGCGGAGCGCGGGGACCGGCCGAAGGAGCGGCTGCGGTGCTTGAAGCACACCGACCGGCCGGACCTGCCGCCGTGCCTGACCCGGGACCGCGACACCCTGGATCCCGGCCGGACGGTGGTGCGCACGGCGGTCTCGCACGCGGGGTCGAACTGCCGGGACGACTGCGCCTTCGAGCTGTGCCCGTATCCGCCCCGGGGGACGGAGGGGCTGCGCGCGGAACTCAGCGGGGTGTTCTGCCGGTCGCAGTCCGCGCTGCTGTCCCGGTCGCCGTTCCGCCGTCGGGGGAGGTGGCTGGCCCGGGCGGACACGGCGGACCTGCGCGCGTTCTGGGAGCGGATGGCGCAGCGGGCGCAGGACGGGCCGCGCCCCCGTTAGGGGGGCGGGGAGGCGGCCGTCCCCGCCGGGTGGCGGCCCTCGTGGGGACGGCCGTCCCCCGCCGCGCCCGGTGACCGGCGGTGCCGGCGCCCTACTCCCGGCCCCACGCCCGGAGCGGCCGGCGCCTCACTCCTGGAGCGGACGGTAGGTGCGCTCGGGTTCGACGGCCTGCACGCCGTCGACGGCGCGGAGCGCGGCCAGCCGGTCCTGCGCGACCGTCCCGGTGACCGAGCCGATGGTGGGGAACTCGGCCTCGACGGCCAGGCCGGCCCCCCGCAGGGCGGCCACCACCTCGGCGAACCGCGCCGGGTCCACCGAGAGGACGACCCGTGTGCTGGGTGTGGTGTTCATGCCGTGTCCGTCGCCGTATCCCGAGTCCGTCGCCGTGTCCGTCGCCGTGTCCGTCCGCGGATCCGCGCTCACGGGGCCTGGGTGAGGCCGACGCCGACGTCCACGGAGGCCAGCGGCAGCCGCCGGGCCTTGGTGAGCAGCAGCGTCTTCAGCTCGGCGGCGGAGGTGGCCTGCGGGTGCGCCTCGGCGATCAGGGCGAGGATGCCGGCGACGTGGGGCGTGGCCATGCTGGTGCCGGACATCCGCTGGTGCATGAGCGGCTGGGGCGCCGCGGAGAGCACGTCGACGCCGGGGGCGGCGATGTCGACCTGGCCGCCGTCGGGGTTCAGCCCGGCGTCGGAGAAGAACGCCACGGCCTGGTTCTGGTCGAGCGCCCCGACGGCGAGGATCGACGGGCAGTTGGCGGGGTGGGCCACCGGCTGGATCGAGTCGGGCCGCTCGCTCTCGTTGCCCGCCGCGGCGACGATCACCGTGCCGGCCTCGAGGGCCCGCAGCGCGACGTTCTCGAACACCTGGGAGAACCGCTGCCCGACGAAGGTCGGGGCGCCGAGCGACATGGAGATCACCCGGCAGTCGTGCCCGATCGCGGCCTCGATGCCGCCGAGGATCTGCGAGTCGGTGCCGCTGCCGCTGTCGTCCAGCACCTTGTAGGCGCAGATCTCCGCCTCGTGGGCGACGCCGTAGCGCGGCAGCGTGTGCGGCTCCCTGGGGCCGCAGGCGGTGCCGATGCAGTGCGTGCCGTGTCCCTGGACGTCCTTGACGCTCTCCCCGGGAACGAAGGAGATCGCCTTGCCGATGTGGTCGGCCAGGTCGGGGTGGGTGACGTCGACGCCGGTGTCCAGCACGGCGACCTTCACGCCCTTGCCGGAGAACGCCGATTCGGTCACCCGGGTGGCCTGCAGCCCCCAGGTCGCCTGCGCCTCCTCCACGGCCGCCGCGCGGGCGGCCCCCACCGTGCTCTCCTCGAAGCGCCGCAGCGCGTGGTTGACGAGTTCCTCGACGCCCTCCTGGTAGCCCTTCAGGTAGTCGACCGTCGCGCCCGCCGGCAGGGTGGTGACCTGCGAGGCGTACACGACGCGTTCCCGCTCCGCGGCGAGGATGGCCGGCTCGTCCCGGGCGGTCGTCCGCAGCGCCTGGCGCTGGTCCGGGGCCGCCGTCACGACACCGACGCCGAGCTTGTCGAACACCACGGCGTCGCCCCGCTGGAGGGCCTCGGGGGCCTCCTTCGCCTCGGCGCCGCCCACCCGCTGCGCGCGGGCGATGCCGGCCCGGGAGCGCAGGGCGGCCATGCCCTCGTCGGTGGCCTGCGGATCCAGGAGCACCAGGAAGCGGTCGGTGTACTCCTCGGCGCGCTTGCGGACCCCCGCGTCGGCCATCGACAGCCGCTCGCGGCGCGCGGAGCCGCCTGCTGAATGCTGGTTCATGGTTTCTCCGGTTCACGTGCCCCCGTTGCGTGTGCGGACACGCGCTGGCCGGCGGACGTCCTCCGGGCAGGCCGGTACCGCACCCTTCCGGGCACGCGGTACCGCGCCCTTCCGGGCATACGGGTACGGCGCCCTCCGGGGTGGCGGGGACCGCCCCACGGGTGCGGCGTCCCGGCGTCGCCGGTCTCCACCGGGACCAGCGCCTCTCCACCGTCACGCCGGCCGTGAGGTGTCGCAACTGGAGGAGCGGGCGTCACACCGGCGGACGGCCCGGCCGCCACCCCGGTTACGCCATTCGGGTGAATCGGGTGAAACCGGGTGACCTGGGTGAACGCGGTGAGGCGGGGGAGCCGTGCGAAGCGGGCGAACCGCGCGGACCAGCCGGACGCGGCCGGCGCCCCCACACCCGGGACGCCCCGGACGGCCGTGGGGTGTGGCTAGCCCCGCGGCGGCCGGCGGCGTGCGGAGCGCACCAGGCCGGCCAGGCCGAGGGCGAAACCGACCGGCATCAGCATGCTGGTCAGGTAGGCGGCCGTGGGCAGCGGGTCGGCCCCGAGGAAGAGCGGGGTGACGGTGGCGAGCGTCGCCACGGCTCCGACCAGGAAGCAGACGGCGCCGGCGCGCACCAGCCAGTCACCCGGTCGGCGGTCCTCCCGCGCCCGCGCCGGGGCGGGGGCGGCGGGGGCGGAACTCATGGGGCCTGTGCTCATGTTCCCAATGTAGAGGGCCCTGGGCGGGGCCCACTCGGCCCCTCCCCGGGGCGGCACCGAGAAGGTGAAGCCATCCGGATGCTTTCCGTGACGATCCTGGGGGAAAGAACTCCGAGTCCGCTCAGCCCGCGCGGGCTAGTCTGGCCGCGGGGCCCGATCACCGTATCCCGCGGCGGCGGGCCTTCGCGGTCCCGGCGGCGGCAGTGACAGCAGTGCCAGCACCACCCAGACGTTCCCACCCCAACGAACAAGGACGAGGTCTACCGTGCCCACCGGCAAGGTCAAGTGGTTCAGCAGCGAGAAGGGTTTCGGCTTCCTCTCCCGCGACGACGGCGGCGACGTCTTCGTGCACTCCTCCGTCCTCCCCGAGGGCGTCCAGACGCTCAAGCCGGGGCAGCGGGTGGAGTTCGGCGTCGTGGCCGGGCAGCGCGGGGAGCAGGCGCTGTCGTTGGTGCTGCTGGAGGCGCCGCCCTCGGTCGCGGCCGCGCAGCGCCGCAGCCCGGACGAGCTGCTGCCGATAGTCCAGGACCTGACCACGCTCCTGGAGAACGTGGCGCGCTCGCTGCAGCGCGGCCGCTACCCGGACCGGCAGGCCGGCGCCAAGATCGCCGGCGTGCTGCGCGCCGTGGCCGACCAGCTCGACGTCTGACCGCGTCCGGCGCCACGGGCCGGCCCGCGCCGCGACGGGCGGCGGCGCGCGCTGGGTGAGGGCGAGGGCGCGCCGAACACGGCGGGTGGCGGGAGGAGCGGGCGGCGGACCTCGGTCCGCTCCGTCCGCTCCGCCCGCCACCCGCCCTCGCTTCTCGGGTCGGCGCTCGGCCGGCGTCAGCCCTGCGCCAGCCTCAGCTTGAACGTCCAGACGCCGATCACCTCAGAGCTGGTGCCCTGGACGATCTGCAGCTTGACCTCTTCCGGGTTGTTGGCGAACAGCTGCTGGTTCATCTGGCCCACCGTGACGAAGGTCTTCTCCGTCGGGTCGGTCAGCTGCTGGCCGTCGAGGGCGAGGAACCATCCGTCCTCGGCGATCTCCGGCTCCACGCCCACGCGCAGCCGGTCACCCACCTCCACGTCCATCACGGCGGAGGTCTCCGGGTCCTCCGTGAAGCAGGCCTGGATCTGCTCCTCGGGCAGCGCCTCGCCGCCGGCGTAGCAGCCGGCCTCCGTGTGCACGGAGGTGCTGCCGTTGACGGCGGTGGCGAGGGGGGTCGGCTGCTCGCACGCGGACAGCGCGGCGAGTCCGACGATGGTGGCGCCGATCGCGGCGACCCGACGGCGAATGCTCATGCGCCGCAGGCTACCCTCCCGGCTCTCCGGCTATCCCGCGAGGGTGCGGCGCACGGCGTGGCAGATCCTGGCCAGACCCCCGACCGGCCGTCCGCGAACGACCGGCGACGCCTTCCCGGCCGCGCGCCGCCGTCGCCTGCCTCCGCCGTCGCCTACCTCTGCGGACGTCGCCCACGCCCCGCCGACGACGACCCCTGCCCCGTGCGACGGCACCGGGGCATCACCGGAACGTCATCGGGCGGTCCCGGACGGCGATCTCGGGGCGATCGCGACGCGTTCCCTCGGACCGGTCGGCGGGGCACGGGCACACGGCGGCCCGCGATTGAGAGAGAATCGATTCGGGAAGTGGCTTCCGAGTGGCCGCGCGGCCCCGCCGCCCCCTCTTCCGACCCTAGGGGAGGAGGGCGGGAGCGGACCGCCGATCTCGGGCCCCCCGGTGCGCCTGCGCGCGAGAACTCGCGACCACGCAGCCGCGCCCGGGTGCCGGGCCCGACGTCCGGAAGCCGCTCGAAGGAGCATTGAAGGGGAGCTGCGCACCGCCGCAGCCCCTCGTCCGGGCTGATGTGTACGCCGCGCGGCGGCGGACCGAAGGAGCGATGGTTGCAGTGAGCGCTGCGATGCGAAGCCGTATGCCTGACCGCCTCTGTTCCGAGGCGGTCGACCTGGCGCGTAGCGCAGCCGTGGAACTCGCCGGCGAGGACGCCGTCGGCGAGCACCTGGGCGCCGAGGCCGACGGGGACCGCGTCGTCACCCACTCCTTCGGCTGCCTGATGCCCGCCTACCGGGGCTGGCGCTGGGCCGTGACGGTGGCCCGGGCCTCCCGCAGCCGCCGGGTGACCGTCGACGAGTCCGTGCTGCTGCCGGACAGCGACGCCGTTCTGGCGCCCGAGTGGCTGCCCTGGAGCGACCGGCTGCGCCCCGGCGACCTCGGCCCCGGCGACCTGCTGCCCACCGGCGAGGACGACCCGCGCCTGGAGCCCGGATGGGCCGGGACGGACTTCGCCGGCGACGAGGCGCTGGTGGACGAGCCCGAGGTGGCGGCGCTGGACGAGTCCCCGTCGGCCGAGGCCGTCGAGGAGGTCACCGAGGCGATCCACGAGGCGCGGGCGGCGCGGGAGCGTGCCGAGTCGGCGGACGGTGAGGCCGCCCGGGCGGCCACCGACCGTGGCGCGATCGCCTCCGTGGCGCGCGAGTTGGGGCTCACCCGGGCCCGGGTGCTCTCCCGGCACGGCCTGCTGGAGGCGGCGGACCGCTGGGGCGAGGAGTTCGGCCCGGACACCCCGATGGCGCAGGCCGCCCCGGACCAGTGCGCCACCTGCGGCTTCCTGATGCCGCTGAGCGGGCCGCTGCGGCAGGCGTTCGGCGTGTGCGCGAACGCCTACTCGCCGGCGGACGGCCGGGTGGTGGCCCTGACCTACGGCTGCGGCGCGCACTCCGAGGCGGCCGTGATGCCGGCGCCGCCGCACCCGGCGACGCCGGTCCTGGACGAGACCCGCACCGACCCGTTCGACCTGCGTCCGGAGCGGCCGGCGGAGGAGCCGGCCGGGGCCGGGGCCGCGCAGCCGGAGGGCGCGGAGCCGGAAGGTGCGCAGGCGGAGGCCGGGGAGCACGAGGCGGTGCGGGAGGGCGGCGCCGCGGCCGAGCGCGCCGGAGCCGCCCCGGAGGACGACATGGCCGCGGCGGCCCTCGGCCACGCCTGACCCGCCCCAGGCCCGGCGCGTCCACGTTGACTCACCCGTTAGCCCGCTCGCCCGTGTGGCGCCGTCGCCCGCGCGATGGCGCCACACGGTGTTCGATGGCGCGGCGCGATCACGTGGGGCGCGACCATGTGGGGCGCTGCCGCTGACCGCCGGAGCGCGGCAGGTGGTCGCCGAGGGGCCGGAGGAATCGAGCCGCCGCGTCCCCGGCGGCCACATCCGCTTCCGGTTCGCCGCTGCCGACCGGCCCGAATCGGCCACCGCCCGGTTCCCGGCCCCGCGCCCCCCAGGGGGCGGCACGAACCCCTCGACGATCTGCCGCGGCCCGCCGCGCCTCCCCCCAGGGGCGGCAGGTTCCGCGGGCCCTGTCACGGGCAGGGCGACCATGCGTGTTGCGGGCCTCGGGCGGCTCGGTTTTCGCCATGCACGCACTTGCACCCCCGGTGTCTGCGATGCACGCACTTGCACCCCCCGTGTCTGCGGTGCACGCACTTGCACCCCCCCGTGTCTGCGGTGCAAGCGCCCGATCTCTGTCATGGGCACGCCTGAAGTTATCCACAGATCGTTCGAGGGGGCTGCGCTGTGTGTCCGCCCCCTGGGATCCTGAACCCGGGGGCCCGCTTTCCCCCATGGGGGCGGTGTGGGCAAGCGATAGTCATGTACACACCATGAGGCGCGCGAGGGAGCCACCCGCCCCACCCTCCCCGCCCTGTTCGCGCCCCTCGCCCCGCTCCTCCACGGATGGCCCACGGCCTGGTGGGAAGGCGCCCGGCAAGGTCGTCGGACGGCGTTCGCCCGCATCGGACACAATGCCTTCCGCCGGCACCACACCGGCCCGGCACAGCACCCGGCAGACGCCAAGAGGAGCCAGGATGGGCAAGGAACTCAACGTCGGCGCGCCCGGCCCGGTCGGTGCCACCGACCCGCTCGGCACCGGCGAGCTGCGCCGCCGGGTCCTGGACGCCTGGACCGCCTCCGCCGCCCGCTTCCGCGAGGACGCCAACGCCGAGGAGGACCTCGTCCTCGGCGGCTACCGGGACCGGGTCGTGGTCGAACTGGCGCAGAACGCCGCCGACGCCGCCGCCCGGCGCCACCCCGGCGCGATGGACGGACGGCTCCGGCTCACCCTCCGGGACGGCTGCCTCGCCGCCGCCAACACCGGCAGCGCCCTGGACGCCGCGGGCGTCGAATCGCTCTCCACCCTGCGTGCCTCCGCCAAGCGCCCCGGATCCGCGCCCGCCCCCGCCGGCCCCGGCCCGTTCGACGACCAGCAGCCCGCGGGGCGCTTCGGCGTCGGCTTCGCCGCCGTCCTCGCGGTGAGCGACGAGCCGGCCGTGCTCAGCCGCACCGGCGGCGTGCGCTGGTCGCGGGCCGAGGCCACCGGACTCGCCGAGGCCGCCGCCGAGGCCAACCCCGACCTCGCCGACGAGATCCGGCGCCGCGACGGCGCCGTGCCCGTGCTGCGGCTGCCGCTGCCCGCCGAGGGCATGCCCCCGTCCGGCTACGACACCGTCGTCGTGCTGCCGCTGCGGGACGGCGCCGCCGAGGACCTGGTCCGCCGGCTGCTCGCCGAGATCGACGACGCGCTGCTGCTCGCGCTGCCGCAGCTCGCCGAGATCGTCGTGGAGGTCGACGGGGACAGCCGCGTGCTGCGCCGCACCGGCTGGACCACCGGGCGGCCCGCCGTCCTCGGCGCGGACGGCGAGGCGGAGGCGCCCGCCCTGCACACCGTCACCATCGAGGACACCGCCCGGGAACCCGCTCCCGGACGGGACGCCGGCGCCACCACGACGGCCGGCGGCGGCGTGGAGCAGCGCTGGCAGATCCTGCGCGCCTCCGGCGACATCCCCGCCGAGCTGGCCGCCCACCTGCCCGTGGAGGACCGGCTGCGCCGCCGCTGGTCCCTGACCTGGGCGGTCCCGGTGGACGCCGACGGGGCGCCGCTCCCTCCGCGCACCGCCCGCGTGGTGCACGCCCCCACCCCCAGCGACGAGCCGCTGGACGTCCCCGCCCTGCTGGTGGCCGACTTCCCGCTCGACCCCACCCGCCGGCACATCGCCCCCGGGCCGCTCACCGACCTGATGGTCGAACGGGCCGCGGCGGCCTACGCCGACCTGATCCGGGCCCGCGGCCCGCGCGCCGACTCCCTCGCCCTGGTGCCGACGCCGTTCGGCCGCGGCGAGCTGGAGATGCGGCTGCGCGGCGCGGTGCTGCGGCTGCTGCCCGCCGTTCCCTTCCTGCCTCCGGCCCGGCCCACCGAACACCCGGAGCCGGTCGACCACCCGGAGCGGGCCCGGTACGACGCCGGTGGCGACGGCGCCACGGCCACCGACGCGGCCGACCCGGTGGAGGGCTTCGACCGGCCGGCCGGCGGCGCGGACGTCCCCGACGCGCTGCGCCCGGCGGAGGCCGTGGTGCTGGAGGGCGCCGACGCCCGACTGGTGGGCGTGCTGGCCGGCGTGCTGCCCGGGTTGCTGCCGGCCGGCCTGACGCACGCCGAGGCGCTGCGCACGCTGGGCGTGCGGCGCACCGGCCCCGCCGAGGTGGTGGACGGGCTGGCCGGACTGCGCCGCCCCCCGGCCTGGTGGCACCGGCTGTACTCGGCGCTCACCGGCGTCGACCCGGAGGCGCTCGGCGCCCTGCCGGTGCCGCTGGCCGACGGCCGCACCGCCTTCGGCCCGCGCCGGGTGCTGCTGCCGGTCGGCCCCGCCGACCCCTTCGCCACCGGCGGCGACGCCGCGGACGCGGCCGCCGAGGCCGCCGCCCTGGCCCGGCTCGGGCTGCGGGTCGCGCACCCGGCCGCGGCGCACCCGCTGCTGGAGAAGCTCGGTGCCGTGCCGGCCACGCCGCGCGCGGTGCTCCAGGGGCCGGAGCTGCGCGCGGCCGTGGCCCGCTCGGTGGACGACTACGACGACCAGTGGGACTACCCGGACGCCGACGGCGAAGGGGGCGAAGCGGGGGCCGCCCCGGCCGCCGTCTCCCTGGCCGACCTGGTGCTCCGCCTGGTCCGCGACGCCGACCTGCAGCCCGGTGACCTCCCGCACCTGGCCGCGCTGGCGCTGCCCGACGAGGAGGGCGAGCCGACGCCGGCCGGGGAACTGCTGCTGCCCGGCAGCGAACTGGCCGATCTGGTGCGCCCGGGCTCGATCGGGCTGCTCGACGAGGAGTACGCGCGGCGCTGGCCCGCCGAGGTGCTGGCCGCCACCGGCGTCGTCGACCGGTTCCGGCTGCTGCGCGCCTCGGAGGTGCTGCTCGACCCGGACGACCCGGACGCCTTCTCGCCGGCCGTGCTCGACCCCGCCGCCCCGGACATCGACGGCGTCGTGCCCGACGGCATCGAGGAGTGGAGCGAGGACGTGCTGCGGCTGCTCCCGGACGGCGACGGGATACCGCCGGTCGCCGCCGAACTGACCGCCGTCCGCGACCTCGACCTGATCGACGACGACGCCTGGCCGCGGGCGCTGCGCCTGCTCTCCCGGCCGCCGCTGCGCGCCGCCGTGGTGGACCCGGTGCGGGTGCGGCTGCCCGACGGCGGCAGCGCCACCGTCCCGTCGTACACGGCGTGGTGGCTGCGCGAGCACCCGGTGCTGGACGGCCGGCGGCCGGGCCGGGTGCGGTCCGCCGACGGCGACCCGCTGCTGCGCGGGCTGTACCCGGAGGTGCGCACCGACCTCGACGACGCGTTCCTGCGCGCGCTGGGGGTGCGCACCACCGTGGCCGCCCTGCTGGCGGAGCCGGACGGGGTCGCCGAGCTGCTCGACCGGATGGGCGACCCGGCGCTGCGGCTGACCCGCGACCAGCTCCGCGACCTGTACACCGCGCTGGGTCGGCACGCGGCGACGGCCGACCCGGAGGACCTGCCGGCCGACCCGCCGGAGCGGCTGTGGGCGGTGGTCGGGGACCGGCTGGAGCTGGTGGATCCGCTGGACGCCGTGGTGGTGGACGCCCCGGACCTGCTGCCGTTCTTCCCGGGCGTGCCGCTGCTGCCGGTGCGGCCGGCGCAGGCGGAGCCGTTCGCCCACCGCCTGCTGGAGGTGGACCTGGCGAGCGAGATCGTGCCGGGCCGGGTGGTCAGCGAGGGCGTCCCGCACGAGGTGCCCGAGGCGGTGCGCCGGCTGCTGCCGGGCGCCCCGGACAGCTACGAGGAGCACGACGAGCTGTGGGTGGTGGGCCCCGCCGAGGGCGCGACCTCCGGGCGGCCGGGCGGCACGGGTTCCGACGCGGCCTCCGGCGCGGGTGACGCCGAGGAGCGCGAGGTGGAGGTGGACTGGCGCTGGGACGGCGAGCGGCTGCACGCCGCGACGCTGGACGGGGTGGCGGCCGGCCTCGCCTGGGCGGCGGGGGAGTGGCCGCGGCGTTTCGAGGTGGCCATTCTGCTGGCCGAGCCAGACCGCGCCGAGCAGCTCGCCGGCGACCGCGACTTCGACTGAGGGCGGCGGTGGCCGGTCGGCGGAGGGCTGACCGGCCGTCCGGGACCGCTTGACGACGCGTGGGACGCCGGGGACGGGTGTGTCGTCCCCGGTTCCCGCAGGAACGTTACGTTTTGGAGTCGCAACCGCCCATCCCGGGGCGGAGCGGCCAAACAAGCCTGTCGTTTCCGGTCACCTTCGGTCAGGCACCGTTCCGCCCGCGCACTTCCCCTGCTACAAAGTTGAACACGGCTCGGGTCGCGTCCGGGTCGGTCAGCACGCGCACGGCGGCGTCGGCCACCCGGCCGGCACCCGTACGCCTCTACCGCAGGGGGGAACGAATGCGCAACGGTGATCTACGCGCGGAGAACCCGTCCGTCGTACCCGAGGTCGCGGCACCCCGCGCCCCCCGCTGACCCTCACCGGACCAGACCGGAGCACCCTCCCACCGATCTCGTCCGCGCCGCGGCACATCCCCGGGCGCGGACGTTCCCCGCGCGCCGGAACGACTCCGGACCTTTGGCATGCCTTCGCCATGTCCGCGCCCGTGCCGGCCCGCCGCCCCTCACCCGCCGCCTCGCGGTGGCACCGATCGGAAGGACCTTCCGTTGAAATCTCCGTTGGCCCTGCTCAGGAAAGTTCTCGTGACGATGGCCGCCGTGCTGCTCGGCGCCACCATGGCCGCGCCGGCCGCCCAGGCCGCCCCCGGCGACCCGACCACGCAGGTGGTCGGCGGCACGCTGTCCGCCCAGGGTGAGTTCCCCTGGCTGGTCCGCCTGTCGATGGGCTGCGGCGGCGCGCTCTACAGCCCGACGCTGATCCTCACCGCCGGCCACTGTGTCAGCGGCACCGGCGCCAACACCAGCATCACCGTCACCGCCGGTGTGGTCGACCTGCAGAGCCCGTCGCGGATCACCCGCACCTCCAACTACGTCTACCGCTCCCCGGGCTACTCCGGAGGCGGCGACGACTGGGCGCTGATCCGGATCTCCTCGCCGATCACCACCCTGCCGACCCTGCCGATCGCCACCACCACGGCGTACAACTCCGGCACCTTCACCATCGCCGGCTGGGGCGCCACCTACGAGGGCGGCCCGCAGCAGCGGTACCAGCGCAAGGCCACCGTGCCGTTCGTCAGCGACGCCTCCTGCCAGGCCTCCTACGGCTCGGACCTGATCCCGTCCGAGGAGATCTGCGCCGGCTACACCTCCGGCGGCGTGGACACCTGCCAGGGTGACTCCGGCGGCCCGATGTTCCGCCGGGACGCCGCCGGCAACTGGATCCAGGTCGGCATCACCAGCTGGGGCTACGGCTGCGCCCGGGCCGGCTACCCCGGCGTCTACACCGAGGTGTCCACCTTCGCCTCGGCGATCCGCTCCGCGGCCACCAGCCTCGGCGGCTGACCCGTCGGGCGTCGCCCGGCGGTGGAACAACACCCGGGGGAGCGGAGCGGTGCCCGGCCGCTCCCCGGGGACGGCGTGACAGGGGCCCGGCCGGCTTGCCCGGCCGGGCCCCGGCGCGTTCGAGTGGCGCCCGGCGCCCGGCCCGCGGCGGCGTCCGGTTGGTCAGGCGCCCTGGTCGCCGCTGGACTCGGTGCCGGCGGTGCCGGTACCGCTGCCCGGCTGCCGGCCGGTGCCGGGGGTGCGCTCCGTGGCGGCGCGGCGCTGGTCGTCCCGGCGCTGGTCGTCCCGGCGCTGGGCGTCCCGGCGGATGGCCTGATCCCGGCGCACGCAGTACCAGGTGCCGAGCAGTCCCAGACCGGCGGCGGCGAGGCAGACCCACACCCAGTCCCCGTTGCCGGCCTCGGCCATCCGCTCCCGGAAGGGCAGCAGGACGAGGAAGGCGACGAACCACAGCACGGTGGTGGTGGCGACGACCGGCACGGTGTTGATCTCCAGCGGCGGGGGCACCGGCCTGGGCGGGCCACCCGTCCACCACCGCACGATCGGGTCGGAGTAGCCCGGGTACTCGTGGTGGTCCGGCCCCTCGTCGGGGGCTTCCTCGGCTCCGCGCCCGTTGCTGGTCACCAGCCCAGGTTACCCGGGCCGGCGGCGCGGGCGGGGGTGAGACAAACGGTTGGCGGAAGTCGTCGAGATCACACATCTACGCGCGGAGATGGATCTGCGTCCGGCCATCTGCTCATACTGGCTGAGCCGCGCGCGTGCGTCGGCCCTGTGAACAGCCGGCGTGTCGCCTTGACGGGGGTGGCGTCGACAGCCCGGCCGCACCGCCTCCCGGGGGCCTGGCTCCCGGCCGACCAGGAATCCGTGAATGCCCTCGCCAACCACCACCGTGCCCGGCGCCGCCGCCGCCACCGCGCCCGCCCCGGCCAGCCCTCCGCGCAACGCGGTTGATCGTTTCTTCAAGATCACCGAGCGGGGCTCCACGGTGTCCCGGGAACTCCGCGGCGGACTCGCCACCTTCTTCACGATGGCCTACATCATCGTGCTGAACCCGATCATCCTGTCCAGCGGCGTCGACAAGTACGGCAACCAGCTCGACAACGCCCAACTGGTCACCGCCACCGCGCTGACCGGCGGCCTCACCACCCTGCTGATGGGGCTGATCGGCAACGTCCCGGTCGCCCTGGCCACCGGCCTGGGCGTGAACACCGTGGTGGCGCTCCAGCTCGCCCCCCAGATGACCTGGCCGGACGCCATGGGCATGGTCGTGCTGGCCGGCCTGCTGATCATCCTGCTGGTCGCCACCGGCCTGCGCGAGCGGGTGATGAACGCCATCCCGGCCGGCCTGCGCAAGGCGATCAGCATCGGCATCGGCCTGTTCATCGCCTTCATCGGCCTGGTGGACTCCGGCTTCCTCTCCCGCAACCCGGACGCCGCGGGCACCACCGTGCCGGTGGGCCTGGGGCAGGGCGGTCACCTGACCGGCTGGCCGGTGCTGATCTTCGCCCTGGGCGCGCTGATCACCCTGGTGCTGCTCACCCGGAAGGCCAAGGGCGCCATCCTGATCAGCATCCTGTCGATGACGGTGCTGGCCATCGTGGTGAACGCGGTCGCCGACATCGACCCGGCCGAGTGGGGCCTGACCGTGCCCAGCGTGCCCACCCAGGTGGTCGGCGCCCCGGACTTCGGCCTGATCGGCGAGGTCAGCCTGTTCGGCGGCTTCGAGGAGGTCGGGCTGCTCACCGGCTGCCTGTTCGTCTTCACCCTGGTGCTGTCCTGCTTCTTCGACGCCATGGGCTCGATCCTGGCCGTCGGCGAGGAGGCGAAGCTGATGGACGACAAGGGCCGGATGCCCCGGATGGGCCGGATCCTGATGGTGGACGGCCTCGGCGTGGTGTTCGGCGGCGGGGCCTCCTGCTCGGCCAACGGCGCCTTCGTGGAGTCCACCGCGGGTGTCGGGGAGGGCGCCCGCACCGGCCTGGCCAACATGGTCACCGGTGGCGCGTTCCTGCTGGCGCTGGTCTTCACCCCGCTGGCCCTGGTGGTGCCCTCGCAGGCGGCCACCCCGGCCCTGGTGGCGGTGGGCTTCCTGCTGATGACCCAGGTGCGCGGCATCGAGTGGGACGACTTCACCATCGCCATCCCGGCCTTCCTGACCATCGCGATGATGCCGTTCACCTACTCCATCACCAACGGCATCGGGCTGGGCTTCCTGGTCTACGTGATCCTCAAGGCCGCCACCGGCCAGGCCCGCCGCGTGCCGCCGCTGATGTGGGTGGTCAGCGCCTTCTTCCTGGTCTACTTCCTGCTCGACCCGATCCAGCAGGCGCTCGGCGTCTGATCCACCCCCCGGCCCGGTCGGGCCGCGACGCCGGTGCCCCGGCTCCCAGTGCGGGAGCCGGGGCACCGGTGCGTGGGGCCGCGTGCGGGCTCAGTGGCCGCGCGGGCCGCCCTTGTCGACCTCGGTCTCCGAGTTCACGCAGGTGTTGCCGGAGGTCGGGTTCAGCAGGCCGATGAGGTTGAGGGAGTTGCCGCAGGCGTTCACCGGGATGTGGATCGGCACGGAGATGGCGTTCCCGGAGAGCACACCCGGGGAGCCGATCGCCGTGGCCTCACCGTCCGATTCGGCGACGGCGGTCCCACCGCCCAGGGCGAGGGCGCTGGCGGTGAGCACGGCGACGACGGCGGCCTTGGTGGTGCGAAGCATGGGACTTCACTCCTCGTCAGTGACAACGGACGTGTCGTCACCATGAATGCCCACATCGCCCGCCCAGGTGCGTGGATGCACCCGAACGGGCGATGCGCGTGCGCGCGGGGCGCGAGCGTGAAACGCGGGGTGGACGCGTGCGGTCAGTTGCCTCCGCGCCGCTTGTTGTAGACGTCGAAGCCGACCGCCGCGATCAGCACCAGACCCTTGATGACCTGCTGGTAGTCGGTGCCGATGCCGACCAGCGACATGCCGTTGTTGAGCACGCCGAGGACCAGGCCGCCGATGATCGCGCCGAGCACGGTGCCGACGCCGCCGGTGGCCGAGGCGCCGCCGATGAAGGCCGCGGAGATGGCCTCCAGCTCGAAGTTGATGCCGGCGTTCGGCGTTCCGGCGTTGAGCCGGGCCGCGTAGACCAGGCCGGCCAGCGCCGCCAGCACGCCCATGTTCACGAACACCAGGAAGATGACGCGCTTGTCCTTGACGCCGGACAGCTTGGCCGCGGCCTGGTTGCCGCCGATGGCGTAGGTGTGGCGGCCGAGCACCGAGTTGCGCATCACGTAGCCGAAGCCGACCAGCAGCACCGACAGGATGATCAGCACGATCGGGAAGCCCTGGTAGCTGGCGAGCAGCAGGGTGAACACGGTGATGGCGGCGGTGATCAGCACGCAGCGGATGACGAACAGGTTGGTCGGCATCACGTCGAGGCCGTGCTCGATCTGCTGGCGGCGGCCGCGCATCTCCTGGATCAGGGTGAGGGCGATCACGCCCAGGCCCAGCAGGACGGTCAGGTCGTGGTAGTTGGAGAGCGGTCCGCCCTCGGGCAGGAAGCCGTTGCTGATCGCCTGGAACCCGTCCGGGAACGGGGCGACGGACTGGCCCTGGAGCAGGATCTGGGTGCCGCCGCGGAAGACCAGCATGCCGGCCAGGGTCACGATGAACGACGGGATGCCGACGTAGGCGATCCAGAAGCCCTGCCAGGCGCCGGCCGCCGCGCCGATCAGCAGCGAGATGACGACGGCGAGCACCCACGGCACGTCGTTGCGGGCCATCATCACGGCGGACGCGGCGCCGACGAAGGCGGCGAGGGAGCCGACCGAGAGGTCGATGTGGCCGGCGATGATGACGATCATCATGCCGATGGCCAGGATCAGGATGTAGCTGTTCTGCTGGATCAGGTTGGTGACGTTGAGGGGCTCCAGCAGGATGCCCCCGGTCCAGATCTGGAACAGCAGGATGATCAGCGCCAGGGCGATGAGCATGCCGTACTGCCGCATGTTGCCGCGCAGGCTGTTCAGCACCAGGGCGCCGATACCGCCGCCCTGGCCACCTCCGCCGCGGGTGGAGGTCGCGTCCTGGGGGGCCGCAGACCTCTTCGTCTCCTCGGTCTTCACCGGGCTGGCCATCTTCTTACCCTCTGTCCATCGTCATGTGGCGCATCAGCGCCTCCTGCGTCGCGTCCTCCCGGCTGAGTTCACCGGTAAGCCGCCCTTCGGCCATCGTGTAGATGCGGTCACACAGGCCGAGCAGTTCGGGCAGCTCGGAGGAGATGACGATCACGGCCTTGCCCTGGTCGGCGAGGTCGTTGATCACCGTGTAGATCTCGTACTTCGCCCCGACGTCGATGCCCCGGGTGGGCTCGTCGAGGATCAGGACCTCCGGCTCGGAGAAGATCCACTTGCTCAGCACGACCTTCTGCTGGTTGCCGCCGCTCAGCTTCCCGGTGATCGCCGCCACCGAGGGCGCCTTGATGTTCATCGTCTTGCGGAAGCCCTCGGCGACCCGTGACTCTTTGTGAGCGTTAACAATCCCGCGCGAGGCGACCTTTGACAGGGCGCTGAGCGAGATGTTGCGGCTGATGTCGTCGATCAGGTTGAGCCCGTAGTGCTTGCGGTCCTCGGTCACGTAGGCGAGACCGTGGTCGATGGCCTCCGGGACGGTGCGGGTGCGGATCTCCTTGCCGTCCAGGTAGACCCGGCCGCTGATGTTGCGACCGTAGGAGCGGCCGAAGACGCTCATCGCCAGCTCGGTGCGGCCGGCGCCCATCAGGCCGGCGATCCCGACGATCTCACCGCGCCGCACGTTCAGCGACACCCCGTCGACGACCTTGCGCTGCTGGTCGATCGGGTGGTGCACGGTCCAGTCCTCGATGGCGAAGGCGACCTCGCCGATCTTGGGCTCGCGCTCCGGGTAGCGGTGCTCGAGGTCCCGGCCCACCATGCCGCGGATGATCCGGTCCTCGGAGACGCCCTCCTCGGCCACCTTCATCGTCTCGATGGTGCGCCCGTCGCGGATGATGGTGATCGAGTCGGCGACCCGGGCGATCTCGTTGAGCTTGTGCGAGATGATCACGCAGGAGATGCCCTGGTTCTGCAGCTCCAGGATCAGGTCCAGCAGCTTGCGGCTGTCCTCGTCGTTCAGCGCCGCGGTGGGCTCGTCCAGGATCAGCAGCTTGACCTGCTTGGACAGCGCCTTGGCGATCTCGACGAGCTGCTGCTTGCCCACGCCGATGTCCGCCACGCGGGTCTGCGGCGACTCGTGCAGGCCGACCCGGTCGAGCAGCTGCCGGGCCTGCCCCAGGGTCTTGTTCCAGCTGATCACGCCGCGGGTGGCGCGCTCGTTGCCGAGGAAGATGTTCTCGGCGATGGACAGGTACGGGATCAGGGCCAGTTCCTGGTGGATGATCACGATGCCGCGCTCTTCGCTGGCCCGGATGTCCCGGAACTCGCACAGCTCGCCCTCGAAGCGGATCTCGCCCTCGTAGCTGCCGTGCGGGTAGACGCCGCTGAGCACCTTCATCAGGGTCGACTTGCCGGCCCCGTTCTCACCGCAGATCGCGTGGACCTCGCCACGCTCCACCGTGAGGTTGACATCGGACAGTGCCTTGACACCGGGAAAGGTCTTGGTGATCGAACGCATCTCGAGGATGGGTCCGGCCATGGTGAGCAGTCCGTTCGGCTCGGGGGCGGGCCGGTGGCGCACCACGCGAACGCGTGGTCCACCACCGGCGCCGCCGGTTGGTACGTCGGGGGCCGGGGCCGTCAGTTCAGCTGGTCGGCGGTGTAGTAGCCGCCCTCCACGAGGACTTCCTCGTAGTTGGAGGCGTCGACGCTGACCGGCTCCAGCAGGTAGGCGGGAACCACCTTCACGCCGTTGTCGTAGGTCTCGGTGTCGTTGACCTCGGGGGTGCCACCGGTCAGCAGGGCGTCGGCCATCTGCACGGTGACCTCGGCCAGCTCACGGGTGTCCTTGTAGACCGTCTGGGTCTGCTCGCCGGCGATGATCGACTTCACCGAGGCCAGCTCGGCGTCCTGACCGGTCACGATCGGCAGCGGCTGCGACTCGGTGCCGTAGTTCACGCCCTTCAGGGCGGACAGGATGCCGATGGAGATGCCGTCGTAGGGGGAGAGCACGGCGTCGACCCGCTCGGTGGTGTACGAACCGCTGAGCAGGTTCTCCATCCGGGCCTGCGCCACGCCGCCGTCCCAGCGCAGCGTCGCGACCTGGTTGAAGTCGGTCTGGCCGCTGCGGACCACGAGCTTGCCCTCGTCGATGTAGGGCTGCAGCACGCTCATCGCGCCGTTGAAGAAGAAGCCGGCGTTGTTGTCGTCCGGGGAGCCGCCGAACAGCTCGATGTTGAACGGGCCCTCGGCCTCCGGCAGGCCGAGCTGGTCGACGATGTACTGGCCCTGCAGCACGCCGACCTGGAAGTTGTCGAAGGTGGCGTAGTAGTCGACGTTCTCGGTGCCGCGGATCAGCCGGTCGTAGGAGATCACCGGGATGTCGGCGTCGGCCGCGCGCTGCAGGACGTTGGTCAGCGAGGAGCCGTCGATCGCCGCGACCACCAGCAGGTCCACGCCCTTGGTGATCATGTTCTCGATCTGCGACACCTGGGTCTCGACGACGTCGTTGCCGAACTGCAGGTCGGTCTCGTAGCCCGCGGCCTCGAACTGCTCGACCATGTTGTTGCCGTCGTTGATCCAGCGCTCCGACGCCTTGGTCGGCATCGCGATCCCGATGGTGCCGCCGGCCTCGGAGTCGCCCGACCCGCTGGCTCCGCCGCTGGTGCTGCTCTGGCCACATGCTGCCAGGGCCATGACGAGACTCCCCGCGGCGAGTCCCATGAGCGTCTTGCGCACAATTCCTCCAGTGATGTTCCGCGCTCCCCCACGCCTTCGTGTGGGGCGCCTCGGATCGCCGGGGCGGCCGAGCACGCGGGTGGTTCTTCGTCGGTGCTGGTTGGGGTGGGTTGCCCACGCGAGGACGGACGGCCCACGCGGATGTCCGTTTCCTGCGTGTGACGTGTTTCGCGTCGGTGAAGGCGAGTGTTAACGGTCACACGGGGGCCGTCAAGGGGGCTGGCGAGAACCTTGTCCGTCACGTTATTGACCGCAAGTGTCCGCTCTGCGGCGCCGTCTAGCAGAAGCCTTGACGGCTGTCACTGTGACCGTTAACACTTTCGCAACGTCCACGATCCACGCCAGTGGGGGAGGGCGACATGCCGCGTGATCGAAGACGCGTGTCCGGATGGGGGTACCGCGATGAGTGAGGCTTCCGGCGCTGTGCCCAGGGAGCGGGGCAAGCCGGTGATGAGGGACGTCGCCCGGCTGGTCGGCGTCTCCCACCAGACGGTCTCGCGGGTGCTGAACAACCACCCCAGTGTGCGCCGGGAGACCCGGGAACGCGTGCTCGCGGCCATCCGGGAGCTGGACTACCACCGCAACTCGGCCGCCCGGGCGCTGGTCACCGACCGGTCGCACATCCTCGGCGTGGTCACCCTGGACCTCAACCTGGTCGGCCCGGCCTCCACGGTGTCGGCGATCGAGCGGGTGGCCCGGGAGGCCGGTTACTTCGTCAGCGTCGCCAGCGCCTCGGCGACCGACGAGGACTCCATGGTCGACGCGATCGGGCGGCTGCGCGAGCAGGGCGTCGAGGGGATCGTGACGGTCGCTCCGGTGGACTCCCTGCTGGCCGCGCTGGCCCGGGTGCCCGAGGAGATGCCGCTGGTCGGCACCGGAATCGGACACGCGCCGGGGGTGCCGATGGTCGGCGTGGACAACTACGGCGGGGCCGTGGCGGCCACCCGTCACTTGCTCGACCTCGGCCACGCGACGGTGCATCACATATGCGGCCCCACCGACTGGCCGGAGACCCGGGAGCGGCTGAAGGGCTGGCGCGCCACGCTCACCGAGGCCGGCGCCGAGGTGCCGCCGGTGCTCGCCGGCGACTGGAGCGCCCGCTCGGGCTACGAGGCGGCCCGGCTGATCGCCCGGGATCCGCAGGTCACGGCCGTCTTCTGCGGCAACGACCAGATGGCCGTCGGCGCGCTGCGCGCGCTGCACCAGGCCGGCCGCGCCGTGCCGGGCGAGGTCAGCGTGGTGGGTTTCGACGGCATACCGGAGGCCGCCTACCTCCAGCCCCCGCTGACCACCGTGGCGCAGGACTTCGGGGCGCTCGGCCGGGCCAGTCTGGAGCTGCTGATCAATCAGATCGCCACCGGCGAGCGGCCGTCGCAGCACGTGCTGCACCCGCCGCGGTTGGTGGTGCGGGAGAGCACGGGCCCCGTCGCGGGCTGAACACCCCTCCGGCCCGTCCGCGACGACGACCGGCCGGCCGTGGCCGGGGCGCCGGATGGTGAACGTTCACATCCGACCGGCGCCGCGCGCCCGGTTGACCAGTGCATGTCATTACTTCAGGTGCTCCACCGACCCCTCAGAAAGGGGCGTCACGGTGTTCCACTCCCCAGGCCGGGCCCAGCTCCCGGCGACCCACCCACGCGTCTGGCTTGCTGTCATGCTCACGATCCTCACGGTGCTGGCCACCGTCACCGTGGGGGAGGGGTCGGCCGAGGCGGCGCCCGGCCGGCCGTACACCAACCCGATCAAGTCCCAGAAGGGCGCCGACCCCTGGCTGGAGTACTACAACGGCAACTACTACCTGATCACCACCTCCTGGACCTCCGAACTGACCGTGCGGAAGTCCCCCACGCTCGCCGGCCTGGCGACCGCCCCCAGCGTGCAGGTGTGGTCGGACGGCACGCCGTCGCGCTGCTGCAACATCTGGGCCCCGGAGATGCACTTCCTGAACGGGCGTTGGTACATCTACTACACCGCCGGGCAGAACGTCGCCGACTACATCCCGACGCAGCGCATGCACGTGCTGGAGAGCGTCGGATCCGACCCGATGGGCCCCTACGTCTACAAGAACCGGCTGCACCACTCCTCCAGCGACGGCTGGCTGATCGACGGCAGCGTCCTGGAACTGAACGGCCGGCTGTACCTGATGGCCAGCGCCAACGGCGGCGGCACGCAGAACCTGGTGATCGCCCCGATGAGCAACCCCTACACGGTCAGCGGCCCCTTCAGCACCATCTCCACCCCCACCCTGAGCTGGGAACGCCAGGGCGGAACGGTCAACGAGGGCCCGGAGGCGCTCTACCGGGACGGCCGCACCTACATCATCTACTCCGCCTCCGGCTGCTGGACGCCCGACTACAAGCTCGGCCAGCTCACCTACAACGGCGGCGACCCGCTGGCGGCCTCCTCCTGGGTGAAGAAGTCCACCCCGGTCTTCCAGCGCAACGACGCGGCCGGCGTCTACGGCCCCGGCCACAACGGCTTCTTCACCTCGCCGGACGGCACCGAGAACTGGATCGTCTACCACGCCAACGACTCGGCCGGCGACGGCTGCGACAACGGCCGCACCACCCGCGCGCAGCGGTTCACCTGGAACTCCGACGGCACCCCCAACTTCGGTACGCCCGTCGCGCTCGGCACCACCCTGGCCGGTCCCTCAGGGGAGACCGCCACCACACCCACCGCCTACACCCTGGTCAACCGCAACAGCGGCAAGTGCCTGGACCTGGCCGGCGGCTCCTCGGCGGACGGGGCGAACGTCCAGCAGTGGACCTGCAACGGCGGCGCCAACCAGCAGTGGCGCGTCGAGGACATGGGCGACGACACCAGCCGACTGGTCAACGTGGCCACCGGCAAGGTGCTGGACACCGCCGACTGCTCCACCGCCGACGGCGCGGACCTGCGCCAGTGGAGCTGGCTGAACAACACCTGCCAGCGCTTCCGGTTCGTCGTCACGGACACCGGCGGCTGGGTGCGGCTGACCAACGCCAACAGCGGCAAGGTCGCCGACGTGGCCGACTGCGGCACCGCCGACGGCGTGGACGTGCGCCAGTGGAGCTGGCTGAACAACGCCTGCCAGCAGTGGCAGCTGCGCCCGGTGGGCTGACCTTGCCAACCCGCCGGCGGCCGATGACGGACGGCGGATGACGGACGGCCGACGACGGACGGCCGATGACCGGCCCGCCGGCGGGGTGTCGCTCCCACCGGCGGGCCGGCCCGTTCAGTGGTGTCCGGGCTTCGGCTTCGGCCCTGGCCCCGACCCGGGCCCTGGCTCCGGCTTCGGCCCCGACCCGGCCCCGGTCACAGCCGCACCGGCAGGGCGGACAGCCGCCAGGAGCCGGGGACCGGGTCGTGGGTGAGCTCCTCCGCGGGCACGCCCAGGGCCAGGTTGGGGTACCGCCGCAGCAGCGCGGTGAAGGCGACCTCGCCCTCCTGGCGGGCCAGCGCGGCGCCCAGGCAGTAGTGCAGACCGTGGCCGAATCCGACGTGGATCTCCCGGCGGCCGTCGGTGGGACGGGTGATGTCGAGCGGTTCCGGGTCGTCGAACCGGCGCGGGTCGTAGTTGGCGGCGACCAGGACGGGGAACACCGCCTCGCCCTTGCGCACCAGGGTGCCGCTGATCTCGACGTCCTCGGTGGCGTAGCGCGTCGAGGCCATCTGCGCCGTCCCGCACCAGCGCATCAGCTCGTGCACGGCGCTCGGGGCGAGGCCCGGGTCGTCGCGGAGGGCGGCGAGCTGATCGGGGTGGGTGAGCAGGGCCGCGGTGCCGTTGCCGATCAGGTGGGCGGTGGTCTCGTGACCGGCGATGACCAGCGCCAGGATCAGCATGACCATCTCGGTGTCGCTGAGCCGGTCGCCGTCCTCGTCGTGGACGCGGACGAGCGCGGAGACCAGGTCGCCGGTGGGCTCGGCCCGGCGGCGCTCGATCAGCGCGTGGGTGTACGCGACGAGGTCGCGCATGGTGTCGGCCATGCGCTGGCCGGAGGCGAAGGTGAGCGCCTCGCTCCAGTCCCGCCACAGCGGGCGGTCCTCCTCCGGAATGCCGACGAGTTCGCAGATCACGACGATCGGCAGGGGGTAGGCGAAGTGCCGCAGCAGGTCGACGACGCCGTCCTCGGCCGCCTCCGGCAGCCGGGTGAGCAGGTCCTCGGTGATCTCCTCGACCCGCGGGCGCAGCTCGGCGACGCGGCGGGCGGTGAAGGCCCGGGAGACCAGCCGGCGGAGCCGGGCGTGGTCGGCGCCGTCGACCGAAAGGATGCTGGTGAGCAGGTAGGGCATGTACTCGGGGGGAACCCCGCGGGCGACCAGCGCCTGCTCGGTGAGGCTGGGCACCTCCATCCCGGGCACGCTGGCGGGGTTGTTGACGAAGCGCGGGTCGCCGAGGACGAACTTGACGTCGTCGTACCGGGTGACGATCCAGGCCGGGTCCGTGCCGGGGACGGCCGAGGCCCGGGTGACCGGGGTCTGCTCGCGGATCCGGGAGTAGCCGCCGAACGGGTCGGTCAGCAGCTCCGGGGACATCAGGTCTAAGACGCCGTCCGCGTCGGCTCCGGCGGGGGTGTGGGGGGTGGTGGCCATGGTGGCTGGCTCCCGTGGTGTGGGCGGCTTCGCCGCGTCCTGGATCTCAGATGTTCGGATCATATGTTCTCATCATCTGAGTGCTGTCGGTATCTTGCTGCCGGCTCATTGGGCCTGTCAACGGCTCCGGGAGGTTTTGGCGATGGCGCGGCTCACCAGGGCGGAGGCGCAGGAGCGCAACCGGGCGAGGATCCTGGCCGCGGCCGGCGTGGAGTTCGCCGAACGCGGCTTCCGGGACGCCAAGGTGGACACGATCGCCGAGCGGGCCGGACTCACCCGGGGGGCCGTCTACTCCAACTTTCCCGGCAAGCGCGCGCTGTACTTCGCCGTCCTCGCCGACCTCGCCGCACAGGCCCCGCCGATGCCGGCGGTCTCCCCCGAGCCGCGGACCGCGCCCGACGCGCTCACCGCGCTGGCCGACGTGTGGCTGAGCCGGTTGGCGCTGGCGCCGCAGGACGGCCTCAGCGTGCGGATCGGCATGGACCTCATGCCGCAGATCGTCGCCGAGGAGGGCACGCGGCAGTCGTTCGGCCAGATCATGAAGGTCAACGCGCTGCTGCTCGGGCTCGGCCTGGAGAACCTGGCCGGAGGGCCCGGCCGGGCCGGGCGGCTGGTGCGCAAGGCGGAGGTGGTGCTCACCACCCTGGAGGGCGCCGGGCTGCTGGCCACCATCGCCCCGGGGTTCGTCCGCCCGGGGGACATGCTGCGGAGCATCGAGGCGATCGCCGATCTCGACCTCGACGAGCCCTGGACCCCGCCCGAGACGTCCGCCGCGGTGCAGCCGGCCGACCGGCCGTGGATGCCCCCGCCGGGGGTGGAGGACGCGATGGGGCTGTGGGGCCCCGGGGTGCTGGAGGGGGACGGCGTCGTGGTCTTCCTCGGGCTGCGCCGGCTCGCCGCCGTCGAGGACGCCGTCCGGGCGGCGCCGCCGGGCGTGCCGGTCTCGCTGGTCGTCGTCGCCGAGGCCCCGGAGGAGGTGACGCCGCTGGTGCGGCTGGCCCTGGCCGGCCTCGGCGGCCTGCTGCGGCACGTCGTCCCACGCGACGGGTGGCCCGCGCTGCGGGTGGTGTGCGACGAGGACGGTGCCGTCGCCGCCGCGGTGGGGCTGGGCCGAGCGGGCGACGAGACGGAGAGCGCCGTCCGGGTGGAGGGCGGCCGAATCCGGGCCCACGCCGACGGCCCCGGCGCCGGCCACGCGATTGCCGCCGGGGTGAGGGGCTGAGGGCGTCCTCGGGGTGTTCGGTGGGTGGGGAATCGCGTGGTGGACGGGGGCGGGGCCGGGTGGCCGGGCCTGGTCCCGCCGGGGGAGTGGGTCATCCCTGCGGGGAGGAACGGGCCCGGCCGGCTTGATTCCCTTGTCCCGTAGGCGGCCGGCTCCTCCGGGTCGGCTTCTTTGCCTCGTAGGCGGCCGGCTCCTCCGGGTTGACTCCCCGTGTCCCGTAGGCGGCCCGCTCTCCGGCTTGATCGTGGACGTTCGAGAGTTATCCACAGGCTGGGAATGGGGGGCTGCGCCGCACCGAAGCACCGTGGAATCGTAGAAATAGGGGGTCCCCCTGGGGCTCCCTACGGGTGTTGCTCTTGCGGCTTCTGCGCCATGTGCGGTGCGTGGTGCGGGAGGCGCTGGAGTGGTGCAGGGGCCAGGGGCCAGGGGGTAGGGGCCAGGGCGGAGCGGGGCGGGCTCGGGGCATCTGCGGGGCCGAGGGACCAGTGCGGCCAAAGAAGAGCAGGCTCGGAGGCTCGGCGGGGTCGGGGTGGAGCTGTCAGGGGGAGCGAGTATGGTGGCGGGCCATCCTCGCCGCCAGGGCCGGGGTGCGTGGCGCGGCGCGCCGCCGTCAGGAGAGCACTCGCGGCTGCCGGCGGACCGCTTTCCTTAGACAAGGTAATGACCTAGACTAATGAGTATGCCCGAGCTGTCCCAGGACGATCTGGCTGCGGTGACCACCCTGCGGGCCTCGGTGCTCCGACTCGGTCGCCGGCTGCGCAACGAGCGCGTCGACGAGTCGCTGAGCGTCACCGAGCTGTCCGTGCTCGGCTGGCTGGTTCGCTGCGGCCCGGCCACCCCGGGGGAGCTGGCGCGGCGCGAGCACGTCCAGCCGCCGTCCATGACCAGGATCGTGGCCATGTTGGAGGTCAAGGGCCTGGTCCGCCGGGATCCACACCCGGAGGACCGCCGCCAGGTGGTGGTGACCGCCACCGACCAGGCCGAGGCGATGGTCCTGGAGTCGCGGCGGCGCCGGGACGCATGGCTGGCCGGGCGGGTGGAATCCCTCTCCGAGGAGGAGTGGGCGGCCCTGCGCGTCGCCGCGCCCGTACTGGAACGGCTCGCCGACCTCTAGGCCGGCGCCCCGGTCGGCGTCCGCCGGCGTCCAGGTGCGGCACGGGCAGCGGACGACCGGCGTTCCGCGCCGCCCCGGTGGGCGCGCGGGCGCACCGAGGCGAAGGCGAGAAGAAGGCAGGCGAGACTGGTTGAGTTCCCCGACCGGAGCCCGTGCGACCAACCCCCTCAATTCCTCCCCGGGCGCCGGAGCAGGCGCCGCCGGCACCGCGCCCGGCGCGGCGACCGGCCCGACGGGCGGCCAGGCACCTCTGGCCCCGCCCCCCGACGCACGGCCGGCCGACCCGGCGGAACCCCCCGGCTCCCAGGAGCCCGACGACCCCGCCGAACGGGCGCGCCCCGCCGAACGGGCGCGCCCCGGTGAACCCAGTGAACCCGGTGGACCCAGCGGACCCAGTGGACGCGGTGAGCGCGGCGAGGCCAGCGACCCCGGTGAGCTCAGTGACCCCGGCGACCCGGCCGAACCCGGCGAACACGCGACCGCCCGGCGGTACGAGCCGGACGCGGGCGCCAGCCCGGCGAAGGCGCCGGCCCGGTCCGGCGGAACGTTCCGCTCCCTCCGCATACGCAACTACCGGCTCTTCGCCACCGGCCAGTCCGTCTCCAACATCGGCACCTGGATGCAGCGGATCGCCCAGGACTGGCTGGTCCTCAGCCTGACCGGCAGCCCCACGGCGGTCGGCATCACCACGGCCCTGCAGTTCCTCCCCATGCTGCTGTTCGGCCTGTGGGGCGGGGTGATCGCCGACCGCTACCCCAAGCGCCGAATACTCCTGATCACCCAGGCGTTCATGGGTCTGCTCGCCGTCCTGCTCGCGGTGCTCACCTTCTCGGACACGGTGCGGGTCTGGCACGTCTACCTGATCGCCCTGGCGCTGGGCATGGCCACCGTGGTGGACAACCCCACCCGGCAGGCCTTCGTGGTGGAGATGGTCGGCCCGGCCGACCTGCCCAACGCCGTCAGCCTGAACTCCGCCAACTTCCAGATGGGCCGGCTGGTCGGCCCGGCCGTGGCCGGCGTGCTGATCAGCGCGGTCGGGATCGGCTGGGCGTTCACGGTGAACGCGGTGTCGTTCCTGGCGGTGCTCTGCGGACTGCTGGCGATGCGCGCCGGCGAACTGCGCCCCAGCCCACGGGCGGCGCGCAGTCGCGGGCAGCTGCGCGAGGGCCTGCGCTATGTCGCGGCCAGACCGGAGCTGGTGTGGCCGATCGTGCTGGTGTTCTTCGTGGGCACCTTCGGGCTGAACTTCCCCGTCATCCTGGCCGCCTTCGCCAGCGAGGTCTTCCACACCGACGCCGGCGGCTTCGGGCTGCTCAACACGGCCATGGCGGCCGGTTCGCTGCTCGGCGCACTCCTCGCGGCCCGGCGCTCCACGACCCGGCTGCGGCTGGTGGTGGGGGCGGCGCTGGTGTTCGGGCTGATCGAGATGGCGGCCGCCGCCGCGCCCAACTACCTGGTCTTCGCGATCATGATGATCCCCACCGGCCTGGCGGGCATCACCTTCAACACGGCGGCGAACGCGACGGTCCAACTGGGCAGCGACCCGGTGATGCGCGGCCGGGTGATGGGCCTGTACATGCTGGTCTTCCTCGGTGGCACGCCGATCGGCAGCCCGCTGGTGGGCTGGATCAGCGAACGCTTCGGCCCGCGCGTCGGTCTGCTCTTCGGCGGCCTGGTCGCCGCGCTGGCGGCCGCCGTGGTCGCCGTGCTGCTGGCCAGGATCGGGAACCTGCGGTTGAGGGTGGAGCTCCGCCCACGCCGCGGGCGCCCGCTGGTCTCCCTGGTCCCGCGCGCCGCGGCGGCCGTGGCGCCCGAGGTCGCCGGGACGCCGGCCGCCGCCGACCCGGTCGTGCCAGGCTCCACCGATCCCGCCGCGCACTCCACCGCGGAGCCCGCCGTGGATTCCACCCGCCGATCCGCCACCCGGTACTGACCGGCGGCGGCCGAGGTCCCCGCCCGGCGCGCGGTCGTCAGGCCCGCGCCGGGCCGCGTCCTCAGGTTCGCGCCGGGCTGTGCAGCAACGCGCCCAGCCCTTCCGCGAACGACTCCGGGGAGACGTCGCCCATCATGGTCTTCTGGATGATGTAGCCCGGCAGCAGGCTGCCCATCAGCTGGGCGAGCTGCTGCGCGGGCACGGCGTCGCCGATCATGCCGCGTTCCTGCCACACCGCGATCATGCGGGCGAGCAGTCCACGCACCTCCACCACGCCGGTGGTGACCAGTTCGCGGACCGTCGGCGTGCGCAGCGCCTCCGCCCACACGAAGATCACCAGGCGCGCCGCCTCCTGCTCCTCGTCCAGGCGCTGCACGGTGCGCAGGGCGCGCCCCACCAGCTCCTCGGGGGTCGGCGGCTGCTCCGCGTCGAGCGCCCCGGTGAAGACCCCGGCGACCTCCCGCATGGTCTCCAGCGAGATCGCGGCGATGATGTGGTCCTTGCTCGGGAAGTACCGGTAGACCGCCCCGGCCGACAGGCCGGCCTCCTTCAGCACGTCCTGCATGGACGTGGAGTGGAAGCCGTTCGCGGCGAAGCAGCGCCGGGCGGCGTCGAGGATCTGGCGACGGCGGGCGTCCAGATGCGCCTGGGAGACACGGGCCATGTGAGGAAGGGTACGCGACGGCCGCTTGAGAGAACGACTATTCGTTCTTGACAGTCTCCGCCC
Organism: Allostreptomyces psammosilenae; assembly: GCF_013407765.1. Taxonomy (GTDB): domain Bacteria; phylum Actinomycetota; class Actinomycetes; order Streptomycetales; family Streptomycetaceae; genus Allostreptomyces; species Allostreptomyces psammosilenae. The sequence goes on from NZ_JACBZD010000002.1 coordinate 272,415, forward strand.
GGAGGAGGAGTGTGGAACCAACAGAGAATGATCATTCGTTTTAGGTAGGAGTCGTCATGCCCGAGCAGCGCAGTGGTGCTCACCCCCTGGCGGAGGGCGCCCTCCCGGACGGCGGGGCCCACCCCGCCGAGGCGGTCGCGGACGCGTCGGGGTCCGCGCCGGCCACCGAGGCGTCGACGGCGGGGCGGGCCTGGCGTCCGGTGGCCGAACTCGCCGTCCGGATCGGCCTCATCGCGCTGGTCACGCTCACCCTCTTCGCCTGGCCCGCCGCCCGGATGGCCCCGCGTGACCTGCCCATCGGCCTGGCCGGGCCGGAGCAGGCCACCACCGGTATCGCCCGGGCACTGACGGCCTCCGACGCGGACGCCTTCGAGATCCACCGGTACGCCGACGAGGCGGCCGCCCGCGCGGCCATCACCGAGCGTGAGATCTACGGGGCCGTCGTCGCCGGCCCGGACGGCATGAAGCTGCTCACCGCCAGCGCGGCCGGACCGGCCGTGGCCCAGGCGCTCCAGCAGGGCGTGGCGCAGCTGCAGGCGCCGCAGGGTGATCAGGGACAGGGGCAGGGACAGCCGGGTGCGCCGGGCGCCGTCGCGCCGCTCCAGGTGGAGGACGTGGTGCCGCTGCCGGCCGAGGACCCGCGCGGCGCGGCGCTCGCCTCGCTGCTGCTGCCGCTGAGCCTGTCCGGCGTCGGCGCCGGGGCGCTGGCCCACCTCGGCGTCCGTGGGGGACGGGGCCCGCGGATCGCCGCCGTGCTGGCCGCGGCGGTGACGGCCGGTCTGGTGGGCGTGGCCGTGGTGCAGGGCTGGCTGGGCGCCCTGGGGGGCAACTGGCTGGTCAACGCCGGGGTGTTGGCGCTGATCGTGACGGCGGTGGGTTGCCTGGTGGCCGGTCTGGCCCGGCTGTGGGGGACGGCCGGGCTGGCCGTCGGCGCCGTGCTGGTGGTGCTGATCGGCAATCCGTTCTCCGGCGTCACCAGCGCGCCCGAACTGCTGCCGGAACCGGCCGGGCTGATCGGCAGCCTGCTGCCGCTCGGCGCCGGGGCCTCGCTGCTGCGCAGCACCTCCTACTTCGACGGCGCCGGGGCGGCGGTGCCGCTGGAGGTGCTGCTGGTGTGGTCGCTGCTCGGGCTGAGCCTGCTGGTCGTCGCCGGCAACCGGCCCGCCACCGCCGCCGCCCCGGCCGGCCGCGCCTCCTCCCGAGTCGAGGCGTAGCCCACCGGCACCCGACGTCCCACCGCGGACGCGCCCCGCCCGGCCCCCGGCCCGGCGGGGCGTCCGGCCGTCGTCCGGCCGTCTTCGCCGGGGGCGGGCTGCCGGGGGAGGGGAGGCGTGCGGCGGTCGCGGGTCGGACAATGGAGCGGTGAGGCTCTTCGTCGCCGTGCACCCCTCCGCCGAGGCCCTGGCCGAACTGGACGAGGCCGAACGGCGGCTGCGTCGCCTCCCCGAGGCGGACGAACTCCGCTGGACGCCCCGGACCAGCCGGCACCTCACGCTGTGTTTCCTCGGCGAGGTGCCCGAGGAGCGGCTGCCCAAGCTGCGGGCCCGCCTGGCCGAGGCCGTCGAGGGACACCCGGTGCTGACCCTGCACCTCCAGGCCGGGGGCGCCTTCGGGCGCCGGGTGCTGTGGGCCGACGTCCAGGGGACCGTCGCCGAGGCGCGTGAGCTGGCCCGGGACGTCTCGCGGGCGGCCCGGCACACCGGCATCGAGGTGGACACCCGCCCCTGGCGCCCGCACCTGACCCTGGCCCGCGCGCGGGAGCGGTTCGGTCCGCACCCGGACCTGCACGCGATGGTCTCGGCGCTGGACAGCCTGGTGGGCACGCCGTGGACGGTGGAGCGGGTGCACCTGATGCGCAGCCTCCTCGGGCGCGGCCCGGCCCAGTACGAGTCCGTCGAGTCCTGGGCGCTGCGCCGTCCGGAGGAGGCGGCGGAGTAGCCTGGCCGGGTGGATACCAGGACCCGTAACCGCGTGATGACGTGGTCGCTCATCGTGCTCGTGGTGGCCGCTCTGGTGGGTGGCCTGGTGAGCTGACCGACGCCGGCGCGCCTGCCGGACGCGCGTCGCGCCGGCTGCCCGTACCGGTCCGGCGCGGTGCAGCCGCGGTGCCCGGCGCGGTGTCCGTCCCGCGCGCCCGGTCCGGGCCCGATCGGGCAAGCTTGGGCGCATGACCTTCCCCGCACGCGTACCCGCCGGCCTCGCGGGCACCGCCGTCGCCTTACTGCTGGTCACCGGCCCGTCCGTCGCGACGGCTCCCGCGGCCGCGGCCGCGACCGTCCCGGTGGCCGCGACGGCTCCCTCGGCCGAGTCGATCACCGCCACGCAGGACGGCCCGGACCGGATCACCCTGACCGACGAGCGGATCACCGAGTCCAGCGGTCTCGCGGTCAGCGCCTCGCACCCGGACGTGCTGTGGACGCACAACGACAGCGACGACGGCGCGCAGGTCTTCGCCGTGGACGGCCGGGACGGGGACGTGCTGGCGACCGTGACCCTGGAGGGCGTGCAGGCCCGGGACTGGGAGGCCATCACGGTCGGTGAGGACGTCCAGGGGCGGCCCACCGTGTTCGTCGCCGACATCGGGGACAACTTCGGCGGCGGCTGGTCCGAGGTGTGGCTGTACTCCTTCACCGAGCCGTCCGACCTCGGCGAGGACGTCACCGTGGAGCCGGTGCGCTACACCGTGCAGTACGAGGACGGCCCGCGCGACGCCGAGGCGGCCATGTTCGACCCGGTCACCGGCCGGCTGTGGATCGCCTCCAAGGAGAACGGGGGCGCCGGCGGGCTGTACGTGGCCCCGCCGGACCTGGTGACCGGCGCGACGAACACCTTCACCCGGGTGGCCGACATCCCCGGACTGACCGTCACCGACGGCGCGTTCTCCCCGGACGGCAGCCGGCTGGCGCTGCGCGGCTACTTCGAGGTCGCCGTTTACCAGCGCCCGGGCGGCACCGAGCCGGGGGCGGAGCTGGAGCGGCTCGGCCGTCCGCAGATGCCGTTCCAGCGCCAGGGCGAGTCGCTGGCCTTCACCCCGGACGGCCGGGCGCTGCTGCTCGGCAGCGAGGGCGAGCGCAGCCCGGTGCAGCGGGTCGACCTCGACGGCGAGCTGCTGCCGGACTCCGCCCGCGCCGAGGACGCGGCCGAGGAGGAGGCCGCCGACGCCGGGGGAGCGGCCGGGGACGGCGGCGCGGCGGCGCCCTCCGGGGCCGCCGCCGAGGACGGCGCGGCGGCCGGCGACGCCTCCGGCACCATCCCGACCGGCCTGGTGGTGGTCGCCATCGTCGCCGTGCTGCTGCTCACCCGCCGGCGCCGGCCCCGCCAGGAGTGACCCCGGCCCTCGTCACCCATTCGGGGGAAGGATCTGGCTCGGCGGAACACGGTGAGCCACATCGCGGACATGAAGACGATCACCCAGCGCGAGTTCCGGAACAACTCCGCCTCCGTCATGGACGCCGTCGAGGCCGGTGATACCTTCCGCATCACCCGGAACGGGGTAGCGGTCGCCGAACTTCGACCGCTCGCCCGGAAGCGGCGGTTGACCGCTGAGGAAAGTCCGTCTGATCGGTTCGCCGTGCGGCGGGGGTCAGCGCGGGGCGGGGTCAGCGCTTCGCGGGGCGGGGGGTCAGGACGGCGGGTTCCTGCTGGCCGAGCATCCGCAGGGAGATCTCCCACAGCCGGGCCGCGACCTGCCGGTCTCGCCCGCGGGGGGCCGGGGCGGTGACCATCGGGGTGCCCCATCCGCCCCAGCGCGGGGCGTAGAAGTCGCCGGTGCGCGCGTGCGGGTCGGTGGCGGCGCGCAGGGTCACGAGGCTGCCGCCCTCCCCGGTGCGTCCCAGCGTGACCAGCGAGCCGAGCCGCGCCAGCACCCGGGTGCCGGCGCTGACCTGCTTGTGGCCCAGCTCCGTGCGGGCGACGCCTGGGTCGACGGCCACGGAGAGCGTGCCGTGGCCGGCCGCGGTCAGCCGGCGGGCGAGTTCGGCCGCGAACAGCAGGTTGGCCAGCTTGGACTGGCTGTAGGCGGCGAACGGGCGGTAGCCGCCGTCCCGGAAGTGGGGGTCGTCCAGCCGCACGGTGCCGAACCGGTGGGCGCCGCTGCTCAGCGTCACCACGCGCGAGCCCGCCGTGCGCACCAGGGCCGGCAGCAGGCGCAGCGTGAGCGCCATGTGCCCGAGGTGGTTCACACCGAACTGGAGCTCGAAGCCGTCCTCGGTGGGCGTCTGGCGGGTGGATCCCAGGCCGGCGTTGTTGATCAGCAGGTCGAGCCGGTCGTACTCGCCGAGGAAGCGTTCGGCGAAGGCGGTGACGCTGGCCTGGCTGGCCAGGTCCAGCGGCAGCACCCGTACCCGGTCCTGCGGGACTCCGGTCGCGGACAGCACCCGGCCGCGCGCGGCCTGGGCCTTGGCCTCGTTGCGGCAGGCCATCACCACCCGGGCGCCCCTGGCGACCAGCGTGCGCGCGGTGGGCAGGCCGATGCCCGTGTTCGCGCCGGTCACGATCGCCACCGTGCCGCTGAGATCGGGGATGTCCTCGCGGCTCCAGCCACCGCCGCGTGCCGCCCTCGTCGTCGTGCCGCTCACCGTGCGCCTCCCTGCCTCGGAGCTAACCTGAACCGACGTTCACGATTTATAGTGAACCACAGTTCATGTTTGGTTCCGGGGCATGCGGAACCATCGGTTCCGACACGTGGCAACCGGCGGCCCGCGCCCGACGTTCTCCGGTGGTGACCCGACGTTCCACGCCCCACCACCGAACCGTCCAACCCGTCCCACCCGTTCAACCCGTCCGAACCGTTCAACCCGTCCGAACCGTCCGACAGGGGGAGCGAGCGATGCCCGACCACGCCGGGCGCGCCCCGCTGCGCGCCGACGCCGTACGCAACCGGGCCAACATCCTGCGCGCGGCGCGCACCCTCATCGCCGCGCGCGGCGAGCAGGCGGGCATGGACGAGATCGCCCGCGAGGCTGGGGTCGCGGTGGGCACGCTCTACCGGCACTTCCCCACCAAGGCGGACCTGGTCGGCGCCATCGTCGCCGAGATGATCGAGCGCGTCTTCAGCGCCTTGGACGCGGCGGTCGCCCGCGTCGAGGCGGGCGGCGGCGCCCTGGCCGCCATCACCGACCTGCTCCGGGAGATCTCCGAGGCCGCCGGGACCGACCGCGCCGTCAAGGAGGCGCTGGTCAACCGCGCCGACGGGACCCACCCTTACGCGGAACTAGACCAACGCGCCCGCGACGGCCTGGCCCGCCTGGTCGCCGCCGCGCACGCCGAGGGCACGCTGCGGGACGACGTGACCACCGAGGACCTGGTGCTGATCCTGGCCACCCTCCCCGGCGACGAACTCCCCGAACCCGCCCGCCGCCGCTGGCTCCGGCTCGCCCTGCGCGGCGTCACCCGGGAGGACCTGCCCGACTGAGGGCGGGGGCTGCTCGCTCACATGTTGATCATGTGGCCGGCCAGGCCGTGGACGGCCTCCTTGACCGCCTCACCGAGGGTGGGGTGGCCGTGCACGTTCCGGGCGACCTCGTGGACGGTGAGGTCCCACTGCTGCGCCAGCGTCAGCTCCGGCAGCAGCTCGGTCACCTCCGGGCCGATCAGGTGGGCGCCGAGCAGCTCGCCGTGCCGGGCGTCGCTGAGGATCTTCACGAACCCGCTGGTGTCGCCCAGCCCGTGCGCCTTGCCGTTGGCGGTGAACGGGAACTTCGCCACCCGGACGTCGAAGCCGCGGTCGCGCGCCTGGGCCTCCGTCCAGCCGAAGCTGGCGATCTGCGGCTGGCAGTACGTCGCCCGCGGGATCATCACGTAGTCCAGCTCCATGGTCTCGGCGCCCGCGATGGTCTCGGCCGCGACGATGCCCATCGCCTCGGCCGCGTGCGCCAGCATCAGCTTCGCGGTGACGTCGCCGATGGCGAAGATGTGCGGCACGCTGGTGCGGCAGCGCGCGTCGACGTCGATGGCGCCGCGCTCGGTCAGCCGCACACCGGTGTTCTCCAGGCCGTAGCCGGCCACCCGAGGCTGGAAACCGATCGCCTGGAGGACCTTCCCGGCGTGCAGCGTCTGCCGCTGGCCCCCGGTGGTCACCATCACCTTCACCGACTCGCCGGAGTCGTTGATCGCCTCCACCCGGGTGGAGGTCAGCACGTTGATGCCCATCCGGCGGTAGCGGCGGGCCAGCTCGGCGGAGACCTCCTCGTCCTCCAGCGGGACGATGCGGTCCAGGAACTCCACCAGCGTCACCTGGACGCCGTAGTTGTGCAGCACGTAGGCGAACTCGACGCCGATGGCGCCCGCACCGGCGATCAGGATCGACTCGGGCAGCTCGGGGGTGAGGATCTGCTCCTCGTAGGTGACCACCCGCTGGCTGAGCGAGGTGCCGGGCAGCAGCCGGGTGGTCGCCCCGGCGGCGATCACGCAGTGGTCGAAGGTGACCGACTCGGCGGAGCCGTCGGCCCGGGTGACCCGGAGGGTGTGGGCGTCGGTGAAGGCGCCCCGGCCCTCGTACTGGGTGATCCCGTTCTTCTTCATCAGGTAGTGCACGCCCTTGACGCGGCCGTCCGCCACCTTCCGGCTGCGGGTGAAGGCCGCCCCGTAGTCGAAGCTCACCTCCCCGTTCACCCGGATGCCGAAGGTCTTCGCCTCCTGGGTGAAGATGTGCGCCAGCTCGGCGTTGCGCAGCAGCGCCTTGGAGGGGATGCAGCCCACGTTCAGGCAGACCCCGCCCCAGTAGCGTTCCTCGACGATCGCGGTGCGCAGGCCCAGCTGCGCGGCCCGGATCGCGGCGACGTACCCGCCCGGGCCGGCGCCCAGGACCACGACATCAAAGTGTGCGCTCATGCTTCGGAGCGTAGGACGGGAGCCCGGTGGCCGCAGCACGTCGCCCCAATGGGCCAGCAACCGGCCTATCACCCACCTGCCCTACACGCCCCCTACAGGACCGCGTAGGTCGTGGGCATCGACGCGGCGCTGTAGTCCTGGAGCACGGCGGGATCGCCGCCGGGGGGAGTGAGGACGATGGCCTCCCGCAGCTCGAAGAGCTCTCCGTCGGGCGGGAAGTGCGCCAGGTCGGCATTGCTCAGGGTGCCGGTGGCGCTGGTCTCCAGGACCAGCGGGGTGGAACCGGTGGCACACGGGTTCAGCTCGGCCTCCAGGACGAAGCGGATGCCCACGTCCATCTGCGCCGGGTACGGATCCAGCAGGCTGTTCAGCCGCAACTGGCCGTCGGCCGCGCCGCTCGCCGTGATGGTGACGGCGCCGAAGTCCGGGCTGGAGCCGGCCAGGTCCAGCCGTGTGGTGGTCAGCGCGACGACGGTGCCGTTGGCGACGCCGACGTCGATGACGGTCGTACCGGTCAGGTCCAGCGTGAAGCTCTCGCCGTCACAGGTGATGACGGCTCCGCGGACCTCCGTGTGCAGCTCCACGGGGCCGGGTTCCGGAATCTGCCTGGGCGCGGGCTGGGCGGTGGCGACCCCGCTCGGGCCGGCCGCCACCAGCAGGCTCGCGCACGCCGCCGTGGTGGCGGCCAGCAGTCGTCTGATCACCGGGGACTCCTCCTCAGTGTGGGGCCGATCGGGCGATCCGTCGCGATCCGATCGATACCCGAACGGCGGATCGGCGATCCGCGAGTTCACCCCTTCGGGTCACTCCCGGTTGCGGCCCGCGAGCCGGCGTGAGCGTGGTCGACGGCGGCCCCGGCCCGCGCCGCTGCGCCTCCGTTCACCCGAGGACCCGTCCGGGCACGGGTTGGTAGTCCGGCAGGGCGAGGCCGCTCACCTTCTTCCCCTCCCTGATCATCCAGTTCAGGACGGCGCGCCTGCTCATCAGCCCGTTGCGCAGCCGGATCCCGAGGGCCGTCCTGGGGGCGAGGAACGTGCCGGTCCGATCGCCACCCTTCTGGCAGCCCCGGGCGTAGTCGCGCAGCCGGTCCTCGTAGTGGCGGAAGGCCGTCCGGTGGTCGCCGCCGGCCCGCGCCAGTTCGCCGGCCAGGACGTAGGCGGCGACGACGGCCGTTCCGGTCCCCATGCCGCCGATGGTGGCGCCGCAGGCCGCGTCGCCGACCAGCGCGATGCGGCCGGTGGACCAGCTCGCGACGTCCGCCCGGCTGATCGAGTCGAAGTAGAGGTCGGGGGCGTGGTGCAGTGACTCCAGCAGGCCGGGCACCTCCCAGCCGAGGCCGGCGAACGCGTCGGTGATCAGCTGCTTCTGCTGCCGGACGTCGTGCCGGTCGTAGTCCAGCCGCGGCGCCGCGAAGACGAAGAAGGCCCCCGCGCGGTCCGGGGCCCGGTGGTCGACGCCGACGGAGGCGAACCGGCCGGGCGCGTTGTAGCCGAGCGAGCCGCCGCTCAGGCCCAGGTGGTTGGGCAGTCCCCAGGTGGCGGCGTAGTAGCCGAGGTGGCGGACGTACTCCTCCTCCGGCCCGAAGGCGAGGCGGCGCACCTGGGAGTGCAGTCCGTCGGCCCCGATCACCAGGTCGAACTCCCGGGTCGCCGCGTGCCGGAAGTCGACCCGCACGCCGGAGGGGGTCTCGGTGAGGCGGGTGATCGAGTCGCCGAAGAGGTACTCCGTGTGGGGCAGGCTGCGTTCGTACAGCACCCGGGCGAGGTCACCGCGGAGCACCTCGATGTCACCGCCGGCGAACTCGGGTGGCAGGTGCAGCAGTTGGCGCCCGCCTTCGTCGACGAAGCTGATCGCACTGCCGCCGGTCTGGAGCCCGCGCAGCTCCGTCAGCACCCCCATGCGCTCCAGCACGGTCAGGTGGGTCTCGCCGCGGAAGTCGACGGCCTGGCCACCCTCCCGGAGGGCGGGGGCCAGCTCGACGACGGTGGGCGTGAAGCCGTGCCGCCCCAGCCAGTAGGCCAGCGCCGGTCCGGCGATGCTGGCGCCGGAGATGAGGACGTTCCCGTTCATGAGCCCCTCCCGCATCGAAACCGTGTCCCACGGACACGGTGGCCTACTGTGTACCATAGACGCAGTTCGAGCGTTCGACAAGGCGCCGGCCGGGGCCGCGCGGGAGGGGTGACGGGCATGGCGGAGAGGCGCAGGCACGCCGAGACGGCGCTGCTGCTCTGGGGCCCCCGCGTCAGGCCGGCGCGCGGCCCGAAACCCACGCTCGACCTCGACCGCATCGCGCGCGCCGGCATCGAGATAGCCGACGCCGAGGGGCTGGCCGAGCTCTCCATGCAGCGGGTGGCCGCCCAACTGGGCGTCACCAAGATGGCGCTGTACCGCTACGTGCCCGGCAAGGCGGAGCTGATCGCGCTGATGGTGGACGCCGCCATCGGCCCCTACCCGGAGCCCGAACCCGAGCGGGCCGAGCCGGGGCAGGTGGAGTCCGGGCAGGCCGAGTCGGCGCGGGGCGAGTCGGCGTGGGTGGCGTCCGGGCAGGCCGCGGCGGACGACGGGCGGCCCGGCGGCGACTGGCGGGAGCAGTTGGAGGACTGGGCGCGCCGCCTGATCACGCTCTTCCTCCGGCACCCCTGGGCCCTGGAGGCCACGGTCGGGCCACGCCTCATGGGCCCGGCGGAGCTGTCCTGGCTGGAGCGCGCCGTCGCCGCCCTGGAAGGCACGGGGCTCACCGGCGCCGAACGGATGGACGCGGCCGTCCTGCTCGTCGGCCACGTCCGCAGCATCGCCCAGCAGGCCCACGCCGCGGGCCCGGCCGGCGACCCCGAGGCCCAACTCGGACCGCTCCTCGCCGAAGTGATGCGGGAACACGGCGAACGCTTCCCCGCCCTCAGCGAGGCCATCGCCTCGGCCGCCCGGCCCGGCGCCGGCGACCAGGCATGGGAGTTCGGCCTGCAACGCATCCTCGACGGCCTAGCCGTCCTCATCCACCAGCGCACCACCCCCTGACCACGCCGCCGCAACCCCGCCGCGGGCTCAGCGCACACCGTCACCGTTCGGCAACAGCCCCACCGCATTCCGCCACCAACTGACTACAGGTGACGGAGCGTCAACCAGTACGGGTGGGCGCTCCCTGCCGGCAGCTCCGGTGATATTCGCAGCTTCCGGCAGGACTACTACTGGCAGGGGGAGGACCTCTCCCAGCACGCGATCGATGTCTACCACCAGGTGAACGAGCGGAACTTCCGTGATTCCGGGGCAATGGCCGATCTACGTCCGGAGCTGAATCGGGAGGCGGAACAGTCCTACCAGGTGGGGTTCAACCGTGTTTCCAGCGCGGGGGTCGAGCAGCGGAACCGGCCCTGTGATGGCCATGCGACGAAGGGAAGCCATGAGGAACGGCGGCGTGTCCCCCAGCACCTCGAAGCGGCGGGGCCGGGGCGTCACCCTGTCATTCGTCTCCGTGCTGTTGCTCGCGGCCTGCTCCTCCGGCGCGGGCGACGCAGGTGGTGACCCGGAAGCGACACCGAGCGCGGCCGTTGCGCCGAGCGACTGTGGGGGTGCCTTCGACGGCCCGCGGCTCGAAGAGGTGACCGGGTACCCGATGACTCTGGCCACCGTATTGCCGGAGTACTCGCCGTCGGCGCAGATGCCCGAGGAGGCGTTTGTGTGTCGATACCGGTTCGCGGACGGCACCATGGTGGAGTTCAGGTCCTACGTCACGTCGACCGAGCTCGCCGCGACTCCATGGACTCATCCCCGAGCCGATCCTTTCGTCACGGCGGAGTCCGGGGAACAGGCGGTTGCCGCGTTCGTCCCGCACGACGCGGCCAGCAATGAGTGGATGCGGGCCATGGTTCGGTTTGTCTGTGTGGGGGAAGCTGCCGGGCGCCCGGTCGGATATGAGGTTCGGGCGGACGCCGAGCCGGACGAGGAACCGCCTGTGGGCCCTGCGCCGGGATTCGAGTTCACCCCCGAGCAGTTGCTGACCCTCACCAACCGCCTGGCCGTCGAGGTGGCCGAGCGGCGTGCGTGTGCCAACGACACGAAGCTGAACCCGGGGGAGTTGCGCTTCACCACCGGGGGTCCCGCGCCGAGTCCCCGGTGAGTGTGCCGTGCCGGGCTGCGGCAACCCCCGGCCCGACCGGCGGAGGTGGGTGCCGGGAGGGTTGCCGCAGCCCGGGGCGGGTGCCCCGGACGACGCCGACCCCCGTGCGGCGTCGTCCGGGGTGGCGGGGGGAGGTCAGACCCGGCGGAAGGCGTCGGCGTGGTCGGCGGCCCACTCGGCGTAGCTGCGGGCGGGGCGGCCGAGGACGCGCCGGACCTCCTCGGTGACCAGGGCCGGGGTGCCGACGGTGCCGGCCAGGAAGCGCAGCATGGAGTCGACGGCCTCCTCGGACACCCAGGAGTTGGTGGCCATGACCTCCGCCTTGGTCTCCTCCGGGCTGGTCCGCTCGCAGCGCAGCGGGCGGCCGAGCACCCTGCCCAGGATCGCCACCTGGTCGGCGGTCGTCAGGTCCTCCGGGCCGGTGAGCGAGAGCGCCTGGCCGAGGAGGTCGTCGTCGAGCAGGGCGCGGACGGCGACGGCGGCGATGTCCGCCTCGTGGATCGGCGAGGTGCGGGCGTCCGGGTAGGGCTCGCGGATGACGTCGCCGGCCGCCAGCTTCCCGGCCCACTGGAGGGAGTTGGCGGCGAAGCCGCCCGGGCGCAGGTGGGTCCACTCCGGGAAGTCGGCCTCCACGGACGCCTCCAGGGCGCGGTGCAGCGCGGCGGTGCTGCCCTCCTTCGCCTCCTGGTCGAGCACGACGACCAGGGAGGAGACCGTGACGACCCGCCGCACGCCGGCCTCCCGGGCGGCCCGGAGGAGGTCCCCGGGCGGGCCGACCACCCCGGCCAGGTTGAGCAGGAGCGCGGTGGCGCCGTCGAGGTCGGGCGTCGCGCTGTCGCACACCTCCACCCCGTCCGGGAAGCGGGCGGTCGCCGGGGTGCGGGTCAGGGCGCGCACCTTCACGCCCTTGGCGGCCAGCTCGTGGACGAGCGGACGGCCGATGTTGCCGGTGGCTCCGGTCACCAGGATCATGCGGGTGCTCTCTTCGCAGTCGGTTGACGTCGGTGTCGGTCGATACGTCGTTCGGTTGACGTGGTGCTCAGCGCAGGTGGGCGAGCTTGTCCGGGTTGGTGACGACGTAGATGTCGCGCACCCGGTCGCCCTCCGGGGTGAGGTCGAGGGTGAGGAACATGTAGGGGGTGTCGCCGGACATCAGCACCGCCGCGGGCTCGCCGCCCACCGTGTAGTGGCGGACGCGCAGGTCCGGGATGGGGCGGTGGGCCGAGCTGGCCGTGATCAGGCGGGCGATCTTCTCGCCGCCGCGCACCGGGTGCGGTCCGGCGGCCCGCGCCTTGCCGCCGCCGTCGGCCCACAGGGTGACGTCCGGCGCCAGCACTTCCAGCAGGGCGCCGAGGTCGCCGCCGACCACGGCGGCCAGGAACCGCTCGGTGACCTGCCGTCGCACGCGCGGGTCCGCCTGGTAGCGGGGGCGCCGGGCGTGCACGTGCTCGCGGGCGCGGTGGGCGAGCTGCCGGACCGCCGAGGGGCTGCGGTCCACGATGCCGGCGATCTCGGTGTGCGGGTAGCCGAACACCTCGTGCAGCACGAACACGGCGCGCTCCAGCGGCGTGAGCGTCTCCAGCACGACGAGCAGCGCCATCGAGACCGACTCGGTGCGCAGCGCGGTCTCGGCGGCGTCGGCCGCCTCGGCCGGCGGCGGGCCGTCGCCGGGCGGGATGGGGAGCGGTTCGGGCAGCCACGGGCCGACGTACTCCTCCCGGCGGCGGCTGATGGCGGCCTGCCGGGCCAGCGCCCGGTTGACCGCGATCCGCACCAGGTAGGCGCGCGGGTGCTCGATCGTCCCGCCGGTCGGCGAGCCGGTGCGGTCCGCCCAGGCCAGCCAGGTCTCCTGGAGGACGTCCTCGGTGTCCGCGACCGTGCCCAGCATGTTGTAGACCATCGAGAACAGCAGCTCGCGGTGGTCGACGAAGACCCGCGTGGCCCGTTCCGCCGCCGTCTCGGTCGGCCGCGCTGTTGGGATGTCCGACATCCTGGGTGCCCTCCCCGTCGCCTTCTTCCGCATCCTGAGAGCGACCCGGGCCGAGGAGTGTGACACGGCACGGGTGAGTGTGAGCCGGCTCACAGCGGGAGGGGTGCGTCGGGGGCTCGTCCGGGGGCGGGCGCGTCGCCCATCCCCACCGCCGGGCCCCGGAGAACGCGGCGGGCCGGTGGGGCGACCGCGAACGGTCGGCCCACCGGCCCGTGTGTGACGGGTGGCGCGTCGTGCGGGTGCCGCGTCGGATCGCGCCGACCGGCCGCCCGGATCAGCCCAGGCGCTCGACCACGTAGTCGACGCAGGCGGTCAGGGCGTCGATGTCGGCCGGGTCGATGGCCGGGAACATCGCCACGCGCAGCTGGTTGCGGCCCAGCTTGCGGTACGGCTCGGTGTCCACGATGCCGTTCGCCCGCAGGGCCTTCGCCACCGCCGCGGCGTCGATCGAGTCGGCGAAGTCGATCGTGCCGACGACCTGCGAACGCTGCGCCGGGTCGGCCACGAACGGGGTGGCGAACTCCGACTTCTCCGCCCAGCCGTACAGCCGGGACGAGCTGTCCGCCGTCCGCGCCACGGCCCAGTCCAGGCCGCCCTGGCCGTTGATCCACTCGATCTGGTCGGCCAGCAGGAAGAGCGTGGCCACCGCCGGGGTGTTGTAGGTCTGGTCCTTGCGGGAGTTGTCGATCGCCGTCGGCAGGTCGAAGAACGCCGGGATGTAGCGGCCGGACTCGGCGATCTCGGCGGCGCGGGCCAGCGCGGCCGGCGACATCACGGCGATCCACAGGCCGCCGTCCGAGGCGAACGACTTCTGCGGCGCGAAGTAGTAGGCGTCCGTCTGGGCGATGTCCACCGGCAGGCCGCCGGCGCCCGAGGTGGCGTCCACCAGCACCAGCGAGTCCGCGTCGGCGCCCTCGGGGCGGCGGATCGGCATGGCCACGCCGGTGGAGGTCTCGTTGTGGGTGAGGGCGTAGACGTCCACGCCCGCCTCGGCGCGCGGCAGCGGGTGGGTGCCCGGCTCCGACTTGATCACCGACGGCTCCTCCAGCCACGGCGCCGCCTTGGTGGCGCTGGCGAACTTGGAGGAGAACTCGCCGAAGTGCAGGTGCTGCGAGCGGGAGCGCACCAGGCCGTGGGCGGCGATGTCCCAGAAGGCGGTGGAACCGCCGTTGCCGAGCACCACCTCGTAGCCCTCGGGGAGGGAGAACAGCTGGGAGACGCCCTCCCGAACCCGGCGGACCAGGCCCTTGACCGGGGCCTGCCGGTGGGAGGTGCCCATCAGGGAGGCACCGGAGGCGGCGAGGGCGTCGAGCGCCTCGGGGCGGACCTTGGAGGGCCCGCAGCCGAACCGGCCGTCGCGGGGCTTGATGTCAGCGGGGATCTGGATGTCAGCCACGGGCGAAGCGTAACGCCGTCGCAACACGCGCGCCGTACACGTCCCGCTTTTTGGGATGTCGGGATGGGATGTCGCCGGGTGCCGAACCGCCGGCCGCGCCGGCCGCGCCGGCCGGTCGAGGCCCGGGGCGGGACCGGGGCGCGCGCGTGCCGGGGCCGGGGGCGGGCACGGTGTCGGCCCGGGGCGGGCACGGTGTGGCCGCCCGGGAACGCCCGTGCCGGTGTGGCAGGGTCGGGGCATGAGTCCGGTCATGGATCGTCATCGACCCGGGGACGCCGCCCGCTTGGAGCGGCTGCTGCGCTCGACGGTGCGCGGCGAGGTGCGGTTCGACGCCGCCACCCGCGCCCTGCACACCATGGACGCCTCCAACTACCGGCGGGTCCCGCTCGCCGTGGTCGCCCCGCGCGACGCGGACGACGTGCTCGCCGTGCTGGCCGCCTGCGCCGAGACCGGCGTGCCGGTGGTGCCGCGCGGCGGCGGCACCAGCATCGGCGGGCAGGCCACCGGGGTGGGAGTCGTCCTGGACACCACCCGCCACCTGGACCGCGTCCTCGCCATCGACCCGGACGCCCGGACGGCCCGCGTCCAGCCGGGCGTCGTCCTGGACGACCTGCGCCGGGCCGCCGCGCCGTACGGGCTCACCTTCGGACCGGACCCCTCCACCCACGGCCGCTGCACCCTCGGCGGAATGATCGGCAACAACGCCTGCGGGGCACACTCGCTGGCCTGGGGACGCACCGACCACAACGTCGAACGGCTGACCGTCGCGCCGGCGGACGGCACCGGCGCCCTGCTCCGGGTGGGGGCGCTGGACGCCCCCGGGGCCGTCCCCTCGCCGCAGGAGCGGGCCGCCCGGCGGCTGGCCGACGACAACCTGGCGCTGCTCCGCCGGGCCCTGCCCCCGGTGCCGCGCCGGACCTCCGGCTACGGACTGGACTGGCTGCTTCCGGAACGCGGCCGGCACCTGGCGCGGGCGCTGGTGGGCAGCGAGGGGACGCTCGCGGTGGTCACCGAGGCGGAGGTGCGGCTGGTGCCGCTGCCCGCCGCGCGCGCCCTGGCGGTGCTGGGCTTCCGGGACGACGTGGCCGCCGCCGAGGCCGTCCCCGGGCTGCTGCCGCTGCGCCCGCTGACCCTGGAGAGCCTGAACGCCGAGCTGGCCGCGCTGGCCGGCCGCGCCTCGGCGGGGCGCGGCCCGTCCGGCCCGGCGTCGAGGGCCGGGGCCGCGGCCGGGACCGGGACGGCACGGCTGCCGGAGGGCGGGGCGTGGCTCTTCGCCGAGACGGCGGGCCACTCGCCGGCCGAGGCGGCCGAACGCGCCCGCGAGCTGTGCCGGGCGGCGGCCGGGGCCGGCGCCACCGGCACCGCGGTGGTCACCGACCGGGCGGCCGCCGCCGCGCTGTGGCGGATCCGGGAGGACGCCGCCGGCACGGCCACCCGGATGGCCGACGGCTCCGAGGCGTGGCCCGGCTGGGAGGACACCGCCGTGCCCCCGGAACGGCTCGCCGGCTACCTGCGCGACCTCGGCGCGCTGCTGCGCCGGCACGGCCTGCGCGGCCAGCCGTACGGGCACTTCGGCGAGGGCTGCATCCACATGCGGATCGACTTCGACCTGGTCGGGCGCGCGGGCGTGGCGCGCTTCCGGGCGTTCTCCGAGGAACTCGCCGGGGTGGTGGTGGCGCACGGCGGGTCGCTCTCCGGCGAGCACGGTGACGGCATGGCGCGCTCCGAGCTGCTGCCCAGGATGTTCCCGCCCGAGGTGATCGCCCTGTTCGAGCGGTTCAAGGCGGCGTGGGATCCGCGCGGGCTGCTGAACCCGGGCGTGCTGGTGCGGCCGGCGCCGCTGGACGCGGGGCTGCGGTTCGCGGTGCTGCCGGCCGAGCCGGTGCGCGGCGCGTTCGGGTATCCGGACGACGGCGGGGACTTCTCGGCGGCGGTGCGCCGGTGCGTGGGCGTGGCGAAGTGCCGGGTGAGCGAACCGGCCGGGGCGGCGGTGATGTGCCCGTCCTACCGGGTGACGGGCGAGGAGCGGCACTCGACGCGGGGGCGGGCCCGGCTGCTGCACGAGATGCTGGCGGGCGACGCGCGCGGCGGCGGCCGGGCGCGCCCGCCGGTAGAGGGGGACGGCGGCGGCCAGGGCGCCGGGGCGGCGGACGACGGGCCGGCCGTGATCACCTCCGGCTGGGCCTCGCCGGAGGTGCGGGAGGCCCTGGACCTGTGCCTGGCCTGCAAGGGCTGCCGCTCGGACTGCCCGGTCGGCGTGGACATGGCCACCTACAAGGCCGAGTTCCTGTACCACCACTACCGGCAGCCGGGGATCCGTCGCCCGCTCGGCCACCAGCTGATGGGGCGGCTGCCGCGCTGGCTGCGGCTGGCCGAACCGCTGGGGGCGGCCGCCGCGCCGCTGGCCCGGATGGCCGGGCAGGCGTGGACGGCGCCGTTGCGGGCCCGGATCGGGCTGGCGGCGGAGCGGGCGCTGCCGGAGCCGGCCGGGCGCACCTTCCTGCGCTGGTGGCGGTCGCTGCCGGTGGCGCAGCGCCGGCCGGACCGCACGGGCGGGCGGCCGCGCGTGGTGCTGTGGCCGGACACCTTCACCAACGCCTTCGCGCCGGAGGTCGGCCGGGCCGCGGTGGCGGTGCTGGCCGACGCCGGCATCGACGTCGTGGTGCCGCCGGGGCGGGTGTGCTGCGGGCTGACCCGGGTGTCCACCGGGATGCTGGACGAGGCGCGGGCGGTGATGCGGGCGACCCTGGACGTGCTGGAGCCGGCGCTGCGGGCCGGGCTGCCGGTGGTCGGCCTGGAACCGAGCTGCACGGCGGCCCTGCGTGCCGACGTCCCGGAGCTGCTGGCGCGGCCGGCCCGGCACGTCGGCGGGCAGGCGGGCGGGGGCACCGGCGGGGACGCGGGTGGGCGGATCGCCCCCGACCCCGACCCCGACGCCGACGCCGACCGTTACGCGGAGCTGGCCCGGCGGCTGGCCGACTCGGTGCTGACCCTCGCGGAGGCGCTGGAACGGCTGGCGCCCACCTGGCGTCCGCCGCGCCTGGACCGGCCGGTGGTCGGACAGACCCACTGCCACCAGCACGCGGTGCTCGGCGACGGGGCGGAGCGGCGGCTGCGCGCCGCGGCCGGGCTGGACGGGGAGCTGACCGGCGGCTGCTGCGGGCTGGCCGGCAACTTCGGTTTCGAGCGGGGGCACTGGCAGGTGTCGGTGGCCTGCGCGGAGGAGCGGCTGCTGCCCGCCGTGCGCCAGGCGCCCGGGGACGCCGTGCTGCTGGCCGACGGCTTCTCCTGCCGCACCCAGCTGGCGCAGCTCGGTGGTGTGCGGGCACGCCATCTGGCGGAGGTGCTGGCCGACGGGCTGGGCCGATCGACCGGAGGCATGTAAGGTAAGGCTTGCCTTGCTTGAGGGTGTGCGTCGACGGTCCGGCGGCGCCCGCAGGCGTGGCGTGTGCGGTCGGGCGGCCGTGCGCCCCCAACCAGGGAGGGGGGCGCACGGCCGCCCGCTGGCAGTCGTGGTCCGGGCACCGCCGGTGTCGCGGGACGGCCGCCCGCTCGACCCGCCAGGGGATCGGAACCCCTACCCCGCCGTCACGGTGCCCAGCCGGTCGAAGCCGGGGACGGTCCCGGCCGGGCGGGCGCCGGGCCCGACGTAGCGCGCCGAGGGGCGGACCAGCCGGCCGGTGCGCTTCTGCTCCAGCACGTGCGCCGCCCAGCCGGCCGTCCGGGCGCAGGTGAACATCGAGGTGAACATCGGCGCCGGCACCTCGGCGAAGTCCAGCACGATGGCCGCCCAGAACTCCACGTTGGTGGCCAGCACCCGGTCCGGGCGGCGGGTGTGCAGCTCCTCCAACGCCGCCTTCTCCAGCGCCTCGGCCACCTCGAAGCGCGGCGCGCCCAGCTCCCGCGCGGTGCGCCGCAGCACCCGGGCGCGCGGGTCCTCGGCCCGGTAGACGCGGTGCCCGAAGCCCATCAGCCGCTCGCCGCGGTCCAGTACGCCGCGCACGTAGCCGGCGGCGTCACCGGTCCGTTCGATCTCCTCGATCATGTGCAGCACGCGGGTGGGCGCGCCGCCGTGCAGCGGCCCGGACATCGCGCCGACTGCCCCGGAGAGCGCGGCGGCCACGTCGGCGCCGGTGGAGGCGATGACCCGGGCGGTGAAGGTGGAGGCGTTCATGCCGTGCTCCGCCGCCGAGGCCCAGTAGGCGTCCACGGCCCGCACGTGCCGCGGGTCCGGCTCGCCGCGCCAGCGGATCATGAAGCGCTCGGCCGTGCTGACCCCCCGGTCCACGGCGGACTGCGGCACCATCGGCAGTCCGCGCCCGCGGGCGGACTGGGCGACGAAGTCCAGCGCGGTCGCGGAGACCCGGGCGAGGTCGTCCCGCGCCCGCTCGGCGGGGATGTCCAGCAGTGGCTTCAGCCCCCACAGCGGGGCGAGGGCGGCGATCGCGCTCTGCGCGTCCACCCGGACGTCGCCGGAGGCGAACGGGATGGGGAACGCCTCGGCGGGCGGCAGGCCGGGGGCGAAGTCGCCGTCCACCAGCAGGCCCCACACCGCGCCGAAGGGCGCGGTACCCACCAGCTCCTCGATGTCGACCCCCCGGTAGCGCAGGGCACCGCCCTCCCGGTCTGGCTCGGCGATCTCGGTCTCGAACGCGACGACTCCTTCGAGTCCGGGGACGAAGTCGGACATCGTGCGGCTCCCTCAAGGTGGTGGTCGTCGGACACGGGGTGGTGGTCGTCGGACACGCGTGCACGGCCTGGGGTGGTGACGGGCGCTGCTGCCCGGGTGGTGGCGGTCTCGGGCGGGGTCCGGGCGACGGGTGGGCCCGGGGCGGTGACGGAAACGTTCCTCCAGCGTCTCTCCGCGCCGGGGGTCCGCGCATTCCGTGGCGTCCCGGTCCCGGTGGGGCCGGCGGCGGCCGAGCGAGCACCGCTTGCTTGACTTGCGACTGGCTTGCGAGCTTGCCACCGACTTGCTACTGGTCAGTAATCAAGGGTCACCGGGACGGGCGCTGTCAAGGGGGCGGGCGCGTGACGGTGGCCGCGGGGGCTCCGCTCACGGCGCGCGGTCGGTACGTGTGAACCCAACTCGTACGCTCGAATGGGCGTGAGCATGCTATGTGTTGACCCGTGCCGCATTCGGAATCCGACAGCTCAGCCGTCCACTCGGCCGCCCGATCGGGGACTCGCTCAGCGCCGGGCGCGCGTCGCCCCGCCCGGTCGCCGCAGGGCCTCACCGACCCCTCCCCCACGCTCCGCCTCGCCGAGGCGCGGCGCCAGTACCGGACCGAAGGGCTCCACGAGAGCACCGCCGACGACGACCCCGGACACCTGTTCGCCCGGTGGTTCCGCGAGGCCGCCGCGGCCGGCGTGGTCGAACCCAACGCGATGGTGCTGTCCACCGCCACACCCGAGGGCGTGCCCAGCTCCCGCACCGTGCTGCTGAAGGGGTTCGACGAGCGGGGATTCGTCTTCTTCACCAACTACACCTCGCGCAAGGGCGTGGAACTCACCGCCAACCCGCACGCCTCCCTGCTCTTCCCGTGGCACGCCATCGCCCGCCAGGTGATCGTCGGCGGGGACGTGGAGCGGCTGGACCGGGCCGAGTCGGTCGCCTACTTCCGCACCCGCCCACACGGCTCCCAGCTGGGCGCCTGGGCCAGCGACCAGTCCTCCGTGGTCTCCTCCCGGGCGGAACTGGAGGGCCGCTTCCAGGAGCTCGCCGACCGCTACCCGGAGGAGGAGAAGGTGCCGATGCCGCCGTTCTGGGGCGGCTTCCTCGTCGTGCCGCGCACCGTGGAGTTCTGGCAGGGGCGGGAGAACCGCCTGCACGACCGGCTGCGCTACCGCCGCGACCCCTCGTCCCCCACCGGCTGGCTCCGCGAACGCCTCTGCCCCTGACCTGGTCGGGAGCGGCGTGGATATGCTCGTGGGTGCCTGCTGTCAATACCGCTGGGGAGATCCGGATGTCCAAGACCGTCATCGACCTGGACGAGGAGGCCCTGGCGCTCGCCGCCGAGGTGCTCGGGACCCGCACCAAGAAGGACACGGTCAACGCCGCGCTCCAGGAGGTGGGGGCGAGGCGGCGCCGTGAGCTCGCGGCGGAGCGCCTGCGCCGGCTGGCCGAGGACGGGGCCTTCGACAAGGCGCTGGAACCGGGCTTCAAGGCGGAGGTATGGCGCTGAATGCCGAGTGCCGAACGGTTCCTGATCGACACCTCGGCGGCGGTCCGCATCCAGCGTCCGGCGCTGTGGTCGGTGTGGGGCGAGGCCGTCATCCACGGTCGGGTCGCGATCTGTGAACCGACCGAGGTGGAGATGCTGTACTCGGCCCGTTCCTCCCGGGAGTACGACGAGCTGCGCCAGGCGCTCGGTGACCTCTACACCCGGTGTCCCGTGCCCGACGACGCCTGGCGGCGGGTGCGGGATCTCCAGCAGCAACTCGTTCGCCACGGATGCCACCGTTCGGCGGGGATCGCCGATCTGCTCGTCGTCGTGACCGCCCAGTGGCACGGACTGACCGTCCTGCACTACGACCGGGACTTCGAGGCCGTGACCAAGGTGACCGGGCAGTCCGTGCGGTGGTTGGCGGAGGCCGGAAGCGTCGACTGAACGTGCCGGGGGCGGTCACCGGGCGGGGATCCGCCTGGTGACCGCCCCCGGGTGCTCCCAGGAGGGGGACTGGGAGCGGGTGGTGGTCGCGATGGGCCGCCGTTACCTCGGCGCCTGGAGTCCTCCGTCCCGGACCGTCGCGACGAACGCCTGCCAGGACCGGGCGGTGAAGCTCAGCACCGGGCCGGTCGGGTTCTTGGAGTCGCGCACGCCGGTCGTCCGTTCGGTGAGCCAGCCGACCTCGACGCAGTCGCCGCCGGTGTGGCCGCTGTAGCTGGACTTCCGCCAGGCGACGTGAGGGTGGGCGGGGTGGATCATCTCTCGTACTCCTTGATGGCGGCGTGGATCAGCGCCGCCGACTCGCTTTCACTTGCGGCCGTGGCCATGAGGCGCCGGAACGCCATGTCGTAATGGCGGACCTGGTCGTCCTCCTCCGCGTACGACGCCCCGGTGAGGTGGTCCAGGAACACCACGTCGGTGTCCCCGGGCTCCGGGAACGTCAGGATGGTGAACGCGCCGAGCATGCCCGCGTGGGCACCCGCCGACCAGGGCAGCACCTGCACGGTGATGCCCGGCGCGTCGACCGCCAGCTCGGCCACGCTGCGGAGCTGGCGTGCCATCAGTCGTGCCCCGCCGACGGCGCGGCACAGCACCGCCTGGTTGAGGATCACCCAGACGTCGGGGGAATGTTCGGTGGTCAGTATTTTCTGGCGGTTCAGTCGCGCCTCTATGAGGCGGTCGATCTTCTCCGGGGTCATCCTCTCCGGTTGGGCACGGAACACCTCGTACATGTACTCCTCGAGCTGGAACAGCCCGGGGACGTACTCCGAGTCGTACTTGCGCAGTCCGGAAGCCGTGGATTCCAGTCCGATGTAGACGTGGAACCACTCCGGTATGGCCCGCCGGAATTCACCGGCCTGCCACCACCCGCGCTTCTTCGACTGCCGTGCCAGCAACACGAGGACCTCGCGCAGGTCGGCGGGCGCGTCGTAGAGCCGGCACAGGGCGTCGACGTCGGTCGGCTGCATGTAGCCCGAACCGCGCTCGGCCCGGGTGACCTTGGCGGCCGACCAACCCAGCGCCTCCGCTACCTGGGAACCCGTCATGCCCTTGGCGGTGCGCAACCGGTGCAGCTCGATGCGCAGCCGTCGGCGGGCGACCGTGGGCGATTCGGCCACGTGCAACCTCCTGCCGTCGCTCGTGCCAGTGTTGCTTGTTGAGGGACCGTCAGCAACGGCGCACATACGTGGCGTTTATCTGCGGGGGTGGCGAAAAGGTGGCGCATTCCGCCGTGACGTGGGCGGAAAGCGTCTCACCAGGAATCACGCCTCCAGGTGAATGGTGAAATTTTCGGCAGGTGCCGGACGGGGCCCGCTCGCTGTGCCATGCTGACCTCAGGATTAGTCACGCTCCGCACGTGCACGCATACGGTGTGCACGTCCCGCAACTTCCGCCGACACCCGCCGACGGAACCGGAGAGGAGAGCCGCTCATGCCGGCCGTCCACACCTCACATCGCCCCGCGCCGCGGCCGCGGCCGAGTACCCGGGGGGAGGTCGACGGATGATCATGTGTACTCCAGCGGAGAGCACGGCGGACCAGGCGCCGGCCGCCGCCGCCCGCAGCTGGCGCCTCCCGGCGGAGCCGGGCGCCCTGCGGGCGTTGCGCAGGGCCGGGCTCGCGGCCATGAACGAGTGGGGGGTGCCGGAGGACGTGCGGGAGGACGCGGCGGTCGTCCTGCACGAGCTGGCGATGAACGCGGTGGTGCACGCCACCACCCCGATCGTCGTGGAGGTGTACCCGCCCACCCGGAGCCGGCCCAGCGTGCTGGTCGAGGTGCTGGACGCCTCTCCCGAGCTGCCCCGCCGCCGCTTCCCGGGGGACGACGGGGAGAGCGGGCGCGGACTGGCGATCGTGGACGACCTCACCGAGCGCCGGTGGGGCTGGACGCCGGACGGGCGCGGGAAGCGCGTGTGGGCCTATGTGCCGTGCCGCACGCTGGTCGAGTGACGGGGGCCGCCCCGGGGGACGGGCCGGAGAAGCCGGGAAGAGCAGACGACCCGCGGGCCACTTCCCGGTATGCCAGCACACGGCTGTCGTACCGGGCACCGGAAGGACGACCGGTGAGCCCGCGGGTCGGGTGACTGCTGTGGATTCGCCCGGGTTCCACTACCCGCGACCGTGTCTGAACCCCGAGGGGAACGGCCGCCGCGGATGATCCGCAGGGCAGGGGCGACCCTAGCGGGCAGCCACCTCACGAGTCCTGTCAGTGAACACTGGTCGGACCACCTCCCTTCTTCGCTGCCACAACAGTAGGCGTGCCCCGCCGGCACGGGCAAAGGGTTTTTCTGTGGCCGCCGCCACCCCCTCGGCGGAAGGCCGCCAGCGTCCCCGCCAGCACGGCGAGCAGGACTGGCAGCCACAGCAGCCGCGCGGCCACCCACCCCGGCGAGTCGGGATGCCCGAGCAGGCCGGACAGCAGCCAGCCGGCCGCCTCCGCCCAGGGAGCCGTCCCTGCCCCTGGGGCCGTGGCCGCCCAGGTACCCGCCTCCGCCCCGGGGTCCGTTCCCGCCGCGGCGGCGTCCAGCAGCCGGCTCCCCCGGATGGCGAGGTGGAGCCCCAGCGTGGTGAGCAGCAGCGCCGACTGGTGCCACAGGAACACCGGCATCGCCAGCAGGTTCAGCCCGGCCACCGGCGCCCACACCAGCGGTCGCCGCGACACCCGCTCCAGCCGCCGCCAGGCCAGCAGCGCCAGCCCCACCTGGGCGCAGCCCAGCGCCACGGCGAACAGCGAGGGCGGCGCCAGGTTGGAGCGGTCCGCGCCGGTCACGCCGACCGCGCTGGCCGGGTAGCCGGCCCGGGCCACCAGCAGGGCCATCCCCGCCGCGCCGCCGACCAGCAGCGCCACGCCGGCGCCACGCCGGCCCGGTCCGGTGCCCAGCCGACCCTCCCGCACCGCCACCCCCAGCAGGAACGGCACCAGCCACCCCGCCGGCACCTGGAGCCAGCCCAGCACGGCGACCACCGCCGGCGCCGCGGCGTCCAGCGCCTCGGAGCCCGGTCCGAAGGACGCCCAGTCGCCGAGCGCCACCAGGGCGGCGGGCGGCACCGCGGCCGGCGCGCCCCACCGGCGGACCGCCGCCAGCGCCACCGGGGTGGCCGCGGTGAGCAGCGCGTACACCGCCAGGAACCACAGCGGGGCGGTCACCAGGCGGGCCACCGTGCCGGCCGTCGCGCCGTCCAGCACACCGGTGGCCAGCAGGGTGCCGAGCAGCACGGCCCACAGCGCCGTGGGTCCGGCCGCCGGGCCGGCCAGCCGCCGCAGCCGGGAGGCGATCCAGGGGCGGTGCCGCACCCCCGCGCGCAGGCTCGCGGCGTTCGCCCAGCCGCCGGCGAAGAAGAACAGCGCGAGGGTCTGCAGCCCCCAGCTCACCGGTGCCAGCTCGGTCAGGTGTTGCAGCGGGCTGGCCACGGTGAGCGGACCGGCGGCGCCGTCGGCTCCGGCGTGGGCCGGCACCAGCGCGGTGACGCACCAGTGGCCGAGGACGACGCCGCAGATGGCGAGCGCGCGGACGGCGTCGACGGCCCGGCTCCGGTCGGGCGGGGTGGCGGCCTCGATCCGCCGGGCGGCGCCGGCCAGGCGTCCCGGTGCCGCCCGTCGCGGCGCCGTCGCCCCCTCGGCGGATCCGGCCCGGTGGACCGGGTGGTTGCGGTGGTCCCGATGGTTGCGGGGGGCCTGGTGGTTCGGGTGCTCCTGGACGCCGCTCACCGGTCCACCACCGTGAGCGACGGCGCGCGCCAGGCGTGCGCGGGGGTTGTGAAGTTCTCCGTGGACCTGGCGTGGTCCCTGGCGCGCGCGCCGGCGCCGGCCGTGGCGCGCTCGGCGCGGGGCGGGTGCGCGAGGGCCGTTCGGGCGCGGGTGGCCCGGTCCTCGGCGTCGGAGCCCGGTGCGGCGGCCGGGGAGCCCTGGGCCGTGGCCGGGGAGCCCTGGGCCGTGGCCGGGTTGCCCTGGGCCGTGGCCGGGGAGCCCTGGGCCGTGGCCGGGTTGCCCTGGGCCGTGGCCGGGAAGCCTGGTGCGGTGGTGCGGGCGCCCTGGCCGACGGCGACCAGGGCCAGGTTGGTCAGCGCGACGCCGCCCGGCGCGGCGTAGCCGTCGTGCCCCTCCGCCCCGGCCGAGGAGAGCCGGCGGGCACCGAAGGCGTCCGCCATCGGGTCGGCGCCGTGACCGAGGTCGCCCAGCCGGAGGTGCGGAACCAGGCGGATCCAGTCGTCGGCGGAGCGCATCGCCCACACCCGGGCGTCGGTGCCCAGGCCGGCCACCGTGTCGGCGCGCATGCCGGGGGCGGCCACCGCCACGATGTCGTCCACGCCGTCCAGCCGGCCGGCGGCCAGGCCGCAGACCACCGCTCCGTAGCTGTGGCAGATCGCCGTGAGGTGGACCGGTCGTTCCGCGCCGCCGGCGGCACCCTGCCGGGCCGCGAGCAGGCCGGCCACCTCCCGTTCCAGCCGGGCGGCCCCGGCGCGGGCCAACGTCCCGGTGGCGGCGTCCGCGCCGAGGCCGTCCGGGGTGAGGTATCCGGCCCAGGCGACCACGGCGACGCCCGCGGCGGGGGCGAGCCGGCGCTGCTCGGCGTGGAGCGCACGGGCGTCCGCGGCAAGGCCGCGCCGGCCGGCGCGGGCGTCGGCGACGTAGGAGGCGAGGTCGGTGTCGTTGCCGGGCACCAGCACCGTCAGGTGCTCGGCGGACTCCGGATCGCCCAACACCTCGGCGACGAGACCGCGTCCGCGCGGGTCGAAGGCCAGGTAGCGGCGCCCGTCGGCCAGCAGCGCCGCGCACCGCTCGGCGAGTTCGGCGGCCTGCCGCCGCTCGGTCGCGGAGGCCGAGCCGTCGGAGGCCGTCCGTTCCGCCTGACGCCGGGTGGCCCGGATGGCCAGCTCGTTGGCGACCGTCCGGAGCTCCAGCGGTACCCCGGGAAGGTTCCCCACCACACCGGGGTACCGCTCCGCCAGGGCCCGCTGGCGGGGGAGCGGCAGGCCGGCGAAGAAGTCGCCGACTGCGGCGGGCGGGGCGTCGAGCGGCGGCAGGCCGCCGGGGACGGAGGTGTCGCGCTCCCAGGCCTCGGCCCCGATCGGGCGCGGCGACGCTCCCGCGCCGGGCCGGTGCTCCGCCGTCACCCAGCCGGTGGTGGTGAGCACCAGGACCAGGGTGAGCAGGGCCGTCGCGGCCCGGCGCCCCTCCCGCACCACGCGTCGCAGACCCGCCGACCAGGGTGCCGGCCGTCCCGCCACCGCACCCGCGTCCCTCGCAACCACTGGCCCCGACTCCTTCCGCATCGCCGGCCCTCGCCGGATCGGCAGGACGGTAGGAAGCCGGTGGGTGTCGGGGCGTCACACCGCGGTGCTCACCTGCGACCAATACCGGGGTAGGGGGTGGTTGACCCGGCCCGGTGGGCCAGCGCTCGCGCCGCTGGCTGTGGCCGAGGCCGAAGGAGGGGAAACGATCGACCAACGCGGCATCCGGGACACCGACCGGGCCGTGGTTGATCACTGAACGGAGTTATCCACAGGTGGGGAGAGGGGGCTGTTGCCGGCTCTCTGGCTCGTGAGAGTGTGGATTCAGGGGGGCCCACCCGGGTCTCCCTGGCGGTGGTTGAGGGTTCATCGGAGTTATCCACAGGTGGGGAGAGGGGGCTGTTGCCGGCCTTCTGGCTCGTGAGAGTGTGGATTCAGGGGGGCCCACCCGGGCTTCCCTGGCGGCGGTTGAGGACGCGTCACAGCCTTCCGCGCCTCTCAGCGCTCGGTGAGGGCCTGCCGCCAGACCGGGCTGTCGAAGTAGTGGTTGTCGTACTCCTCCGAGCTGTCCCGGATCTCCTGCACGGTCGCCTCGCCGCGGTAGACCCGTTCGAGCAGCCGGTAGTAGTCGAACCGCCGCAGGCCCGGCGTGAAGACCACCAGCATGTCGCCCTCCTCACCGGGCGCCGGGGCGAAGGCGTGCGGCACCGTCGGGGGAACGGTGAGGAAGTCCCCCGGGCCCAGGCTGAGCACCTCCTCGTTCACCAGGATCCGCATCCGTCCGCCCAGCACGAAGAACATCTCGGTGGCCCGGGTGTGGAAGTGCGCGGGCGCGCCCGGAGACCCCGCGCGGAACGTCGCCCGGTTCGCGGTGAGGGCCCCGCCGGTGGCGCCCGCGTCCGCCAGCAGGGTGATCAGGCTGGTGGCGCCGTCCCGCAGGGTCTCGGCGTCGGCTGCCCGCACCAGGACGGGGTTCTGGTGCTGCGCGGTGGTGGCGTCCACGGTGGCTCCCTGGGGGTGTCGGTGCGGTGGATCCCGATGGTCGGGTCGCTGACACCCACGAATCTAGGAGCGGGAAAGCCCCATGGCGTGGTGCATTCCGACGCCGGGTTCACGGGGCAATTCCGGCGACGCCCCATGGCCGGCGCCTAACGGCCGGCGACGCCCCATGGTCGGCGCCCCACGGCCGGTCACGCCTCACGGCCGGTGCTCCCGCACGGCCGGCGCCACCGGGTCGGACGATCCGCGCGGGGCGCGCGGCCTCAGCCGCGGCCGGGTGAGACCAGGCCGCTCTCGTAGGCGAAGACCACCGCCTGGGCCCGGTCCCGCAGGTCCAGCTTGGCAAGCACCCGCCCGAAGTGGGTCTTCACCGTCTGCTCGGCCACCACCAGCTCGCGCGCGATCTCGGCGTTGGACAGCCCGCGCGCCACCAGCCCCAGCACCTCGGTCTCCCGCTCGGTCAGCGCGTTCAGCCGGGTCGACGGGCGCGGACCGGCCGGCACCCGGCGGCCGAAGTCCTCGATCAGCCGGCGGGTCACCGACGGCGCCAGCAGCGCGTCCCCCGCCGCCACCACGCGCACCGCCGAGACCAGGTCGGCCGGCGGCGCGTCCTTCAGCAGGAACCCCGACGCCCCCACCCGCAGCGCCTCGTAGACGTAGTCGTCCAGGTCGAAGGTGGTCAGCATCAGCACCCGCGGCCGGTGCTCCACCCCGCGCGGCGGGTCCAGCAGCCGCGCCGCCGCGCCCAGCCCGTCCAGCACGGGCATGCGCACGTCCATCAGCACCAGGTCCGGGTGGAGGCGCTGGGACAGCCGCACGGCCTCCGCCCCGTCCGCCGCCTCCCCGACCACCTCGATGCCGTCCTGCGCCGCCAGCACGGCGGCGAAGGCGCCGCGCACCATGGCCTGGTCGTCAGCGATCAGCACGCGAATCGTCACGATCCGCCTCCTTCCCCCGCGTCGCTCCGCGGGAAGCCACGTCCCGCCGGCCGTCCGAGAACCCCGAACCGCCGGCCCCGCCACCCGGGAGCCCGGAGCCCAACGGCAGCACCGCCAAGACGCGGAAGCCCCCGTCCGCGGTCGGCGCCGCCGACAGCTCGCCGGCCAGCGCCGCCACCCGCTCCCGCATGCCGACCAGCCCCTGCCCGGCCCGCCCGCTCGGCGGCTCGGCCGGTGGGTGGGCGGCGGCCCGCGCCCCCGACCGGGCCGGTGGCGCGGCGTCATTCTCCACCAGCACCCGCAGCCGCCCGTCCGCCGCCTCCAGCCGCACCCGCGTCGCCGCCCCCGGCGCGTGCCGCACCACGTTGCTGAGCGCCTCCTGCACCACCCGGTAGGCCGTCAGCTGCGTCGTCTCCGGCACCCGCCCCCCGGCCGCCAACGCCCGCGGATCCTCGCCGTGCAGCTCCACGGCCACGCCGGCGCCGCGGGTGCCCTCGACCAGGTCCACCACCTCGCCCAGGCCCGGCTGCGGCGCCCGCTCGCCCCCGGACTCCTCGCTGCGCAGCACGCCCAACATCCGCCGCATCTCCGACAGCGCCTGCCGCGCCGCCCCGGCGATCGACTCGAACTCGCCGCGCGCCTCGGGCGTCAGCCCGGCCAGCCGGTAGGGGGCGCTGTCCGCCTGCACCGCCACCACCGACATGTGGTGCGCCACCACGTCGTGCAGCTCGCGGGCGATCCGGGCGCGCTCCTCCAGCAGGGTGCGCAGCGCCCGCTCCTCCTGGGTCAGCACCTCCTGCTGGGCGATCCGCTCCCGCACGGCCCCCCGCCCGGCGCGCAGCAGGCCCAGGCCGAGGATGAGCGCGGAGAAGATCAGCGCGGTGAGGGTGTTGCTGTGGGCGCCGGGGGCCCGGGACTCGGCGTAGGCGATCGTCGCCGCCAGCGCCAGGCACAGCAGGACGATCTCCCGCCACCGGCAGAAGGCCGCGACCATCAGGCACACCGCGATCAGCGACAGGATGCTCTGCGGCAGCCACGGCCACAGCAGCATCTCGGGCGAGGAAGGGTGGCCGGTGGTGGCGATGAGCACGGCGGACAGCAGGTTCAGGCAGAGCGCGGCGGCCGGGCGGAACAGCGAGAGCACCAGCGGCACGTTCTGCAGGGTGGCCAGCGCCAGCGCCGTGCCGCTGGAGTAGCCGTAACTGTTGGCCTCGCCCGGACCGGCCATCATCGCCGAGCCGCTGAACAGCAGGATGGCGGTCAGGGCCACCAGCGCGCCGACGACCCACCGGCGCAGGACCGGCCCCATCCGCAGCACGGGACTGGCCTCGGTCAGCAGCCAGGACACCTCGACGACGTCCCAGCGCCCCCGCGGGTGGGACGAGCCGGGCCGGGCGGGCGAGCCGGGCCGTGTGGACCGGTCGGGGCGTGCGGACGAGCGGGACCGTGCGGACGATTCGGGCCGGGCGGGCGGACGGGAAGGGGACGGGCTGCTCACCCCACGACCCTAGGGCGCCACCCCCACCCCCGTCGCCGTACCGCGGTCCCCATCGCCGGGTGGTACCCAGGTATGACACCGCCGACGTCCTACCCTCCCGGTATGACGCCCATCACCCAGGCGGTGATCCTGGCCGGCGGCCAGGGCTCCCGGCTCCGCCCCTACACCGACGACCGGCCCAAGCCCATGGTGGAGATCCCCGGCACCGGCCGGCCGATCATCGCGCACCAGATCGACTGGCTGGCGGCGGAGGGGGTCGAGCACGTCATCGTCTCCTGCGGCCACCTCGCCGACGTGCTGCGCTCCTGGCTGGCCGGGGCCGACCTGCCGCTCACCGTGGAGACCGTCGTCGAGTCAGAGCCGCTGGGACGGGGTGGCGCCCTGCGGTACGCCGCCGCGGCGCTGCCGCACCCGCGGCGCCCCTGGTACGCCACCAACGGCGACGTGTGGACCCGCTTCCACCTGCGGGAGATGGCCGCCTTCCACGAGGAGCGCTCCGCGGTCGCCACCCTGGCGCTGGCCCGCCCGCGCATCCCCTGGGGGGTGGTGGAGACGGACGGCCTCGGCCACGTCACCGACTTCATCGAGGCCCCGCCCACGCCCTGGCCGGTGAACGCAGGCGTCTACGCCTTCGCGCCGGAGTTCACCGAGCTGCTGCCGGAGCGCGGCGACCACGAGCGGACCACCTTCCCCCGGCTCGCCCGCGAGCGCCGCCTGGCCGGGTACCACCTGCCGCAGGGCGCCTCGTGGCGGGCCATCGACACCGCCAAGGACCTCGCCGAGGCAGCCCGCGAACTCGCCGCCGACGGCCGCTGACCGCTCGCGGGCACCCGGCCGGCGCCGGCCGCCTGGGGGCGCCGGGCGGCGGGTGGCGGTCACCGGGCAGCCGCTCAGCGGTGCGCGGTCGGCGGGTAGGAGTGGAAGATGCGGTCCGCGTTGTCGGCCAGCACCGTGCGGTTCCACTCGGTGCCGCCGTCCACGTTGCCCGAGCGGAACGTCGGCGGCGTCACCCCGCGCTCGACGAGCAGGCCGATGGCACCCGCCACGACCGCCTGGAGCAGCGCGGAGGTGACCACGGTGGAGACCGGCCCGATCCGCCCGGGGACGCCGTCGACCTCCAGCTCCGCGTCACCGACCCCGATGCCGGTGTCCAGCACCAGGTCGCAGTGGTCCTTGAGGAAGGTGCCGGAGGGGTGGCGGGAGGAGACCTCCGCCGCGTACGCCAGCGACGTGACCCCGACGACAGTCAGCCCGCGCCCGCGCGCCTGCGAGGCCATCTCGACCGGCAGCGTGTTGCGCCCGGACAGCGAGATCACGAACAGCAGGTCCCCGGTGCGGGCGGGGGAGCAGTCCAGCGTGGCGGTGGCCAGGCCGGGCACGTGCTCCAGCGCGCTGCCGAGGGTGGCCGGCACCACGTCCACCCCGGTCACGCCCGGCACGGCCAGCAGGTTCATCAGCGCCAGCCCGCCCGCCCGGTAGACGACGTCCATGGCCGGCAGCGAGGAGTGGCCGGCGCCGAAGACGAACAGCCGCCCCCCGTCGGCGACGGTGCGGGCGACGGCCCCGGCCACCGCGTCCACGGCCGGCGCCGCGTCGTCGCGGGCCCGCCGCAGGGCCTCCAGGGCGGCGTCCAGGTACTGCCCGGCCAGCTCCGTCATGGCGCGTCCTCTCCTGTCGGCTCCGCGGCCCGCCCCGCTCCCGCGCGGATCTCGGCGCGGGGGCCGGGCAACCGAACGGTGGCGCCTCGCCACGGCCGTGTCAACGCCCCCGGCGCACGGGACGCCGCGACCGTCACGGCGCCGCGGTCCGCCCGCGCCCGGCGGCCGCCGTCCTTCCGGGCGACACAGCTGTCCTGGACATGGTCCAGAATTGGCATGAGGACCAAGGAACGGAGCTGTGCAGCCGTGAGCGGACTGATCGACACGACGGAGATGTACCTCCGCACCATTCTGGAGCTGGAGGAGGAGGGCGTCGTCCCCATGCGCGCCCGGATCGCGGAGCGGCTGGAGCAGAGCGGCCCCACGGTCAGCCAGACGGTGGCCCGGATGGAACGGGACGGCCTGCTCGCCGTCGCCCCGGACCGGCACCTGGAGCTGACCGAGGAGGGCCGCCGGCTGGCCGTCCGGGTGATGCGCAAGCACCGCCTGGCCGAGTGCCTGCTCGTCGACGTGATCGGCCTGGAGTGGGAGGACGTGCACGCCGAGGCCTGCCGCTGGGAGCACGTGATGAGCGAGGCGGTGGAGCGGCGGGTGATCGAGCTGCTCCAGCACCCCACCGAGTCCCCCTACGGCAACCCGATCCCCGGCCTGGAGGAGCTGGGGGAGACCGGGCCGACCGACTCCTTCCTGGAGGAGGGCATCATCGCCCTGGGGGACGTCGAGGCCGGCGGGGAGGGCAAGTCCGTCGTGGTGCGCCGCATCGGCGAGCCGATCCAGACCGACTCGCAGCTGATGCACGCGCTGCGCCGCGCGGGGGTGCGGCCGGGCGCCGTGGTGCAGGTGTCGGAGTCGGTGGGGGGCGTGCTGGTCGGCAGCGGCGGGGAGTCCGTGGAACTGGACGCCGAGGTCGCTTCGCACGTCTTCGTGGCCAAGGCCTGACCGCTTCGCGGCGGTTCCGGGACGGCTGAACGGAGGTCTGCGCTCCGGTTGCGGGGATCGGGGTTCGGGTGCCCGGGGGTTCGTCGGGTGCGCGCGGATTCGGGCCATCGGGGGGTTCGGGTGCCTGGGGTTCGGGCAACGCGGGCTTCGGGCAACGCGGGGCTTCGGCGCGCGCCGGTTCGGATGGGCGCCAGTTCGGATGGGCGCCAGTTCGGATGGGCGGCGGTTCGGATGGGCGGAGGTTCGGGTGAGCGGGGGCGGCCCGGCAGGAGCCGCCCCCGCCCGCAGCCCGGAGCCCCGAGCGCTCCGGGCTGTCCCACCCTCTCGGCGGGCCCACTCGCAGGCCCGCCCGGAGACCCCCGGACCACCGGCTTCCCCTTCCGGCCCTCCCGGTCCCTCCGTCACCCATTGTCCCCACGGGGTTACCCGGCAACCCCCGCCGGGCGTCACTCGAAAGTGGGAAGCACGTGGGGTGATCAGCTGATCACCCCATGGTGGCGGGCTGCCGGGCCCGCCATGATGTCAGCCCTTGGCCACCGCCCAGAGGATCTCCGGCAGCCGCCCGGGCAGCGCCGCCGAGGCCGTGCGCAGCGCCACCAGCACGGCGGCCAGCCCCCAGCCCACGCCGATCGGCACCATCAGCAGCGCCGCCGCGCCGCCCGCCTCCCGCAGCGGGAGGAGCACGGCGAGCAGCGGCAGGCAGACGAGGAGTGACGCCACGGCGCCGAGCGTCATCGAGCCCCAGGCCAGTCCCGCCTGGCCGGCCGCGGCCCCGCCCGTGCCGTCACGCTCCGGCACGGCGTAGGGGAGCCGGACGCTGGTGTGCAGGCCGACCGCGAACTGCACCCCGACCACGCCCAGGGCCAGGCCGAGCGCCGGCCAGAACTCGCCGGACCCGGTGAGCAGGGCGAGCAGGCCGGTCACCACGACGACGTACGGCACGGCGACCACGGCAACGGCGAGCAGTCGGCCGAGCAGCTCCGCCCGAGCGTCACGACGGTCGGTGATGGTGGCCGCGACGGTCCAGAACGCCGAGCCGTCCATGCCGAACACGTTGCCGATCTGGTTGCCGAGGAAGGCGGCCGCCCACAGCGACTGGTAGACGGAGGCCGTTCCCTGGGCCGCGAACACCAGCGGCATGATCGCGCCCATGCCGAGGACGGCCACCCAGGCCACCCGGCCGCGCGGATCCCGCCAGCCGTACCGGGCCTGCCGCGCCATCGCGGTGCCGGCCCGGCCGCCGGGCACCAGCCGCAGCCGGCGCAGCACGACCGGTCCCGCCATGGCGTCCGCGCCGGCGCGGTCGGCGGCCCGGCGGCGCCGTGGGCCGGGCTCCTGCGCGCCGCCGAGCAGCGTGGAGGAGTCCGCGGTGACCATCAGCCGGTGCAGCGAGCGCTGCCACCACCACATCAGCGCGGCCACCGTCGCCGCCACCACCAGCAGCCGCCCGGCCGAGGCCGCGGCGCGCCCCTCCTCCGCCGCCCGGATGGCGTCCACCGCCATCCCCGGGGGCAGCCAGCGCAGCACCTCGCCGAGCGCGTCCACCACCTCCAGGGAGCCGCTGCCGAGCTGCCGCACCCCGGCGCCGACCAGGTTGCCGCCGAGCGCCACGAGGATCCCGCTGAGCAGCGCGAGGTCACGGCCGCGCCGGCTGTTCAGCATCCGGGTGTTGGCGGCGGCCACGGCGCGGGAGAGGGTCAGGCACAGCAGCAGGGCGAGCAGTACGGCGGGGACGGCGGCGACCAGCCCGGCCGCGGACTCCACCAGCGCGACCGGGGCGGTGAGCAGGAACAGCAGGGTGAAGGCGGGGCCCAGGCCGACCGCCGAGGCGGCCACCATGCCGGCCAGCAGCTGGGCCGGGCGCAGCGGGAGCAGCACCAACCGGCTGGGGTCCAGCGTCTCGTCCCCGCCGCCGGAGACGAACAGCGGCAGCACCGCCCAGCCCAGGGCGAACACGCTGAACAGCAGCGTGGGCGCGCTGAAGGCGAAGTCCTGGCCGCGGGCCACCGCCATGAGCAGCAGCGCGCCGGCCGCGTAGACCAGGGCGACCAGCGAGCCGATGACGTAGACCACGGTGCGGGCCCGGCTCTGCCGCAGGCCGTTCACCACCATCCGGGCCTTCATGGCGGCGAGCAGCCGCGCCGTGGCGCCCAGCCCGGGTGACGCGGTGGGCGGCGCGGCGGGGGAGGGGGCGGCGGGGAACGGGGCTGGGGCGGCCGGGGCGGAGGGCTGACCGCCGGCCGCGGGGGCGCTCACCGGGGCCCGCCGAGCCAGTCCAGCGAGGCCTCCGCGCGGTCCGCCGCGCCGACCAGGTCGATGAAGACCTCGTGCAGCGGCCGTCCGTCGCGCACCCGGTCCAGCGGACCCTGCGCGACCACCCTGCCGCCCCGCATCACCGCGACCCAGTCGCACAGCTTCTCCACCAGCTCCATGACGTGGCTGGAGAACACCACGGTGGCGCCGGAGGCGGTGTAGCGCTCCAGCACGTGCCGGATGGTCCGCGCGGAGACCGGGTCCACGCCCTCGAAGGGCTCGTCCAGGAAGAGCACCGTCGGGTTGTGGATCAGCGCCGCGGCCAGGCCGATCTTCTTGCGCATGCCGGTGGAGTAGTCCACCACCAGCTGGTTCCGCGCCCCGGTGAGGTCCAGGACGGCGAGCAGGTCATCGGTGCGGCGCCGGACGTCCGAGACGGGAAGCCCCCGCAGCCTCCCGGTGTACTCCAGCAGTTCCGCGCCGGTGAGCCGTTCGAACAGCCGCAGCCCTTCCGGCAGCACGCCGATCCGGCCCTTGACGGCCACCGGCGACCGCCAGACGTCGTGGCCGGCGACCTGCACCGTGCCGGCGTCCGGGCGGAGCAGCCCGGTGACCATCGACAGGGTGGTCGTCTTCCCCGCCCCGTTGGGGCCGACCAGGCCCACGAAGCTGCCCGCCGGGAGGTCCAGGTCGATCCCTGCCACGGCCAGCCGCTCCCCGAACCGCTTGGTCAGCCCGCGCACCCGGACCGCCGGCGGGCCGCTGGGGGCGGCCGGCGGGGGCGGCGTCGGGAGGTGGATTCCCGCGGCGGCCGGTTCGGGTGGCCGGGGTATCGCGCCGGGCGCCTTGGCCAGGTCCACGTCGGGCTCCTCGCTGTCCGGCGGGGACGCGCGTGTCGTGGCCGGCACCCCCGTCGACGGTCTGGTCGTCCCTCCCTCCCTACCCGACGCCCACCGCCCGGAACGCCGCCGTCCGATCACGGATGGCGGCGTCCCGGCATCATTGCCCGCTCACGACGCATCGCAGGAGGCAGGCGCATGAGCCGGACCCCCATCGAACCGGACGACGACCCGGTCGCTGACGCGGCCGCCGTGGCGGGCGCGACCACCGCGACGGAGCCCGTCGAGGCGGCTGCGCGCGAAATCCTCGCCGTCCGCCGGCGCGCCCGTGCGCTGGCCGGGCTCCGTGCCATGGGGGCACGGGGCGATTTCGACGCCCTGCTGGACAAACGGAACCTCCGTTCCTGACCGCGGCCTTCCTCCCCTGGCCGCTGCTGTTCGCGGAGACCGCCGCCGTTCGGGGAGGCATCCTGACCGTTGCCTGCCAGGTGGCCTTCCGGCCTCTGCCCTGTCGCCCCCTGGCTGCCGTGCCGCCACCGGTGAGGCCGCTGGTTCGCGTCAGGGCCATGCCAGGTGTTGTTGCCTGATCAACCACTTGCTCTGGGGGGACCCCCTGTTTCAGGATCCCACGAGGCTGTTACCGAGCGCAGTCCCCCACGTGCCGCCTGTGGATAACTTTGGGCAGGTGCATGACTCTGGAGGTCCGCACGGCGATGATTGCCGGCCGTCCGCACACGGCGAGGGGCGGGTGGCTCTTCCTCCCCGTTCTGGGAGGAAGAGCCACCCGCCCCTCGTGCGTCGCCCCTCGTGCGTCGCCGTTCGGGTCCGCCCGGTCAGCCCCGGGAGCGAGCCGGGACGAGGGAGGGGCGGCGGGTCTCCTGGCCGCAGGCGTAGGCGATGCTCGGCAGCAGGTCCTTCACGTCCGGCATCCACCGGGTGCCGCCGCGCGGCGGGCGGGCCCACTGGGCGTATCCGAACCGGCCGATCCGGCTGGGGGCGCCCGGCACATAGGAGCCGTCACCGTGCGCCACCAGATCGATACCCGCAGGTGCCCAACCGATCCTGCGCAGCAGATCCGGGACCTTCTCGGCGATGCCCGGCAGCACCAGGAACACCATCCGGCGGTTGGCGACCGACAGCACCGGGCCCAGTTCCACGCCGAGGCGCTCCAGGCGGGCGAGGGCCAGGCAGCCGGCGTTGAACGGCACGTCCACGGCGTCGAACGAGCGTCCGGTCGGCAGCAGGACGCAGGAGTCGGGTTGCGCCGACCACCAGTGCCGGACGGCGGCCGGATTGTTGCTGCACTGCAGCGCCCAGTCGGCGCGCACCGGGTGCGCGCCCGGGGCGGTGCACACCGGGTCGCCGCAGGAACAGCGGGGTGGGCCGTCGTGCTCGAGCAGGCGGGCGCCCGCCGCGACATCCCAGCGGCAGACCTCGGCGTAGGCGATGGCGGCGTCGATCAGGGTGCCGCTGCTCCAGGAACGGGCTGTCACGGTATCTCTCACGCCCTGCTCAACTACCGCCGGGTGCCGGGGTTACGGCGTGATCCCGGGCTCCGCGCGGCCGTGGTGGGCCCCGGACGGCCGAGGGGCGTCCCCGCGCGCGTCCCGGCGCGCGTTACGGCGCACGTGGGAGCCGGTCGCGCCCCTCGACGCCCCACGCACCACCCGGAGCGCGCCGCACGCCCGTCGGACGGCGTCCTCCGGTCCGCGTCGCGGGGGCGCGAGAGCGCACGCGCCGCCGCGCGCCGATCCGGCACGGTCCGCGGGTGCCTCGAACGCGGGGTGTGATGCGAGAACTTCCTCCCGGTACGCAGGCAAGTGTCCGGTTCGGCGTGTGCCGGTGCGGCACGCCGGGGGCATACCCGGGACGGTCCGCCCCGGACGACCGTGACCGGGGCGGCGGACGACCCGGGGAGGGACGCGAGGGATGCCGATGAAGCCGTCCAGCAGCCGCAGGCCCGACGAGCACGGGGCCGACCAGCCCGGATTCGGTGAACCGGGGGTCGGCGGACGCGGATTCGACGAGCGGGGATTCGCCGATCCCGGATGGGACGTGCGCCGTCCCACCGCCGGACGGCCGGGGCAGGGCGGCCGGCCCAGACCGGAGGCCGGCCGGACCCGCGCCGGTCAGGGCCGCCCCGGCACCGACCCGTTCGGCCCCGGCGCGCCGGGCTCCAACGCTCCGGCCTCCAACGCTCCGGGCCCCGGCGCGCCCGGCCCCGACGCG